>CAZIZA010000019.1:0-22445 GCA_964543555.1 uncultured Pseudomonas sp.
GGCCGGCGCCCTGAGCCTGCGCCAGGCTTACACCTTCAGTGATTTCCACTACCGCGACGACGACGAATTCGGCGGTAACCGCTTGCCTGGCTTACCACGCCACTACTACCAGGCCGAGGTGCGCTACGACCACCCGAGCGGCTTCTACGCCGGCCTCAACACCCAGTACGCCTCGAAAGTAGCCGTGGACTACGCCAACTCCTACTATGCCGATGCCTACGCCACCTTCGGCGCCACCCTCGGCTACGCCTCGCCGAAGGACGACTGGCAAGCCTGGCTCGACCTGCGCAACCTGACCGACAAGCGCTACGCGGCTACCGTGACGCCAGGCTATGACGACAACGGCGCCGATGCAGCGCGCTCCACGCCTGGAGAAGGGTTTGGGGTGTATACGGGGGTTTCCTGGAGTTGGTTGTAAGGCGGGTAGCACGCAGCCCTATCCGCCTAGCGCGCGCGCAATCATGACCAGCCCTGTCGCCGATAGCACGCACAGGGTAATACCCCGGAACATCCTCTGCGACAGGCGTTCACGCACGATTGCTCCCAGCCACATGCCCAACTGCGTGGGCAACACCAAAACCAGCGAAAGCAGCAGATAGGTAGGCGCCACCAGATCCTGCAATAGCAACCCCACGCCAAGCAGCAACGAGCCGAGTAGAAACATCAGGCTACTCGCCAAGATGAACTCACCGCGCGCCAAGCCCATAGCCATCAAGGCTTGCAACGCCGGAAAGCCATAGAACGAGGTCAGGCCACCCAGCACGCCGCTGCTCACACCGGCGCCCAGCATCGCCCTCAAGCGCCATGCCCGTGCAATCACCGGAGGGACGGGCGCGAGTTGCGAGATAACGAACACCTGAATCATCACGCCGATTATCAGTGCCAGCACTTCGGGCCGGAAATGTCCGAGCAGCTGTACAGCGACTGCGAGTGACACGCCCATGCTCAACAGCAGCGGCCAAACCCACTTCAGCACCCGATAGTGGTGACGGCATTCGTAGGCCTGGCTGATATTAGAGATCACCACCGGCAGCAGCGACAGGGCTACCGCTGTGGGAACCGTTTCTACCCAGGCCACCAACGGTACGACGACCAGCGGCATGCCAAAACCGGACACACCTTTGACCACCCCGCCCAACACGAAGACGGTAACGAGATAAGCGAGCAGAGCGGTATCGAACGCAGGCAGCATGAAATACCTATGGCCAGACGTTGAAATATGTCAGTTCAAGTACAGCGCACTCAGAATCTACAATGCCGAGCACTCATCTGACCGTCCGGCTGTAACTGTCGACTACTCGCTGATACTGGCTAGGAGAGGCGCCGATATGCTGCCTGAAGAACCGCGTGAAGTGACCCTGCTCGGAAAATCCAAGGTTCTCGGCGAGCTGGCCAAGGGTGCCGCTGCGCTCGCGCTCCAGCCAGAGGAAGGCGCTACGCATACGGGCATCGTTGAGCATCAGAGATGGCGTCACACCGGTGTCCTTGCGAAACAGGGTAAAGAAGTGCGCACGGGATAATCCGGCAGCCTGCGCCGCATTGGTAATGCAATCCGGATCATCGAGATGGCTCTGCAGATAATCACAGGCGCGGCGAATGCGCGTATCGCGAAAGCCTTGAAACACCTGAGCGCCAAGGCGGCGTAATTGCCGCCATTGCGAGTAATCCTCGATCAGCTCGATAAGGAAGTCGAACAGCAGAAACTCTATGCGCTCACGCGGCACCAGCCCAGCACTACAAGCCTCGGCAATCAATTGGTCGGCCATCGTCCGGTTCTTGCTGCTCAGCTCGATGCAGGGCTGCACGAAGAAGCCTGGGTGCGCGCTCAACGCCAGCGATTGCTGTGCCTCGGCCAGCCAGGCAGGTTCGATATAGAGCGCGAGGATCTGCGTCTGCTCAGCGCCCGGTTGAAAGTCGTAGTAATGAGGCTGCCAGGCATTGACCAGCACCGCGCAGCGATCGGTCAAAGGCACCTGACGGCCATTGACGTTGAAGAAGGTGTCTGCACCGGATGCCTTTACCAGTACATGGCACTCATGATGTGAGTGAGTGACCAGAGGGCGATCCATGTCGAGCAGAGCGACCCGACCGAATTTGCCGTGAAAGACCCGCTGTGCGGTAGACATTGCTAACTCCTTCCGATTCGATGGATCGACGGCGTGCTGGGTGATTCGCAGTCACTCCCATTGGCCATGCGGTGGTTATCCGTCTGGATACCGGCTGCAGCAGCTCTCACGGGTCGACAGGGATCACTATCGAGGAGCAAAGCCTCCTCGGGTTCAGAGTTCATCGCGCGCCTTGCCGTGGTAGACCCGCAAGACATCGGCAATCACCGATAACGCTATTTCCGCCGGCGTCTTGCTACCAATATCCAGGCCTATAGGCATATGGATACGCGCAATCTGCTCCTCGTTCAGGCCACCCACTCGAGCCAGGCGTTCAGCTCGACGGGCGGAGGTCTGTCGCGAGCCCATGGCTCCGATATAGAACGCTGGCGTGCGCACCGCCTCCATCAGGGCCAAGTCATCGATGCGCGGGTCATGAGTCAGGGCGACCACCGCGGTGGCTTCGTGGCAGTGTCCAGCAGCAATGAACGCTGAAGGCAGTTGCGGATGAAACTGGACGCCCGCGGGAACACGCCCGCACATCTCCTCACGTGGGTCACAGGCGATCACCTCGCAGCCAATGGCACGAGCGAAGCTGGCACAGTACTCAGCCACGGGCGACAGGCCGGCCAGCACCAGACGCAGCGCCGGGCCGACACAGACACGCACCTGTTCCGCGTGAACCTGAGTGACTTCCCCACCCTGATCGTGCGCCAGTGAGAATTTACCGCTCGTGAGATCGAGCTCGCGAACCAGCCGACGCTGGCCAAGCAGAGCAGCGCTGACATCCTGCAAATGATCGAGCCAAGGCTCGTCAGGCAGCCGATGTTCGATCAGGACCTGAAGGATGCCGCCGCACGGTAGCCGTAAGCGCTGACGCTCGTCGTCGCTCTCGCCATAGCGAACGATCTGTGCCGGCGCCTGCAGCTCACCACGTGCCAGTGCTTCGAGAAAAGCTTCCTCGACACAGCCGCCGGATAGCGAGCCGACGAACTGGCCATCCGCTCGTGCCACCAACATCGCACCGGGCGCCCGTGGCGCCGAACCATAGGTGGAAAGCACCGTACACAACCAGAGCGGATGCCCGTCGCGCGCCCACTGCAAGGCACTATCCACCACCTGAAGGTCAAGCTGGCGCATGTTCAACACTCCCTCGCCGGACCCAGCATGAAAATCGGTTAACCTTCGCCTCTTCAGTCAGGCAGGCTTCCACGTAATGACGCATCGGCAGTTTCTCGAGACCCGCATATCCCGTCTTGAATACCAGCTTCTGCGGCCAGCAGATCAGGGACCGGTACTCGTGCTGCTGCATGAGGGGCTTGGCAGCGTTGACCTGTGGAAAGACTTTCCAGCGCAACTGGCCGATGCCTGTGCCGCGCCAGTGCTGGTCTACAGCCGACGGGGCTATGGTCGCTCGAGCCCAGTGACGCTGCCGCGTCCTCTCGACTACCTGAGCCAGGACGGGCCGCAGGAACTCGAACACGTGCTTGATGGCCTGGCACTCGAGCAGGTGATTCTGGTCGGTCACAGCGACGGAGCCTCCATCGCCCTCGCCTACGCGGCTCGCCAGGACCCACGGGTGAAGGGCGTCGTGGTGCTGGCACCGCATGTGGACGTCGAACCTGCCAGCGTCGCTGGCGTACGCCGTACGGTCCAGGCATACACCCGTGGCGACCTGCGCGAACGTCTGCGTGCCTACCACGGCAGCAACCTCGAGGGCGCCTTCCGCGGCTGGAGCGACACCTGGCTCAACCCGGATTTCGCCACCTGGAATCTCCACACAGCCCTGCCTCTCATTCAGGTGCCCGTGCTCGCTATCCAGGGTCATGAGGACGAATTCGCCACCCCGGCCCAACTGCAAACCCTCGCTGCCAGGGTAAGTGGCCCATGCCGCACGCTGCTGCTCGAGCACTGCCGGCACTTTCCGCAGAACCAGGCCCGCCCTCGCGTGCTGGAGCTGATCGATGAGTTCCGGGCAGCGCTGGATCGCTGAAGCACTCAACGCCTGATTGATGACCGCAGCGCTCATGCTCATCAGCGCTCGCAGGTGCTCGCCTCGACTTCGTCGAGGGTGGGCAGGTCTTCCGGCGTTTCGCGCCAGCGCCTGACCACGCCGAGTTCGATATCGAACATGTCGAGCACGCGGCCCAGCGTATGGTCGACCATCTCCGCCAGCGAGGCTGGTTTGGCGTAAAACGCCGGAACGGGTGGTGCGATGATCGCACCAAGCTCGGCCAGCTCGGTCATGGTGCGCAGATGATTTCGGTGCAGTGGTGTCTCACGCACCATCAATACCAGGCGCCGGCGCTCCTTGAGCACCACATCGGCGGCGCGCGTCAGCAAGGTGGAGGTGACGCCGCTGGCGATTTCCGACATCGAACGCACCGAGCAAGGCGCGATGATCATGCCCATGGTCTTGAACGAACCACTGGCGATCGCCGCGCCAATGTCCTGGTTGGAGTAGCACACCGTCGCCATCGGCTTGAGCTGCGACCAAGAGAGACCTGTCTCATGAGCCAGCGTGATCAACGCCGACTTCGACACCACCAAATGCGTCTCGATGGGCGTGTCGCGCAACAGTTCCAGTAAACGCACCCCGTAGATGGCGCCGGAGGCGCCGGAAATACCGATGACGAGCCGCTGCGAGCGGGGGCTAACTGAGATCATGGTCAGATTCCTGAGTCGCGCCTTCCTTGTAGAAATGGATGGCATTGAGCGCCGTTGCCAGCGTCTTGCTGATGATGTCGATGAACAAGGTCGCCGCCGGCGTCAGCGGGCGCCGGCTGTCATGCACGCAGACCATGCGTCGGGTAATCCCAGGCGCCGCCAGTGGATAGGCGCGCAACGCGCCCTCCTCCAGCCCACGCTGCAAGACGGTGGCAGGCAACACGCTGATCCAGTCGCTACGTCGCAGGAAGCTCTCGATCACCGTGAGGTCGTCCAACTCCAGATGCGGCGTCAACTCCAGGCTCTGCGCGGCAAGTGCCTGATCGATGACCATGCGCAAACCATGACGGCGCGAAGGCAGCACCAACTTGAGGCCGCCCAATGCGCTGAGCGGAATCGGCGTGGGCAGGCGCAGGCGGGTCGTGGCGCCGGTCGCCACCAACAGTTCCTCATCGAGGATATCGGTGCGGTGCAAGTGTTCCTGCTGAAAACTCTGGTTGATCACCGCGAAATCCAACGCGCCGGACAGCACGCGGTCGATCAGGTCCTGGCTGTAGCCGTAGCTGACCTGCAGTTCGACGTCCGGGTGATGCTCGACGAAATAAGCCAGGGTACTGGCCAGCGCCTGGTTGGCGGCCGAAGCGATCAACCCGGCGTTGATCCGGCCGCCGATCTCGCCACTGCGATCGATGAGGGTCTGTCGCGCCTCCAGCAGCTCACCGAGGATCGGCATGAACAGGCGATAGGCTTGCACGCCGGCCTCGGTGGGGATCATCCCCTTGGGCGTACGCTCGAACAGAGGCTGACCGAGTTCCTCTTCCAGTTTGGCAATCTGCATCGACAGGGCTGGCTGAACGATGTTCAGCCGCTGCGCCGCCTTGGTCACGGACCCTTCCTCGTACAGACAGGTGAAGTACTTCAGCTGGCGCAGCTCCATCAGGACCTCTTCGATGCTGCCTACAGGGAACCGACATTCTGGTAGACGTGTTTGAGCTCTGTAAAATCGAGCAACGCGTCATAACCGTGCAGACGTCCCAGCCCGCTCTTGCGATAACCCCCGGTTTCCGCCTCGGCGAACAGCTTGTTGTGATCGTTGATCCACACCGTGCCATTGCGCAAGGCACGCGCCAGGCGCAAGGCACGCGCCCCATCACGCGTCCAGACGCTGGCCGACAGACCGAACTCGCTGTGGTTGGCTCGAGCGACGGCCTCGGCCTCATCCTCGAAAGTCTCCAACACCAGCAGCGGCCCGAAGATTTCCTCCTGACAGAAGAAAGCGCTGCTGTCCTGATGGGCGATCAAGGTCGGTGCGAGAAATGCACCCTGGTCCAGCATGCCGCGAGGCCGACCGCCGGCCAGCAAGACCTCGTCGCAGATCTCCAGCGCTTCACGAACACGTTGCTCGACGCTGTCACGCGCCCGCATATCGATCAGCGGGCCCATCTGCGTAGCGGCATCCAGGCCATGGCCGAGACGAATTTCCGCCAATGCGACAGCCAGCGCGCTCTTCATCTGCGCGGCGCGACTGGCATGGACCAGCACCCGACGGGCAGCGGTGCATTGCTGACCAGAGATAATGGTCGCGGCCGCCGCAAGCTTCATCGCCACCGCACCGATATCGGCATCTTCCAGGACCAGGCAGCAGGACTTGCCACCCAACTCCAGCGACAGCTTCTTCATGGTCGGCGCGGCATCTTGCATGATCCGCGTCCCCGTGGCCGTGGAGCCGGTAAAGCTGAGGACATCGACCTCAGGCGTGGCAACCAGGAAGGCAGCGCCGCCATGACCCGTCTCCGCGAACAGATTGACCACCCCCGCTGCCAGACCTGGCAGCGCCAACAGCGGAGCAAGGAAGGCCGCGTTGAATAGCGCGGTCTGCGGCGCCGGCTTGACCACGCAGGTGCAACCGGCAGCCAGCGCCGGAGCCAACGCCCGCACCAGCAATACCGCAGGTGCATTCCAGGGAATAATCAGCGCGGCCACGCCAGCGGGCTCACGCAACATCGTCGAGAACTCGCCAGGTGCGACCTCGAGCACATGGCCGGGGTTATGCCGGGCCAAGCCGGCGTAGTAGAGAATTTCCGAGATGGCGCCGCCAATCTCGCCACGCGCCTGCGCCATGGTCTTGCCGTTCTCGCGAGTGAGGAGAATCGTCAGCTCGTCCTCGCGGCTCTTCAATGCAGCGGCCCAATCAAGCATCAGTTGTTGGCGCAGGCGTGGATTCTGCGACCACTGCGGGTTGGCAAAAGCCCGCACGGCAGCACCTACCGCCGCCCGGGCCTGCGCCTCACCACCGTCGGCGAAACGCCCGATAAGCTCGCCGTTGGCCGGGTCGCGGCTATCGGCCCACTGACCGTCATCACACCATTGGCCATCGATGAAGTGTCGTGCCTGCTGCATCTGTATCTCCTGTCCGGCGAAGCTGTTTGTGTTTGTTGTATGCCGCTGGAAAAGGCGCTGTGCCCCTGAACTACGACCTGGTGAAAAAGCCTGGACCAACCAGTCGGACCGGGGGTATCCGCCGGGCCGGGCACCAGGCCGCCCACGACAGGCGGCAACCCAACGGGCGAGCTATCGACCGAACAGTGCCTGCCAGTCGGCACCGGCCGGCTGGCTGACTGCGGCCAGGTCCACCTCGGCTTGGCCCGGCACATGGATACGCTTGAAGCGCATTGGCGGTGCGGCCAATGGCACGGTGGCGTCGAAGCCCATCTTCGAGCCGACGCCATCCCGGGTCGAAGGATCGAGCTTGGAGCCTTGGGATTCGTGGATCAGCACCAGGTCGAGGTCAGCCTGGAAGCGGGTCGCCACCGCCCACTCGACTTCGGTCGGGTCATGGATGTCGACGTCGGTGTCCACCACTACCACGTGCTTGATGTCGTAGTGGCCACCGAGGGCGCCAAGAATGACGTTCTTCGCCTCACCTTCCGAGCGCTTATCGATCTGCACATACAGGTGGTAACGACATACGCCACCGCGGGCCAAGTGCACGTCACGCACGCAGGGGAAGCTGCGCCGCAGGTGCGCTAGCATGGTCGCTTCGCGCGGGATGCCGCCCAGCAACAGATGCTCCAGGCCACCGCCGACGATGGTGTGGAACATCGGGGAGTGGCGATGAGTGATTGCATCGACCTCGATGACATGGCGCTCGGCACGTTCACCGTAATACTGAGGGAACTCGCCGAATGGGCCTTCCTCCTCGCGCGTGTTGGCCAGAAGGCGTCCCTCGATGACGATCTCGGCCTCGGCCGGCACCCGAATGCGGTTGGTCACGCATTGGGTAACCGGCAGCGGGCGACCATGCAGCGCGCCAGCAATTTCCAGCTCGTCATGGTCGATGGGCACGATGGCCTGCGAGGCCATCAGCGTCAGAGGATCGCAACCGACCACCACCGCGACTTCCAGATCCTCGTTGTCACGCTCGGTCTCCTGGAAGAATGCCAGCGCATGCCGGGGCAGCAGCAACGCGCCGAGGCGATTCGGTCCGCTGACTTGCAGGCGATGGATGGAGACGTTCTGCACACCGGTGCGTGGGTTGCGCGTAATCAGCAATCCCGCGGTGATGTAGGCGCCGCTGTCGTGTTCGTTGTGGGTCGGGATCGGCAACTGCGCGAGCAGATCGACATCGCGATGGACCACCTGCTGGCAGGGCGCATCCTTGGTTTCCTGCCAAGGCAGCGGTTCAAGGCTGGCTTGCTCGAAACGCGCAAGTACCTGGCTCGGTTCGACGCCCATGGCTTCGGCCATCCACTGACGATCCGACAACAAACCGGAGATCACCGGCACCGGATGGCCACTGGGCTTCAGAAACAGCGAAGCGCTGCGGCCGTCCAGTCGATTGGCGATGGCCGCGACACCGAAACGCAAGTCGACGCCAGGGCGCACGATGCTCAGGCGTTGGCTTTGCTGCAAATGGTCGAGCCAGCCGCGCAAACTGCTACCGAGCGGAAGAGTGGAGGCGATGTCGGTTGAGGGCGAATGCTGAGGCAGCATGGCGGGTACTCTCTCGTGATTATTGTTTTGGCCATGCTAGAAGCGTGGCGAGGGACTGCCTATTAAGCTTTTTTGATGCGCGCCATCAGTGCCCGCAATGCCCTGGCGGCTCAGGGCCGCAGGATTGCCGGGTCGATCATCAGCTCGATGAGAAAGGGTCGGTCACAGGCCAATGCCTGCTCGAAGACGTCGGCAAATTGCTCGGTCCGCTCCACCCTTGCCGCAGCGGCGCCATAGGCCTTGGCGAGGGTGACCATGTCCGGATTGACCAGATCGGTGCCATAACGCCGACCGGGGTAATGCTTATCCTGATGCATGCGGATCGAGCCGTAGGAGCCGTTGTTGACCACCACGATGATCACGTTGGCGCCATATTGCACCGCCGTGGCCAGCTCCTGGCAGGTCATCTGAAAACAGCCGTCGCCAGCGAAGCACACGGCCGGCCGCATAGGCTGGGCAAGCTTGGCAGCGATCGCCGCTGGCAGGCCGTACCCCATCGAACCCGACGTCGGCGCCAATTGGCTGCCCCAACCGCGAAAAGGATAAAAACGATGGACCCAGAGGGTGTAGTTGCCCGCTCCGTTGCTGATCACTGCATCGGCAGGGAGGCGATTGCCGAGCCAGGCGACGATCTCACCAAGCTGCAAAGGGCCCGGCAGCTGCGTAGGCTGCTGCCAGGCCTGACGGATTTCCTGGGCGCGGGTCAGCCAGGCACGGCGTTCGGCGGACAGTGCAGCCGGCGGTGATAGCTCAGCGGCAGCTTCGGCCAAGTTCGTCACCGAAGCACAGACCGCCAGCTCCGGCCAGTAGACCCGGCCAGGCTCCTGCGGATCGGGATGGACATGTACCAGCCGCTGGTGTGGCCGAGGTGCCTCGACCAATTCGTAGTGGCGAGTGGTGATATCGCCCAGGCGCGTACCGACCGCAACCAGCAGGTCAGCCTCCTGAATCATCTTGGCAAGCGCCGGGTTCATGCCCAGTCCAGCGTCGCCAGCATAGTTCGGGTGACCGTTATCGAAGCGGTCCTGGCGGCGGAAGGCCGTGACTACCGGCAGCCCTTGGGCTTCGGCGAAGCCCTGCAGCGCCTGCCGGCATTCAGCATTCCAGCCGAAGCCGCCGAAGATAGCCAGCGGTCGCTGCGCCTCGCTCAACATCTGCTGCAGTTGCGCCATCGCCGCTGGCGCCGGATAACCCTGGTTGATCGGCGCCGCCTCTAGCGCCAACGGTGCAACGGTTTCGAACAGGAGATCTTCCGGAAGCCCCAGCACCACCGGCCCCTGGCGGCCAGAGCGAGCCGTGGTGAAAGCGCGGGAGAGATACTCGGGAAGGCGCGCGGCATCCTGAATATCCACGGCCCACTTGGCGACCGGGCCGAACAGCGCACCGACATCGACTTCCTGCCATGCCTCGCGCTGCTGAAAACCACGAGGCACCTGACCAACGAAGACCAGCAGCGGCGTGGAGTCCTGCGAGGCGACATGCAGCCCCGCCAGGGCATTGGCACTGCCTGGGCCACGGGTCACGAAGCAAACCCCCGGGCGCCCGGTGGTCTTGGCATAGGCCTCGGCCATCATTGACGCACCGCCTTCCTGGCGACACACCACCAGGGCGATGTCGGGAGCATCGTGCAGCGCGTCGAGAACCGGTAGGAAGCTTTCGCCGGGCACCGTGAACACCCTGTCCACACCATTGTGTCGGAGCAGTTCGACGATGGCCTGACCGCCATCGTATCGCTTGTCGACTGTCATCTGATCCTCTCTTAGATCGGGCGAAAAGAGCCACGCGGCACGCGCCGTAAGGCCAGGGTGGCGTTATTTCAGCAGGCCACTTTCACGGTAGAACCTCTCGGCACCCGGATGCAGCGGCACGGCAAGGTTGGCTGGGTCAAACGAACCCTCAGAGGTCCAGTCCTTCATTGAGCCAAACGAGCGCTGCAGCGCCTCACGGCCGTCCAAGACGGCCTTGGTGATGGCGTAGGCCGCTTCCTCGGAAAGCTGATCGTTGGCATACAGAGACGTCACGAAACCCACACCCTCGACCGCCTTGTCCTGATGTTCGAACATGCCGGCAGGCATGCTGGTGCGAACGAAGCCGTATTTCTCCAGGAAGCTGATGGCCTCGTCGCTGAGATCGAGGAAACGCTGGCCGGGGGTGATAGACAGCTGGGCGGTGTTGGGGTGGCCAGCGGTGGTGATGCCGATGATCATGTCGATCTTCCGGTCGCCGAACTGGTCCTGCAGGATGCTCAGGCTGGACTTGCTGATGCTGCCGCCGAAGGATTCGATCGCCTCGTAACTCAGGCCGTTGGCCTCGAGGATCAGCTTGGCGATGTATTCATTCAGGCTACCCTGCGGGCCGGTACCGATACGCACCGCCAGCTTTTTCTCGCGAATGTCGGCGATGGACTGGATGGGGCTGTCGTTCTGCACCGTGATGCGTTGGTAGTACTGGTCGAGGCCGCCGACCAGGCCGCGAACGTTGTCGATTTTGCGCTCGAACGGACCGAACGGCTGCTGGGCCCAGGCGGCAACGGGCGGGAAGATCAGGCCGATGTCAGCTCGCCGGGCTGCTAGCAACTTGGTGTTGGCGATGGCCATGGGCGTACCCTGAATGTCCACCGAGGAGCCTGCTGGCAAGCGCTGCAGCATCTCACCGCGCAGAGCACCGGCGTAGGCATACCAGGTCGTACCGGTTGGCCCGGCAGCGAACTTGACCTTTACCGGCTCAGCGGCGATGGCACTGCCGCATAGGCCGATGATCCCAAGCAGCGCAACCGCCGCATGTTTTTTCAGTGCGTTGATCATATTGTTGTTCTCCTCGATTGATTTCGCAGGGCGGGCCATCAGGCGCCCGACCGGCTCAGCACACATTCGGTTTGCAGGGCCTTGGCCCGACGGCTCTGCCATGCCCAGATACCGCAGAGCAGCACCAGTCCCGCCAGGGAGGCCTTGATCACCGGGGTGATCAACAGCGCCGCGGCGACGAACAGCAAGAGGGTTTCCAGCAACGAGTTGCGGGCGCGCAGGTAGCCCACCACGCAACCGGCCAGCGCATAGCAACCGATGACGGCGGTAACCACTGCAGGAACGATCTCCTGCCAGTCACCCTGCAGCAGCAGCGCCGGGCTGAAGACGAAAGCGAAGGCAACGAGGAAACCGGCCAGGCTGTAGCGAAACGCGACCCATCCGGTCTTCCACACATTGGCCTTGGCGATCCCGCCAGCGACGAAGGCAGCCAACGCTACCGGCGGCGTGACCATCGACAGCGCGGCGAAATAGAGAACGAAGAAGTGTGAGGAAAGAGCAGGGACGCCTAGCTTGTCCAACGCCGGAATGGCCAGGATGGCCCCCATGATGTAGGCCGCGGTGGTGGGCATGCCCATGCCCATCACGATGACCATGAACATCACCAGCAGCAACGCCGGTATCAGCATGCCGCCGGACAAGGCGGTGACGAAGCTGCCGAAGGTCAGGCCAAGGTTGGTGATCGAGGCAATACCGACCACGATGCCCGCCCCGGCGCAAGGAATGGCCACGGCGATCGCACCGCGCGCACCGGAATCCAGTGCCAGCAACGAGTCACGGAACACCGAACCGGTAGCCTTCAGCACTCCGCGGCCGCCCTCCACACGCAGGCCTTCCCAGACGCGAGTGCAGAGGCCGAACACCAGGGTGATCCAGATCGCCTGCAGGGTCGCCGAGCTCAGCGCGCGACCGGCCATGATCTGGTACACCAGCACGAATACCGGAATCAGCAGGTACAGGCGCTTGAGCACACTAGACCAGTCGGTGTTCAGCTCACTGCGCGTCAACCCGGCCAGACCACGACGGCGTGCTAGCAGGTCGACCACGAAATACAGCGCGACGTAGAACAGCAGCGCCGGAATCAACGCGGCGATCGCCACTTCGGCATAGGGAATGCCCATGAACTGGGCGATCAGGAACGCTGCCGCACCCATCACCGGCGGCATGATCTGTCCACCGGTAGAGGACGTCGCTTCCACCGCTGCGGCTTCTTCGGCACTCATGCCGGACTTCTTCATCGCCGGGATAGTGAACATGCCCATCACGGCTGCGTTGGCCGTGGCACTGCCACTGACCGCGCCGAACAACGTGGAAGACACGATCGAAACCTTAGCCATGCCACCGCGGAAGCGCCCCACCAGCAGCACCGAGAGGTCCATGAACAACTGGCCACCGCCGAACAGCTGGAGGAATGCGCCGAACAGCAGGAAGTAGAAGACCTGGTTGTAGGACACGATGCTGGGAATGCCGAACACTCCTTCGTTCTGCATCGTCTGAATATCGAGGAATGTCTCGAAGAACAGCCGGCTCGGCTCACCGTCGTGGCCGAGAATGCCCAGCATCGGGATGTCGCGCAGTTGCGGACCGATGAACTGGTAGACCAGGAAGACCAGGATCACCACCGTAAGGCCCATGCCCAGCGCACGGCGTACCGCCTCGATCACCAGCACGATAGTGGCGACGCCAACCACCATGTCCAGGGTCGTCAGCGGGTCGACCATGGCAATGCGCATGTTCAGCATTTCGCCACTGCGCAGGTAATGAAGGGCAATGGCGACAGCGACTGCGGCCAGCAGATAGTCCGACAGCCGGGTAAAGGTGAAGCGACCAACATCCCCCTTGCACAGTGGATGAGTGATGAACGTCAGCACGACGCCGAACATGATGTGGATCGGCACTGCGACGATCAGGTCCAGCGGGGTGCCGTAGACCATGTAAATCTGGAAAGCCGCCCAGCAAAGCGCAACGAACGAGGCGGGGTTGGCGAGGTTTTTCATAATTATCTGCCGTAACGTGTGAGGACCAGAGCCAGAACCGAAACTGCCGCTCCACACGCTGTCCGTGTAGAGCTGGGCAATCAGGCGTCTTCGCTGCTGGTGCGTCCGAACGTCAGGTGCAGGGACCTCGCCGCTAGGGCTGTGGCCAGGCTGGAAATAGGCCCACAAGGCAGTTGATTGTTCATTGCTGTTCACCGTTTTTGTTTTTGTCGGTTGTATACGGCGCCGGTTCTACCGGCCCCGCATTGTTCGGCAGCTTCATCTTATGGGCCGGGTAAAACCCCTGGCCATTAACGAATTTTGATACACGCCATCACGCGCAGCTCTAGCTTCTCTGGCCAGCTCCCGAAGAAGGGCCCTGGCCCCTCAACGCTTCATCTCGCCGAGCAGCCACGACACTGCTACGCCCGACAGCAGAGCCCAGAACGGGGAGCTGATGCCCAGCAGCGTGAATTGGCTCATCGCCACCGCCAGCGCCACGAAAGCCCCGATCTGGCAGGCTCCGCCCTTCTGGAAAGCCTGCTGCAGCGAGCCTAGCAACACGCCGATCATCGCCAGGCCGGCGACCACAACGATGAGCGCCTTGGGAAAGGCGAGGATGAACGGGACCGCCAGGCCAGCGAACAACCCGAACAGAATGAACAGCACACCGTTGACCAACGCAGCACCGTAGCGCAGCCGCGGGTTATCGCCGGCTTGCTCGGAGGAGCAGATAGCCGTCATCGGCCCGGCGATGTTGGCGTTATGCCCGCCAAGCACACCGGCCAGTACACCGCCGATGCCACTGACCACGGTCATCGTGTTGACTGGTGGGCTATACCCCTCGGCCAACAACACACCAGTGGCCTGGGCATTCTCCGCACCGATCACCAAGGCGGTGAGCGGAATGGTGATGGCCAGAAAGGCATCAATGGAAAAGGTCGGCATGGTGAGTTCAGGCACCACCCAGGCAATGCTCACATCGGCTGGCTGCAACTGGCCAAAGGCGAAGGCCAGAACCAAGCCGACCAGCCCGGCGACCAGCACCGGCGGAATGGATCGGAAGAACCGAGTCGTCAGGAAAAAGCTCAGCGCAGCGACGCCAGCGATTAGCGGCGCCGTGACGACAGCATCGACCGAGCCAGTGGCGAAGCGAATCAGCGCGCCGGCGATCATCGCCATCACGATCGGCATCGGCAGCCAGCGCATCAAGCGCCCGATCAGCCCACTGGCACCGAGCAGTAGCACCAGGACACCGCTCATGATGAAGGCACCAACCGCATCGCTGAACGGAATGACCGTTAGTGAGGCCGCCAGGATCGCCGCGCCCGGAATGCTGTAGGCGCCGCAGATAGGCTGGCGGTAGCGCAATGCCAGAAACAGACTGATGAGCCCGCCCAATACGTATATGCCGAACAGCCAGGCAACTGTCTGCGCATTGCTCAGGCGGCCCGCCTCGGCAGCGTTGATCACCACCAGAGCCGGACCGGTACAACCGAACAGAGCGGCGACCACACCCGCGCTGATGGACTTGGAGTTGAAAGCCCGGCTTAGAGTGGGCTCATTGTCGGCAACCGAGCCCTCGGTTGCGGGATGAAGCGGTTTCTGGATCATGGCAACGCCTTCGCTTGTTGTTGTGTGAGCGTTCGGTCGTTCTCCGAATGCCGCCCGGCAAGGACGGCACACGTGCTGGAGGCGGCTCAGCGGCCGCGCAGCTTATTCCCCGCGGAAGACGGCGGGCCGCTTGCCGTGAAATGCTTCGACACCTTCCTTGAAATCGGCCGAGCTGCGCAGGCGGCTGTAGCAGTGACCTTCCATCTCGATGGCGACCTTCAATGGTGCATCCTCGTTGTCGTTGATCAGCTTCTTGGCGGTACGCTGAGCCAGTGGCGAGAAACGGCGTAGCTCGTCGGCCAATGCATCGACCGCGCTTTCCAGCTCGGTGTCCGGCACGCATTCGGTGACGAAGCCCCAGTCATAGGCCTGCTGACCGCTGACACGTTTGGCACGCATGACCATGTGTTTGGTGCGGGTGATGCCGATCATCTTCTGCAGGCGCGCCGAACCGCCGGAGCCCGGAATCTGCCCGAGATTCTGTTCCGGTAGCGCGTAGCGCGCGGTTTCCGAAGCGATGCGAAAGTCGCAAGCCAACGACAGCTCGAAGCCAACGCCAAAGGTGTAGCCACGGTTGGCAACGATCACCGGCTTGCTGCAGCGTTCTGGCGCGGCGACGTTCCAGGCCAGCTTGGAAACATGCTCCGGCGATGCTTCCAGGAAGCCCTTGATGTCGCCGCCACTGGAGAAATGCTCGCCCTGGGCGCGCAACACGATCACACGCACGCCAGGATGCGCATCCAGCGCTTCGAATACCTGGCGCAGCGTTTCGCGCTGGCTCATGGCAATGACGTTGTACGGTGGACGGCCGAGGATGATGTCGGCACGTTCGCGAGCGGTGTCGACCTCGACGCAGAAGCCGTCGAATGGGTTGTTCAGGAACTGCTCTATCTCGGTGGTATTCATGGTCTTTCCTCTCGTCGAATGGGGTCAGCTGGCAGCCTTGAGCTCGCCGTACTGCGCGACCAGTACGCGGCGCAGGATCTTGCCGACCGGGGATTTTGGAATCTGCTCGATGAATTCGTAGCGGCGCGGGCGCTTGAAGCGGGCAAGGCCGGAAGTGACGCAGTGGGCGTCTAGTTCTGCTTCGCTGACCGGGTGGCGCAACTTGATGAAGGCCGCGATCAGCTTGCCCCATTGCTCGTCGGGCAACCCGACCACCGCGACTTCCTCTACCGCCGGGTGCAGCGACAAGACGTTCTCGATTTCCGCCGGACTGACGTTCTCGCCACCGGTGATGATCAGGTCATCGACACGACCGGTGACGAACAGGTCGCCTTCCTCATCGAAGAATCCGGTGTCACCGGTGAAGTACCAGCCGTCACGCAGCGACTTGTCATCCGCGTCGGGACGCTTCCAGTACCCCTCAAAGGCCTCGTCGCTGGCCAGGTCGGCGATGATCTGGCCTTCCTCGTTGGGCCTGGCGACCTCGTCTGGTGAGCGAGCGTCCAGACCGACAACGCGAATCCGCTGATTCAACGCGCAGCGGCCGGACGAACCTGGCTTGCGCGCCGCATTCTGGTCGATGGTGAAGGTGTAAATCTCCGAGCTGCCGTAGTGATTGACGAACAGCTCCGGCTGAAACGCTGCCTCGACCCGACGCATCAAACCGTCGCTCATCGGCGCTCCCGCAAAGCCGATCTTGCGCACGCTGGCGACCCGTTGAGGGCTGAACTCCGGGTGCTCGATGAGCATGTGGTACAGCGTCGGTACCAGATAGAGGTTGCTGATTTTCTCGCGCTCGATGGCATCGAGCGTGGCCTGAACGTCGAACTTCGGTACGCAGACGAAGTGGCCATCGATCAGCGTCATGGACAACAGCGAGCGCACACCCATGGTGTGATACAGCGGCATCACCCCCAGCGTGCACTCCTCGTGGCCGTAGAGGTTCTGCGCCACATGCGCCACGGCTGCCGCACGTTCGGCACGGTGCCGACGCGGTACGCCCTTGGGCCGGCTGGTGGTGCCTGAGGTATAGAGCATCAGCGACCAGTCTTCCGGGCTGGCGCGCAGGATGGTCTGCGCCGGCGCATCGGCACACAGCTGTTCGAAACTCAGGGCGCTCTCGTCTGCCAGTTCGCCAACGCTGACGCAGGGAATTCGCAGCTGGCCAGCGCCACGTACAGCCTCGACCGAGGAGTCGTCGTGGATCAGTGCCCGGGCATCGGCATCCTCCAGGCACCAGCTCAGATCATCCGCCGTGCACCGCCAGTTCAGCGGCGTCATGACGATGCCACTGAACTGGCAGGCCCAGTGCAACGTCGCCATCTGCCAGTTGTTCTGCATCACTGCCACCAGACGATCGCCCTTGGCGAGCCCGAGATGCTGCAGCCCGTGGGCGGCACGCTGGATGTCGGCAAACCATTGTTCGTAGGTTTTGCTCAACGCGCCGTCGCTGATCGCAATCGCGCCCGGGCGGCGCTCGACTGCGGCAAGAAAGCTGCGTCCTAAATCAAACATGGGTGTTCTCCAAGGCTTCTTGTTGTTGTAAGGCCTGGCGCTGCAGCGCCACCTCCAGCACTGCCTGAACCATTCCCGTGTAACCGGTACAACGGCACAGGTGGCCGGACAGCATGTCGCGTACTTGAGCCTCATCGGGCTGGGGCACGCGTTCGAGGAACTCCACGCAGGACATCAAGATGCCGCTGGTGCAAAAACCACACTGCAGCGCGTGGTGGCGGCTGAATGCCTGCTGCAGATCGCTCATCACCTCATCGCGCGCCAACGACTCGACCGTGTCGATACGCCGTTCGTGCGCCTGCACCGCAAGCATCAGGCAGGAGCGCGAGGCAACACCGTCGACCAGCACCGTGCATGCACCGCAGACGCCATGCTCGCAGCCGACATGCACGCCGGTGGCGCCGAGCTCGTGGCGGAGGAAATCGCACAGCTGCATGCGCGGCTCGGCATGCCCCTGGCGCATACGCCCGTTGAGTTGCAGGCGAACGGGAAAACGTTGGTCAACTGGCGCGCGCATGGTCCTGTTCCTCGATGAGTTGGCGGCCGAGCTCGCGTACCAGATGACGTCGATACGCCGCGCTGGCATGTACGTCGTCCTGTGCGCCGAGCGACCAGGCGAAGGCGTTGAGTGCCTCGGGCAATTGCGCACCGCGCGGCAGGTGGCGCAGCACCGGGCGGTCGGAAACACCCCCGACGCCAAGCTCGACGCTGTCTTCGCGGATGCAGGCGGCCAGGGCCACCAGGGCGAAGTCGCCATGACGCATGGCCACTTCACGGAAGCGATAGCGCACTTGCGGATCGGCCAGCGGGAAGCGCACCTCGCTGACCAACTCGTCCGCACGCCGCGCGGTGGTCAGCACACCCTGGAAGAATTCCGCCGCCGGTATTTCGCGGCGCTTGCCCTTGAGCGATTCGAGCACCACAAGGCCGCCTAGGGTGACCAGGCACAGCGGGATCTCGGCACTGGGGTCGGCATGCGCCACGGAGCCGCACACGGTGCCACGGTTACGGGTCTGGAAATGGCCGATCCAGGGCAGCGCGCGAGCCAGCAGTGGCACCTCGTCGGCCAGGCTGGCGCGGTCCATCAGCTCGACCTGACGCACCGCAGCACCGACGCACAGATGGCCGCGCTCGACGTTGAGGTGGTGCAGGTCCCCTGCGTGGTTGATGTCGACCAGCACCTTGGGCTGCGCCAGGCGCATGTTGAGTACCGCCATCAACGACTGGCCGCCGGCGATGATGCGGGCCTGCTCACCATGCTCGGCAAGAATTTCCAGGGCTTCGCGCTTACTGGCGACGCGAACGTATTCGAATGCGGCCGGCTTCATTGCCCACCTCCGTTGCCGAACAGCTGGAGCAGGCGCTGCCATAGCCCAAGGCGCATCGGCGCTCCGCTCAGGCGCTGTGCCAGGCGAGTGAAGATTTGCCCGATGATGACTTTCGAGGCGCTCTGCAACATGCGCCCACCGACCGCGGCGACCTTGCCACTGACCGCCGCCTCGTATGCGTATTCGAGACGGGTATGGCCGTTGTCCAGTTCGATGAAGCGTACCTTCGCACTGCCGGTGGCCGAGCCCATCGGGCTATTGCCAGAGCCAGACAGCTTCAGCGAATGCGGCGGATCGAGATCGGTCAGCCCGACCTTCGCGGCAAAGCGCGCGCGGATCATGCCGACGCCCACGGTAACGTCGGCGCGGTAGTGGTTCTCGCCTTCCACCTCCAGGGCGTGACAGCCAGGAATGATCGACTTCAAGGTGTCCGGGTCGAGCAGAGCGTCGTATACCTCTTGTGGCGAGGCGGGAATTTCCACCGAATCCTGGGCCTGCAGCGTCGAGCCGCCGGCCACTTTCGGCGTATCCAGCGTCATTCCCTCAGGTGCAGCCGGCTCGTCGATACCGATCATGCTGCGCACCCGTGACGGCGTGAGCGGCAGGCGGATATCGGAACGGCCGAGCGCATCCGCCACCGCGTTGGCGATGCATACCGGGGTGCTCATGTTGTTGCCTTCACCGACACCCTTGGCACCCAGCGGGGTGAAGGGGGATGGTGTCTCCATGTGCAGGATCACGGGCTCCACCGCTTCGGGAGCCGTGGGCACCAGATAATCGGCTAAGGTACCGGAGAGGAAACTGCCGTCACTGGCGTAGGCGAACTCCTCCATCAGCGCGACGCCCAGAGCCTGGGTGAAGCCGCCACGGATCTGGCCATCGACCAGCATCGGATTGAGAATGCGCCCGGCATCGTGGCAGGTCACGTAGCGGTCGATGTGGACCTCACCGGTAGTGCGATCGATCTCCACCGCGCAGATGTCGAAGATGAAGCCGTAGCACAACGAGCTGTTGATGCAGTCCTCATCACTCGGCGCAGTCAGCTGAGGCGGGCTCCAGAATGCCGTCTCGCGCAAGCCACCACGCTCACCCTCGGGCAGCAGGCCGGGAGACCAGTGGGTAGCGCCCGCAATACGATGGAATGCCTGGCTCGGCCCACCCTCGACGAATACCTTGCCACCAGCGAAACGCACATCCTCGGCTTGCACCTGCCACATCGATGCGGCGATGCCTGCCATCCGCTCGCGAATACGCATCGCGGCGTTGTATACCGAACCGGCGACGGCACCGGCGAAGCGGCTCGAATAATTGCCAGAAGCGATCGACCAGGCATCCTTGCCAGTGTCCAGCTCCACATTGACACTGATCGCCTCGAGCGCCACACCCAGCACCTCAGCGACGACCTGCGCGACAACGGTCTGGTGCCCCTGCCCCTGTGGCGTCGAAGACACGTGTACGGAGACATCACCGAGCGGGCCAACACTGACCGTGGCCGTGCTCACCGCGCCGTTCTTCGGGCCCGCCTTGCGCCGCTCCTCGGGCGTCATCGCCGTGGTGATATAGCCCATATTGGAGATCGACGGCTCTACAGCCGCGGTATAACCGATGCCGTAGATGCGCCCCTCGGCCCGCGCCTTGTCACGACGGCGCAGCAGCTCATCCAGCCCACCATCGCGCACGGCAAGATCGACTGCTGCCGGATAGTCGCCGGAATCGAGCAATGCCCCCGCGGCAGCGCGATAGGGAAACGCGTCAGCCGGCACCAGATTGCGCCGGATCACATCGAGCGGGTCGAGCTCCAGTTCAACAGCAATCTGGTGCATCACACGCTCAAGCGAAAAATACACTTGGCCGCCGCCGAAACCGCGGTTCAGACCACTCGGCACCTTATTGGTCAGCACCACGCGATTGCGTACCAGCAGATTGCGGATCGCATAGGCCCCCGTCAGGTTGCCGTGCATGCGATAGAACGTGGCCGGCTCCGGCGCACGCAGGTAACCACCGCAGTCGTCGATCTGATCGTACTTGAGCGCCAGCACGCGACCGTCAGCCTCTACCGCTGCCTCGATCTCACAGACCCGGTTGGTGGCGCTGGAGGAGGCCTGCAGATGCTCGAGGCGATCTTCGACCCACTTCACCGGAGCACCTACCTTGCGCGCCGCCAGCCCCATGAGTACGACGTAGGGAAATACGCCCTGCTTGATGCCGAAACTGCCGCCCGAGTCCGGTGGAGTGCGCATACGCAGGCGATTGCCGGGCACGTTCAACGCGCGCGCCATCACCGAGTGCAGAGCATAAGGCCCCTGGAAATTGGAGAGCACGTCATAGGTGCCGGTCGCTGGCTGGTACTGCCCAAGAACGACATAACACTCGATTGGCGTGCAGGAGTTACGCGGAAAATGAACCTTGATCGAGACCCGCCGCGCGGCCTTGGCGAAGGCTTCCTCGGGCTCGCCATAGCGGAAGTGCCGCTCGTTGACCACGTTGCTGCCGACCGCCTCGTGCAGCACCGGCGCGTCCTCGGCGGTGGCCGCTTCCGGATCGACGATCGCCGGCAGCGGCTCGTATTCCACCTGCACCGCGTCCAGCGCGTCCTCGGCCAGGTAGCGGTCTTCGGCGATCACCACGCAGACCGGCTCGCCGACGTAACGAACCTTGTCCACGGCCAGACACCAATGCTCCATGGGCGCACGCACGCCAACTGGAAACGGGTTGGCCCAACGCTTGACGTCTTCGCCTGTCAGCACGCCGTGCACACCGGGCATGCTCAAGGCTGCCGAGGCGTCGACCGAAAGCACTCGGGCGTGGGCATGAGGCGAACGAACGATAGCGGCGTGCAGCGTACCTGGCGGCGTCGCCATATCGTCGGCATAGCGACCCAGACCACGCAGCAGGGCAGTATCTTCGACGCGGGTCTGACTGCGTCCGATATGACAGGTGACGGGTTCGGCGTCGCTCTGGTGCATGTTCATGGGCAAGCTCTTGTTCTTATGTGTGAAGCGATTGCCCTCGATTCTCTGCAAGCGCCCCACGAAGCGCCTTGCCCAGCGCTACTCGTTTATGCGTTTGAGTCGGAAAATTTGCCTTTGAGTCTGATTGAAAGCTCAACCGAGATGATTTCGGCCATGAATAAGAAGCGTCGAAACAAACCTGCAGGGCGGACAGGATTCCTCTTGCCTACAGACCCAGCGCTTCATTGCCCCGCTGAACCTTCCTTGCGCAGCAGATAACTATCCATGATCCAACCATTACGCTCGCGCGCTGCAGCGCGGGTGCTGGCAATACGTTCGGCCACCTCATCCAGCGAGCCGGCGATAAGGATTTCATCGGCCGTGCCGACGTAGGCGCCCCAGTAGATATGCAGACCCTGACCGACGAAGCGGCGGTAGGTGTCCTTGGCGTCGAGCATCACCGCCACGCTGTCCACGCCCTGCGGCCAACCCTCGGCGAGCAGGCGGCCGGTGGTGATTTCCACGGCGCGGCCGATGCTGTTGAGCG
>CAZIZA010000020.1:0-1683 GCA_964543555.1 uncultured Pseudomonas sp.
TGCCGATGTTCATTGCCGGCCTGGCCTCGATGTTCGTCAGCCTGCCGCTGTTCTCCGCCTACAAGCACGCCCTTATCGCCACCCAGAACGCCCTCGATAGTGACGAGGAACCCGCTGCCTGGCTGGAGTTGGATCGTATCCGCTTACGCGCCTTGCTTGGCGCTGCGCTGCCTGCGTGGATCGCCGCGTTGGCCGTTCTGGCTGGCCTCGAGGCTATTCCGCTGGTACTGCTGGCGCTGTCATCCATCGTTCTGCACAGTCTTTATCGCATTCCCCGCCAGTTGGGTTGATGCGCGCGCGGCTCTGGGCGCATTGTCCGCCGGCTCCGCAGCTGTGAAGTGCCGAACGGGTGATCCTCTGTTTCCCTCGCTCCGCTAGATCCTGTTCGAGTTGGCGGTGGCTGATCCGCAGATCCGCCGTGCCTGAGGGGGATGAGTGTCACGCTGCGCCCTGATTCTCGGTGGCAGCAATGTCCAGTTGAGCACCTGTCAGGTCCGGTCGCCCATGCACGGGCTGCCTGGAACCGGTCTGGTCGGTGCCGAACAAGGGGCTGGAAAGGCCGCTGAGCGCCTCGATGGGCGAGGTGCGCTAGCGTTCTGTGGGGGGCATGATCGCGTGGGTTAGCCGCTTGTTGCGGTAAGTGCCTGATTCGCGGTGTCTGCTTGCGGCGTCACCCGCCATTGGTACCCCATGATCGATCGCCTGTGGCCTTGCCTGGAGTCGCCATCGGCGTGCATGGTGTGTATCAGCGCCGCCCAGCTATCCCGGGTGGGCTGCGCATTTGTGTCAATGACAGACAAGCCCCGCTCATTCGGCGATGAGCGGGACTGAGGCTCAGGACTGCAGTTGGCTCAGGCGTTCGCGCACTGCACGCGCTATACCCGCTTCATCGAGGCCGCATTCAGTCAGCATCTGACTGGGCTTGGCGTGCTCGACGTAGTAGTCGGGCAGGCCCAGGTGCAGCACTGATATCTGGCGGTTTTCGGCGGCGAAGAACTCGCTGACCGCGCTACCGGCGCCACCCATGATGCTGTTTTCCTCGATGGTCACCAGCAGTTCGTGATTGCCAGCCAGCTCGCGCAGCAGCGCTTCGTCCAGCGGCTTGACGAAGCGCATGTCGACCACCGTGGCGTCCAGCGTTTCACCGACGCGCAGGGCTTCCGCCAGTTGCACGCCGAAGGCCAGCAGAGCGACGCCCTTGCCCTGACGACGCACTACCGCCTTGCCAATTTCCAGCGGCTCCAGGCCAGCATCGAGCGCGGCATTGGGGCCGGTGCCACGCGGGTAGCGCACTGCTGCCGGGCCGTCGAACAGATGGCCGGTGGTGAGCATGCGGCGCAGCTCGTTCTCGTCGCTCGGGGTCATCACCAGCATGCCGGGGATGCAGCGCAGGTAGGACAGGTCGAAGCTGCCGGCGTGGGTCGGGCCGTCCTCGCCGACTAGGCCGGCGCGGTCGATGGCGAACAGCACGTCGAGATGCTGCACGGCCACGTCGTGAATCAGTTGGTCATAGGCGCGCTGGAGGAAGGTGGAGTAGATCGCCACCACCGGCTTGGCGCCTTCGCAGGCCATGCCGGCGGCCAGGGTCACGGCGTGCTGCTCGGCAATCGCCACGTCGAAGTAACGCTCGGGGAAGCGCTCGCTGAAGGCCACCAGATCCGAGCCTTCCTTCATCGCCGGGGT
>CAZIZA010000020.1:1783-22392 GCA_964543555.1 uncultured Pseudomonas sp.
CGGGGAAGCGCTCGCTGAAGGCCACCAGATCCGAGCCTTCCTTCATCGCCGGGGTAATGCCAACCAGGCGGTTGTCGGCTGCGGCCATGTCGCACAGCCACTGGCCGAACACGTTGGAGTATTTCGGGCCGCTGGGTTTCTTCGGCGCAGCGACAGGCGTGACCGGCTCCAGCTTGGTGATGGCGTGGTAGCCGATGGGGTCGGCCTCGGCCGGGGCGAAGCCCTTGCCCTTCTTGGTCACCACATGCAGGAACTGCGGGCCGTCGAGGTCGCGCATGTTGCGCAGGGTGGCGAGCAGGGTGGGCAGGTCGTGGCCGTCGATGGGGCCGACGTAGTTCCAGCCCAGTTCCTCGAACAGGGTGCCGGGCACCAGCATGCCCTTGGCATGTTCCTCGACCTTGCGCGCGATTTCCCAGGCGCCGGGCAGGCGCGAGAGGATCTTCTTGCTGCCCTCGCGCATGCTGGCGTAGGTGCGGCTGGAGATGATCTTGGCCAGGTAGTTGGACAGGCCACCGACATTCTTGGAGATCGACATGTCGTTGTCGTTGAGGATCACCAGCATGTTGGCGTTGACGTCGGTGGCGTGGTTGAGCGCCTCGAAGGCCATGCCGGCGGTCAGGGCGCCGTCGCCGATCACCGCTACGCTCTTGCGCTTCTCGCCTTTCAGACGGGCGGCAATGGCCATGCCCAGCGCCGCACTGATGCTGGTGCTGGAGTGGCCGACGCCGAAGGTGTCGTACTCGCTCTCGCTGCGCCGCGGGAAGGCGGCCAGGCCGTCCTTCTGGCGCAGGGTGCCCATGCGCTCACGACGGCCGGTGAGGATCTTGTGTGGGTAGGCCTGGTGGCCGACATCCCACACCAGGCGGTCATCGGGGGTGTCGAAGACGTAATGCAGGGCGATGGTCAGCTCGATCACGCCGAGGCCGGCACCGAAGTGCCCGCCGCTCTGGCCAACGCTGTAGAGCAGGTATTGGCGCAGTTCGTCAGCGAGGGTTTCCAGGTCCGCTTCGGCCAGGCGGCGCAGTTCGTCCGGCGTGTTGGCGCTGTCGAGCAGCGGCGTCAACGGGCGTTCGCGGGGGATCTCGTGGAAAGTGGTCGGCATCAGGCGAATCGTTATAGGCGTAAAAGATGCAGCAGTTTACCTGATGCCAGGAAAACAGCCCAATGCGCTGTCCATTTCGCCGTTACTGATAGTGCCTGCCCAGGAAATCCAGCAGCAGGGCGCTGACCCGCGCGCCGCATTCGGCCTGCAGCCAGTGGCCGGCGCCAGGCAGGTCGTGGCGCTCCAGGTGCGGCACCTTGTCGCCCATGCGTTTCAGTGTCGGCGCCTCGAAGCGTCCGACCGGGTCATTCTCGCCAAGCAGGAACAGCGTTGGCTGCATCACCTGCAGCCCGGCCAGATGCTCGGTGCGCTGCCAGTTGCGCTCGAAGTTGCGGTACCAGTTCAGCGCGCCGCGAAAACCGTGGCGCTCGAAGGTGCGCAGGTAGTGGGCGAACATCGCCTCGCTGCACCAGGGCGGCAGGGGCAGGTCATCCGACATGCCATCGAACAGCCGCG
The DNA here is from genome assembly GCA_964543555.1 of uncultured Pseudomonas sp. Classification (GTDB taxonomy): domain Bacteria; phylum Pseudomonadota; class Gammaproteobacteria; order Pseudomonadales; family Pseudomonadaceae; genus Aquipseudomonas. Next base: position 3,342 of record CAZIZA010000020.1, read on the forward strand.
CCTCGGCCGGTTTGTCCGTCGCCAGCAGGGCCGCGCCGAGGCCGCCGAGCAGCAGGCGCAGACTGCGACCGATGTCTTCGTCCAGTTCGGCCTCGGCCACGCCTGGCTGCTGGAAGTAGAGGATGTAGTGGAAGCGCCCGGCGTAGGCTTCGCGCATCATTTCGATGGCCGGACGTTTCGGCCGGCCGCCGAAGGGCACCGACAGTGCGCCGAGCGCCTTGACCCGCTCGGGCTCCAGCAGTGCCAGGTGCCAGGCCACCGGCGCGCCCCAGTCATGGCCGACCACCGCCACCTGGCGCTGGCCGAGCATGTCCATCGCCGCCTGGATATCGCCGCACAGGGTGAGCAGCTCATAGGCCGCCGGATCGGCTGGCGCGCTGCTGGCGCCATAGCCTCGCATTTCCGGGGCGAACACGCGGTAGCCGGCGGCGGCCAGCGCCTCGATCTGCGGACGCCAGGCGTACCAGCACTCGGGAAAGCCATGCAGCAGCCACACCGGCTTGCCGTGCTCGGGGCCGGCGCTGTACAGGCTGAGTTCGATGCCGTTGACGGCGAGCAGGCGGTGATCGATGTGCATGGGTGTTTACCAGGTGTCGATGAAGGGACGTTTCTTGCCGTCGCGTCGGGGCGGACGCGGCGCCGCATTGAGGCCGCGCAGCAGCCAGGCGCGGCTGTCGGCCGGGTCGATGACGGCGTCGATCTCAAGGTAGCTGGCCATGTTCAGCGCCTTGCCGTTTTCGTAGGCCTTGGCCACCAGCTTGTCGAACAGCGCCTGGCGCGCGGCCTCGTCCGGTTGGGCCGCCAGTTCCTTGGCAAAGCCCAGGCGCACTGCACCTTCCAGGCCCATGGCGCCGAACTCGCCACTGGGCCAGGCGGCAGTGAACAGCGGCGAATGGAAGCTGCCGGCGGCCATGGCCTGGGCGCCGAGGCCGTAGCCCTTGCGCAGCACCAGGGTGAAAAAGGGCACCGTGAGGCTGGCGGCGGTGACGAACAGGCGCGAGACATGGCGCACCGTGGCCTGCTGCTCGGCTTGCGGCCCGACCATGAAACCGGGGGTGTCGCACAGCGAGACGATGGGCAGGTCATGCGCTTCGCACAGTTGCAGGAAGCGTGCGGCCTTGTCGCCGGCCGCGGCATCGATGGCGCCACCCAGGTGTGCGGGGTTGTTGGCGATCAGGCCGAACGGCTTGCCTTCGATACGAATCAGCGCGGTGATCAGGCCAGGGGCGAACTGGCGACGCAGTTCCAGCACACTGTCGTGATCGGCCAGCCGCCCGATTACTTTGCGGATGTCATACACGCGCAGGCGGTTTTCCGGGATTACGTGGCGCAGCTCGCGGATATCGCTGCACTGCCAGTCGCTCAGCGGGCCCTGAAAATAGCCCAGGTACTGCTTGGCCACGGCGACCGCTGCGGCTTCGTCTTCCACCAGCACATCGACCACCCCGTTGGGGCCCTGCACGCTGGTCGGGCCGACCTGCTCGGGGGTGAAACTGCCGAGGCCGCCACCTTCGATCATCGCCGGGCCAGCCATGCCGATAGTCGCGTTCTTCGTTGCGATGATCACGTCGCAGCAGCCGAGCAGCGCGGCATTACCGGCGAAGCAGCGGCCGGAGACCACACCCACCGTCGGTACCAGGCCGGAGAGTTTGGCCATGGCGACGAAGGTGTGGCAGTCCAGCCCGGCCACGCCGACGAAATCGGTATCGCCCGGTCGACCGCCTCCGCCTTCGGCGAACAGCACCACCGGCAGACGCCATTGCTCGGCCAGGGCCAGCATACGGTCGGTCTTCTTGTGGTTCATCACGCCCTGAGTACCGGCGAACACCGTGTAGTCGTAGGCGATGGCCATGCAGCGTGCGGCCTCGCTGCCGAAACGCGCGGCGTTCACCGTACCGATGCCGGCGACCAGGCCGTCGGCCGGGCTCAGTTCCAGCAGTTCCTCGGGCGAACGCCGGCGGCGCTGGGCGGCCAGGGCCATGGCGCCGTATTCGATGAAACTGTCTGCGTCGAGCAAGTCCGCGAGGTTCTCGCGCACGGTGCGCTGGCCAGTCTTGCGCCTTTTCGTCACGGCCTCGGGGCGACGCGCATCGGTCAGGCGGGCATGGCGCTCCAGCACTTCGGCCAGGTCGGCGCGGATATGCGCCAGGTCGACCGCCTGCTCGCCGTGGGCGTCGAGGCCATCCACCTCGGCCGGCTGCAGAAACGCCAGCGCCTGGCCCTCACCGATGGCGTCCCCGGGGGCCACGGCCAGCGCGCGGACGATGCCGCTGCGCTCGGCCTTGACCTCGAATTCCATCTTCATCGCTTCCAGCACGGCGATGCGCTGGCCGGCGGCCACGGCGTCGCCCTCGGCCACCGCCAGGTTGACCAGCACGCCGGCGCAGGGGGCGCTAAGAGCCAGGGTGCCGGGCGGTGCGTCGACATTGGTTTTGGCGCTTTGCAGCGAAGCATCGGTGGCGAAGTAGCGGTGCGGGTGGGCCTGCTCGCGCGCCGCCAGCAAGGTGTCCAGATGCCGCTCGACATAGGTGGTGTCGACCTGGTTGGCGATTACCTCGTCGCGCTGCAGCAGGTTCTGCAGCAGGTGCAGGTTGTTCGCCACACCATCGAGGCGAAACTCGCAGAGCCCCCGGTAGGCACGGCGCAGGGCGCCGGGGTAGTCGTTGGCGCTGGCGATGAGTTTAGCCACCAGCGAGTCGTAGGCCGGGCTGACGGCGTAACCGGCATAGCCGCAGCCATCCACACGCAGACCGGGGCCTGAGGGGGGCTGGTAGGCCGCGAGCACGCCGCTGGCCGGGCGCGCGCTGCCATCGGCAAGCAGGCTTTCCAGATTCAGGCGCACCTGCACGGCATAACCGTTGCTCGCCGGTGGTGTGAGCAGGTTTAGCTCGGCCAGGCTTTTGCCGGCGGCCAGGTGCAGTTGCGTGTGCAGCAGGTCGATGCCGGTGACCTGCTCGGTGACGGTGTGCTCCACCTGCACGCGCGGGTTGGCCTCCATGAAGTAGAAGCGCCCCGGCTGGTCGAGGTCGAGGAGGAATTCGAAGGTACCGATGCCGCGGTACTGCACCTCGGCGGCCAGGCGCAGGGCGCTGGCGATGATGGCGTCACGGGTGGCCGCATCGAGGTCGGGGCTGGGGGCGATCTCCACCAGCTTCTGGTGGCGGCGTTGCAGGCTACAGTCGCGCTCCCACAGGTGGCTGACCGCGCCGCTGCCGTCACCGAGCACCTGCACTTCGATATGCCGGGCACGGCGCACGCGTTTTTCCACATACAGCGCGCCACTGCCGAAGGCGCCCTGGGCCTCGGAGGCGCAGCGGGCGAAGGCCTCGGCCAGTTGCGCCGGATCGTCCACTGCACGCATGCCGCGCCCGCCACCGCCGGCCAGGGCCTTGAGCATCACGCTGCCGTGCTCGGCGAGAAAGGCGCTTGCCTGTTCCGGCGTCACCGGTCGGTTGATACCGGGCACCAGCGGCACGTTGCAGCGCTCGGCCAGTTCACGGGCGGCGGCCTTGTCGCCGAACAGTTGCAGGGTCTCCGGCGTCGGGCCGACGAAGGTCAGCCCGGCGACCTGGCAACGGCGGGCGAACTCGGCGTTCTCGGCGAGAAACCCGTAGCCGGGGTGGATGGCCGTGCAGCCCTGTTCACGGGCGATACCCATGAGCTGATCCATATCCAGATAGGCAGCCACGCCGCGCCCTGCGAGCGGCAACGCGAGGTCGGCCTTGCGTGTGTGCAGGCAGGCGCTGTCGTCTTCGGCGTATACCGCGACACTGCGGATGCCGAGGTCGGCGCAGGCCTGGGCGATGCGAATGGCGATCTCGCCACGGTTGGCGATCAACAGGGCGGGGAAGGGCATGGCGGCTCCGGACGTCTTGTCGTTATGGAGCCATCTTAGGTGGCTGGGCGCGCGGGTAAAGCAAGCCTTATGCGGCGATCATGCGGTCATAGATGACAATGATGGAGTGGGGCGGCCATCGCGGCTGAAGCCGCTCCCACAAGAGCGGCCGAGGGTTTGTACGAAAAGTCGTCGAGCGAAGGTCAGGCAATACCGATGGCGGCCCCGCAAAAACGGGTGAGAAACGGACTGGGCTCGCACTCGAGTTTACGAGCTGTAAATGAGCATTCGGCCAGGCTGGCGCTCCGGCCCGTGTTTAATGAAGCATCAGCGAGCGCAGGCACTTTTCGCACAGAGCCTAGCTGCGCCGCTCGACGATATAGCGCGCCAATTCGCGCAGCGGTTCGGCGCTGTCGCCGAACAGGCGAACGGCATGCAGTGCCTGATCGCGCAGTTCCAGGGCGTAAACCTTGGCTGCATCGAGGCCAAGCAGGGCGGGGTAGGTGGGCTTGTCGTGGGCTTCGTCCTTGCCCTGGGTCTTGCCCAGGGTAGCGGTGTCGCTTTCCACGTCGAGGATATCGTCCTGGACCTGGAAGGCCAGGCCGATGGCGCGTGCGTAGTGCAGCAAGGCCTTGAGACTGAGATCGTCGGCGTTGCTGCTGGCCAGGGCGCCGAGCAGGACGCTGGCTTCGATCAGTGCGCCGGTCTTGTGTCGGTGCATGGCTTCCAGGGCGTCACGATCAAGTTTCTGCCCCACCGAACCGAGATCGATAGCCTGGCCGCCAACCATGCCGGCTGGGCCGGCAGCGCTGCTCAGGGCCTTGAGCATCTGCAGGCGCAGTTCGGCGTCATGCGGATTACGCCGACGGTCGGCGAGTACCTCGAAGGCCAGGCTCTGCAGGCCATCGCCAGCAAGGATCGCGGTGGCTTCGTCGAAGGCCTTGTGGGTGGTGGGCTGACCGCGACGCAGGTCGTCATCGTCCATGGCCGGCAGGTCGTCATGCACCAGCGAGTAGGCATGGATGAGTTCTACGGCGCAGGCGGCACCATCGGCGCACTGCGCATCACCCCCGAGGGTTTCGCAGGCGGCGTAGACCAGCAGCGGGCGTACGCGCTTGCCGCCATTCATCACGCTGTAGCGCATCGCCTCGTAGAGCCGTTCGAGTTCTGTGCGCGGTGCCTGGAACAGCTGTTCCAGAGCGGTATCGACGCGGGTCTGGCAGCGCTTCTGGTACGCCGCAATCATGCGGGTTCGTCCGTGTCGAAGGGGGTGGGCTGCAGCTCACCATCGCGTTCCAGCAGGATCTGCACCTTCTGCTCGGCCTGCGCCAAGGCGGCCTGACATTCGCGGGTCAGGCCGATGCCCTGCTCGAAGGCGGTCAACGAGTCTTCCAGCGACAGCTCGCCGCTCTCCAGACGCTCGACCAGCGTCTGCAGCTCGGCGAGGGAGTGTTCGAAGTCGGGGGCTGCTTTCTTGCGGGCCATGATACGGGTTCTCGCTGATTCTGGAACGGGCGCGACACTAGCAGAGCCGTGTCAGTCGGGCAAATCAGCGGGCTTGAGAGGCGCTTGTAAGAGCTGCTGGGCGGCTTCCGTTTTATCCGCGATGCTGTCCAGGCACCCACCGGCAATCGCGGCTGAAGCCGCTCCTACACAGGAGTCGCTGTATTACGCTGAGAAGTAGGTGTTCCAGAAGTAGTACAGCGTCATCGTACTGCCGACCAGAATGACGAAGCTGCGCAGCAGTGCGGGCGGCAGTTTCTCGCCCAGTGCACCGCCGGCATAACCGCCGATCGTAGCGCCGCTGAGCAGAATGGTCAGCTCGTACCAGCTCACTCGCCCGGCAATGACGAAGGTCAACGTGGCGATGCTGTAGATCACTGCCGAGATCAGGTTCTTCAGGGCATTGGCGCGTGCCAGCGGGTGACCTTCGATGGAAAAGGCGGCCAGTTGCAGGATGCCCATGCCGGCGCCGAAGTAGCCGCCATAGATCGATACGCTGATATGTGCGCCCAGCGACAGCGGCGTATGCGGTGGGTGTGCGGATGCCTTGTTCTTGCGGCGCTCGGCCAGCCAGCGACCCAGCCATGGGCTGGCAGCGAACAGTGCGGTGGCGGCCAGCAACAGCCAGGGGATCAGCACGCGGAACACGTCGTCGCCGCCGGCCAGTAGCAACAGGCCGCCCAGCAGGCCACCAGCCAGACCGGCCAGCAGCAGCGGAAGCAGGTAGCGGCCCAACGGCCGCAATGAGGCGCGCGCGGCCCAGGCACCGGCCAGGCTGGCCGGCCACAGGGCCACGGCGTTGGTGGCGTTGGCCGTTACCGGCGGCAGGCCGGCGGCGAGCAGGGCGGGGAAGGAGAAAAAGGTGCCGCCGCCAGCCAGGGCATTCATGCCCCCAGCGGCGAAACCGGCGAGGGCCAACAGCAGCAGATCGAACAGAGTCATTGGGCAGGCTCGCACAAAAAGAGTGCAGGATAGAGCCGACCCATCGGTCAGCCAAGTGTGATCAAGCGCAGATGACGTTCCCTCGGTAACTTGAGTTTGTGGCTGGCAGGGGAATCAGTGGAAGCATATAGTTACTTGCCTTGCTAATCATGTGCGCTGCAAAGGCGCATCGAGTACCCAATGACCTCCCTTCCGTTGTCAGGTGCCAACCGTCCGCTTCAGGGAATTGGCCTTATGGTCGTGGCGACTTTTATGTTCGCCAGCCATGACGCCATGTCCAAGTACCTGTCGGGGTTCTATCCGATCATCCTGATCGTTTGGGCCCGCTATGTCGTTCACACGTTGCTTATGGCAGGCATTTTCCTGCCGCAGTCGGGTCTGCGGGTACTGCGCAGCAAACGCCCGCTCTTGCAGGTGCTCAGGGCTCTTTGTCTTCTGGGCGTAAGCCTGCTGTTCACAACCGGGCTCATGTTCATGCCACTGGCGGAGGCCACGTCGGTAATTTTTCTGGCGCCTTTGCTGGTAACCGCACTGTCCGTACCCTTCCTGGGGGAAAGAGTAAGCCGCGGCCAATGGGTCGCAGTGAGCCTGGGTTTCATTGGCGTCCTGATCATCGTGCACCCGGGTGGGAGCCTGTTCACTCCCGCAGTGCTACTGCCGTTGAGTGCTGCTTTGTGCTTCAGTTTCTATCAATTGCTGACTCGTCGCCTCAGCGGGGTAGACAGTGCCACCACCAGTAATTTTCTGGCGGGTTTGGTAAATACATTGGTGATGACTGCGCTTGTACCGTTCTTCTGGCATGTGCCCAGCCTCAAACACGGTTTGATGATGTTGGCTCTCGGCGGTTTCGGTATGTCCGCGCATCTGCTGCTGACGCATGCGTTTCGACATGCCGCCCCCGCGCTGCTGGCGCCCTTCGGTTACATGCAGATCATCTTTGCCGGTTTGTTGGGGCTGCTGGTGTTCGGTCACCTGCCAGACCCAACGGCGCTGCTCGGTATCCTGATTATTTGCCTGAGTGGCTTGGCGGCTGTTTGGCAACACCGTCGGTAGAGCACGTTTAGGTGCTTTCGGCTGCCTGCGCCACCTGATTGCGCCCGCTGTGCTTGGCCAGATAAAGACCCTCGTCGGCTTTGATCACCAAACCGAGCGCCTCGCTACCCATCGAGGGGCGCATGGTGGCCAGGCCGATGCTGACGCTGATCGAAGATCCGGGCGTGGGCAGATCGTGGGGGATGTCCAGCGCTTCGACTGCCCGACGAATCTTCTCGGCTTGCAAGCGCGCCCCCCCTACTGCAGTGCCTGGCATGATCACCGCGAATTCCTCGCCGCCGTAACGTGCGGCCAGGTCGGTCGAGCGAGAGCAACTGGCTCGTAGGGTATCCCCTAAACGACGCAGTACGTCATCCCCCTTAACGTGACCATACCTGTCGTTGTAGGCCTTGAAGTAATCGACGTCGATCATCAGCAGCGACAGTTCACTCTGTTCACGCACGGCGCGTTTCCACTCGATCTCAAGGTATTCATCGAAGTAGCGACGGTTGGCCAGTCCGGTGAGGCCATCTGACTTGATCAGTCGCTCCAGCACGAGATTGGTATCGAGCAACTGTTGCTGGCTTTCACGCAAGGCGCGATATGCCTCATCACGTTGCAGCAGGGTGAGGTAGGAGCGGGAGTGGTAGCGGATGCGCGCCAGCAGTTCGATGACATCCGGCAGCTTGACCAGATAGTCGTTGGCACCGGCGGTGAAGGCCGCGCTCTTGACCTTGGGGTCTTCCTTGGTCGACAGCACGATGATGGGAACATCAAGCAGGCCAGGCGCGGCGCGGTACTGAGCGAGTAATTCAAGACCATCCACACCAGGCATGATCAGGTCCTGCAGAATCACCGTCGGTTTCAACTGCTGGGCCAGGCTAAGCGCTTGCTGCGGGTCGGAGCAGAAGTGGAAGTCGATGTCGCTCTCTTCGCTCAGCGCCCGTCTCACGGCCTCGCCGATCATGGCCTGATCGTCGACCAGAAGCACCATCATGTGCTGCTCTTGCAGACTCTGATAGTGGTTGGAATTCCCTTTGGGCCGTTGCATTACCTGTCTCCACCAAAATGTGAGTGAGTTCGACCCAGTCGCTCGACCAGGCGTGCCGCGATTCGCTTCAGCGGCAGTACTTCGGATGCGGCCTCAATTGCCACGGCAGCCTTGGGCATGCCATACACTGCGCAGCTGGCTTCATCCTGCGCAATGGTATGAAAACCTTGCTCGCGCATCTGTTTCAGGCCGCGCGCGCCATCACGGCCCATGCCCGTCAGCAGCACGCCTACGGCTTGACCGCGCCAGTGGTTGGCCACACTTTCAAAAAATACATCGATCGAGGGACGATAAATCTGCTCGAGCGGCTCGCGTCGATATTCCAGGTACCCCTGTTGGGTCAGATAAAGATGATTGTTGGTCCCGGCCAGTAGCACGGCACCTGGCTTCAGGGGTTCGCCATCACGGGCCAGGCGCACGGGCATTTGCGATTCACTGGCCAGCCACTGTGCCATGCCGGCGGCGAACACTTCATCAACATGCTGAACCAGCACGATGCTGGCGGCGAAGTTCGCAGGAATCTCCCGCAGCAACTCCACCAGCGAAGCCGGGCCGCCCGCCGAGGCCCCTATCGCCACCAGCCTTTTGTCGCGGTGAGCGCTCTGGCGCGATGGGTTGGCTTTTGCCGAGTTCGAGGTCTTGTGGCCGACCATCCAGGACATGTTGTAGATCTTGCGTCGCAGCGCGGCCGAGTCGATTGTCTGCTGCGGGCCGAGTGTGGGTAAGGCGACTACGTCAAGCGCGCCGGCACCCATGGCATCGAATACCTGGGTCATGTTGCGTTCGACGTCGGAGGTGACGATAAGAATGGCGCAAGGCGTGTCCTGCATGATCCGGCGAGTCGCTTCCACGCCGTCCATGCCTGGCATCAGAATGTCCATCAGCAGTAGGTCGGGCCGATCCTCCCGGCAGCGTTGCACGGCGCGCTCACCGTTTTCAGCTACCCAGACCAGTTCGTGCTGTGCGTCACCTTCCAGGGCCCGGCGCAGCGCTTCGACGGCCAGGGGCATGTCATTGACAATGGCGATCCTCATTCGCGGGCCTCACCGATCAGGGTCTGTACGGCGTCCAGCAGTGCTTCATCATGGAAGCTGGCCTTGGCCAGGTAGTAGTCTGCACCGGCCTCCAGGCCTCGGCGGCGATCTTCCTCACGGTCCTTGTAGGACACCACCATCACCGGTAACGAGCGCAGGCGTGGATCCTGGCGCACCTGGTGGACCAGTTCGATGCCATCCATGCGCGGCATATCGATGTCGGTGATGAGCAGGTCGAAATGCCCGGCGCGCAGGGCGTTCCAGCCGTCCATGCCATCCACGGCCACTTCCACGTGATAGCCCCGGCTGAGCAGCAGCTTGCGCTCCAGCTCGCGTACCGTCAGCGAGTCATCGACCACCAACACGCGCTTGCTCTGCACCTGATGCGCCAGGTGGGTGTGATCGACCCGCTCCAGATGACCGCTGCCGAGCAGCTTGCCAACCGAGTTGAGCAGGTCGTCAACATCGAGGATCAGCACTGGCGTGCCGTCATGCAGCAGAGCGCCTGCCGCAATATCGCGAACCTTGCCCAGGCGTGTGTCGAGCGGCATCAGCACCAGCGTGTATTCGCCAATGAACGCTTCGACGGCCAGTCCATGACAGCGCTCGCGATCACGGATGAGCACGACCGGGATATCTTCCTGCTCGCCCTGACTTTCCACGCATTGCAGAAGCTGGGCTGCCGACAACAGGCCGACATGCTCGTCTTCCAGCCAGAACTGCTGGCGCCCTTCGAGCTGGACGATGGCGCTCCGCGGCAGGCGCAGCATGCGTTCGATCTGCGCCAGCGGGAAAGCGTAGGCTTCGCCACCAATAGCCACCACCAGCGCGCGCACCACCGAGAGGGTCAGTGGCAGCTCGAGGTGGAACAGGCAGCCCGCCTGGGGGCTGCGCAGCAGGCGCACGTTACCGCGCATGCGGCGTATCTCGTGCTGTACCACATCGAGGCCGACGCCGCGCCCGGACACTTCGGTGACGTGCTGGCTGAGACTGAAACCGGGTAGGAAGAGGAAGGCCAGCAGCTCTTCTTCGGTCATGTGCGTCACCTGCTCGGTCGTGGCGAACTGGCGGTTGACCACGGCCTGAGCGACCCGGTCAAGGTCGATGCCGGCACCATCGTCGCTGACTTCCAGCACCAGCATACCGGCGTGGTGGCGGGCGCGCAGGTGTACCAGACCTTCCTCGGCCTTGCCCTTGCGCCGGCGCTCGGCGGGTGGCTCTATGCCGTGGTCGACCGCATTGCGCAGCAGGTGTGTCAACGGCGCTTCCAGGCGTTGCAGCACGTCGCGGTCGACCTGGGTGTTCTCACCCTCGATTTCCAGGCGCACCTGTTTGCCCAGGGAACGGCCGAGGTCGCGCAGCATGCGCGTCTGGCTGCCCAGCACATCGGCGAACGGGCGCATGCGCGAGGCCAGTGCCAGATCATAGAGTTGCTGGGTGCGCTGGCTGCCATGCCAGACGAAGTCGTCGAACAGTTCCTGATGCGCCTGTAGCTGCTGCTGGCAGTCGATCAGCAGATTGCGGCTTTCATTGAACAGCGCCTGCGTGGTGGCATCCAGCTCGCTGCCAAGCAGATGTTCCCGCAGCGATTCCAGCGTGCGCCGCGCCAATTCCTGCTGGCGCTTGAGGCGATGCAGGGCGGCGCTCAGCGGCTTGGTGCGCTGAAACTCCACCAGCGATTTGCCGGAAAGATCGATCAGGTGGTCGAAACGTTCGGCGGATACGCGCAGCACCCGTGCATTGCGCTCGTCCGCTTGGGGATCGCTGGCTGTCGAGCTGGCTGCAACGGAACTTGGCGTGCTGACTTCGTGCGAGTCGGAGGGGGCTTGTGTTCCTGCCACAGGCTGACCGAACAGTGTCCGCAGGTGGCCGGTCAGGCGGGCAACCTGGTCATCGAGCGCTGGGGTAGTGTGTGTCTGGCCGATACGCAGGAGCATGTCGGAACCTTGCAGCAAGGCATCGATATGTTCGGGAGTCAGGCGTAATTGCTGCTCCTGCGCCGCCACCAGCAGGTCTTCCATGACATGGGCGATCTGCACGCCACTGTCCAGGCCGACGATGCGCGCTGCGCCCTTGAGCGAGTGCGCGGCGCGCATGCAGGCTTCCAACTGGCTGGCGTTGACCGGGTCACGCTCGAGAATCATCAGGCCGCTGTCGAGCACCTGCTTCTGGGCTTCGGCCTCCAGGCGGAAGAGTTCCAGCAGTGATGCATCCCTCATCTGATCGGGTGTCACGCGAGGCTCCTGATCATGTGCTGTAACAGCGCTTCGTCATCCAGTACGGTGATGCTGCGATCCTGCCATTGCAGCACTCCCGTCGTGAAGCGGCTGATGGTCAGGCTGTCATCATGACGCGCGCTGGCAATTCGTGCGGCAGGCACACGTTGCGTGCCGCTCACCTCATCGACCGGGGCGACCAACGGGCCACTGTCACTTTCCAGGATCAGCATGCGTGGAATCACCCGGCGTTGCTCGCGTTGCGTGCCTGGCTTCGGCAGGCCAAGCAGGTCGGGCAGCGACAAGCAGGCGACCAGGGTGCCGCGGACATTGGTGACGCCAAGCAAGCCGTGCTCGCTGCGATGCGGCAACGCATGAATGGGCGAGACCGGCATGATCTCGGCCAGGCGCCGGGTGGCGATGGCCAGCCATTGTTCACCAAGGCGGAAGATCAGCAGTGAGCGTTGCTCTCCGGCCGGCTCTGATTGTTCCGCTGCTGCCTCGTATACCGGCGACTCGTTGTGCAGGCTGCTGTAGCGATCGAGTAAGGCGATCGCTGCGGCACTATAGACTTCACAGTTGCGGCAATGAATATGGCGTTGCAGATGGGCGCAGCTTTTGTCACCGAATACGCCGATGCGATTCCAGCAGTCGTCCACCTGTGTCCGTTCCAGCGGAATTTCAGTCACGCTTGCCTACCTCCATGTTCTGGGCGCGTCGGTACAGACGCTGTGCACCGCTGGGATCGCCCTGTGCCTCAAGATGCGAGGCCAGATGAGTCAGCGCTTCACGGTGCTGAGGGTTGAGGTAAATGGCCTTGCGGTAGTGGACGCAGGCCTGTTCGCCATGACCCTGTACATCGCTGAGCAGGCCCAGCCAGTAATGGCCTTCAGCGCTAGGCCCGTGGGCCTGCAAGAGCTTTTCGCAGTGCTGCCGGGCTTCTTCGCTGCGCCCGGCATTGGCCAGGCTGGCGACCTCTTGCCAGATGTCGTTCGGCACCGCTGCCGGTGCAGTGGGAGCCGGTGCAGCGGGGCGTGGTCGTGGACGCGCCGCCACGATGGGGCGTGCCACTGGCGTTGGTATTACGCGCAGCCGCGGTGGGCTGGGGTGGGCTGCAAGGAGGGTAGGCCTGGGTGGTGCCAGGCGAAAGGCGAAGGTCTGCTGGCGACCGATGGCCTGAAGGCCGCTCTGGCTGGCCAGGCTGGCTTCGGCAGGGCCGATGAACAGCGTGCCGCCTTCGTGCAACTGGCGCTTGAGCCGTTCCAGTACGCGCACTTGAGTGGGGCGGTCGAAGTAGATCAGCAGGTTACGGCAGAAGATGAAGTCGTACGCTGCTTCGCCTGTGAACAGCGAGGGATCCAGCAGGTTACCGGTGCGCAAATTGATGCAGTCGCGCACGCGGGCGTCGAGCAGGAAACCATCGGCCTGCTCGTGGAAATGGCCTTGGCGAAAGGCCAACTGCTCGCCTCGGAATGAGTTGCGTCCGTAGAGGCCTCGGCGTGCCTGCTCCAGCACCTTGCCGCTGACATCCATTGCGTCGATGTGGAACTGAGTGGGTAGCAGGCCGGCGTCGAGCAATGCCATGGCAATTGAATAGGGCTCCTCGCCGCTGGAGCAGGGCAGGCTGATCAGGCGCAACGGGCGGCTGCCTGCCAACTGAACCAGGCGCTCCAGAGCCAGGCTGGTCAATGCTTTGAACGACTCGGGATAGCGGAAGAACCAGGTCTCCGGTACCACCACGGCTTCGACCAGCGCCTGCTGTTCGCGCGACGAGCTGCAGAGGGTCGTCCAGTAGTGCTCCAGGGTCTGCTGAGCGAGTGCTGCCATGCGCTGGCGTACCGCGCGCTCGATGACGTTGCGCCCGATCGATTCGGCATCCAGCCCGATGCGGCTTTTGAGCAGGCGCTCGATATGCTCGATCATGCCATCAGCCTCTCTCCACCGTCCGGAACAGCAGGGCGTGCATGGAGGCATCGAGCAGGCCGGCCACTTCGATACGCTGGATCAGGCCCGCGCCCCGGCCTTGCACGGGGCCGAGATAATCGGGCTGGCCCGCTTCCAGCCCGCTGTTCTGGAAGGACGCGTGTGGCAGGCGCAGGGTATGGGTCGCCTGTTCGAGAATCAGCCCCAACACCGCATCAGTGGAGGACTCCTCGGCGGCGTAATGCACCAGCACCAGGCGCGTGCTGTTGCGTGGCAGGGCCGGCCGGCCGAGCACTCGGCGGCAGAGGTCGAGTACCGGGATCATCCGGCCACGATGTTCGAGCAGGCCTGCGACCCATTCCGGCGCCTCGGGAATTTGCTTGAGGCGGCGCAGGGGCAGCACTTCAACCACCTCTCGGGCGGTGAGCGCATAACGATCCTCACCAAGCTGGAATTGCAGATGCAGTTCACCGGCGGACGCCTTGCTGGAGGCTGACATGCTCAGACCTTGAAGCGGCTGACGCCAACGCGCAGGTTGTTGGCCACCTGGTTCAGCTCGTCGATGGCATTGCCGGCCTGACGCAGCGAGTCAACGGTCTGGCTGCTTGCCTCGCTCAATTGCACCAGCGCCTGGTTGATCTGCTCGGCACCGGTGGACTGCGCCTGCATGCCCTCGTTGACCATCAGGATGCGAGGCGCCAGAGCCTGTACCTGCAGGATGATCTGGTTGAGCTGATCACCCATCTGGGTCATCTCGCCGATGCCACGGCGCACCTCTTCGGAGAACTTGTCCATACCCATCACGCCAGCCGACACGGCGGACTGGATCTCGCGCACCATCTGTTCGATGTCGTAAGTGGCCACGGCTGTCTGATCCGCCAGGCGACGTACCTCTACGGCGACCACGGCGAAGCCCTTGCCGTATTCGCCCGCCTTCTCCGCCTCGATGGCCGCATTGACCGACAGCAGGTTGGTCTGGTCGGCCACCTTGACGATGGTGGTGACCACCTGGGTGATGTTGCCGGCCTTCTCGTTGAGGATCGACAGCTTGCCGTTGACCACATCGGCGGCGCCCATCACCTGATGCATGATCTCTTCCATACGCGCCAGACCGAGCTGGCCGGTGCCGGCGAGGATGGAGGTCTGCTCGGCCGTGTCGGACACCTCACCCATGGTGCGCACCAGGTCGCGCGAAGTGGCGGCGATTTCGCGTGAGGTGGCGCCGATCTCGGTGGTGGTGGCCGCGGTTTCCGTGGCGGTTGCCTGCTGTTGACGCGAAGTGGCGGCGATCTCGGTGACCGAGGTGGTCATCTGCACGGCTGAGCGCTGGGCGCTGCCGACCAGTGTCTTGAGCTCGGTCACCATGCTGTTGAAACCCAGCTCAATGGCATTGAATTCGTCGCGACGATGCAGCTCGAGCTTCGCCGACAGGTCACCGCTTTCCAGAGATTTGAGGACGCCGACGATGCGGTTTACCGGTTTTGTGATTGCGTTCATCAGCAGCCAGCCGCAAACGGCGGAGGCGACAATGGCCACCAGGATGGCAATCAGCAGGCTCACCTCCATGACACGAACGGCACCGCGAATTTCCTGCGCTGCATGATCGGCCTGGCTGCGATTCATCATGATCAGTTCGCTCAGCAGGTTCTCGCCTTTTTCCCATTCGGGAAACACGCGCTCGACACTAAACTGCCTGGACTGCCTGTGTTCGACTTTGGGCAGATTGTTGAGCAACTGTTCATGCTGGGCCAGGTACTGGTGCTGTATCTGGTTAAACTGTTCGACCAGCATCAGTTCCTGTGCGTGCGGCGTGGCACGCTTGTAGCTGTCGAACTCCACATCGAGCGCCTGCTCCAACTTGGCGAACGAGCCGCGGTACTGATCGACCAGGGTGGCCGCGTCTTCGTCGATGGCACGCAACAGCATGCGGCGGGTTTCGAGCATGTGGCGAGACCAGAATTCCTGAGCTTTGCTGGGGTAGTAGATGCCGGGAATCGACTCATTGCGAATGCTGTTGGCTCCGTTCTCGATCTTCACCAGACGCAGGTGGGAGAAGCCGGCCAGGAGGGCCAGGATGGCGATGATCAGCACAAAGCTGACGATGATTCGATTGCGTAAGGTCAGGTTCATCATATCCATTAGGCCTGCCAGATCGGTTTGACTGATCGATTACACCACAGCGGTACGTCGTTGTTTGCTACGGATGTAACGAATAGGTACCAGTTGCCGGAATGCGGCAATAAAAAAGCCGGCTTGTGGCCGGCTTTTCGGAGGTGGTCAGGGCTTATTTTTGGTAAGCCGCGACTGCCTTGTTGATCAGGCCACGGGCTTCTTCAGCGCCGCCCCAGCCTTCTACCTTGACCCACTTGCCCTTCTCGAGATCCTTGTAGTTCTCGAAGAAATGCTTGATCTGTTCGATCAGCAGCGCGGGCAGGTCGGTGTATTCCTGAACGTCCTTGTACAGAACGGTCAGCTTGTCGTGCGGTACGGCTACCAGTTTGGCGTCGCCACCGGCTTCGTCGCTCATGTGCAGGACGCCGACCGGGCGGGCGCGGATCACCGAACCCGGCGCAACCGGATAAGGCGTCACGACCAGCACGTCGAGGGGGTCGCCGTCGTCAGCCAGGGTGTGCGGGATGAAACCGTAGTTGGCCGGGTAGAACATCGGCGTAGCCATGAAGCGATCGACCATCAGGCAATCGGTGTCATGGTCGATTTCGTATTTGATCGGCGCGTGGTTGGCCGGGATTTCGATGGCAACGTAGATGTCGTTCGGCAGGTCTTTACCAGCCGGGATCTTGCTGTAGCTCATGGGGGAAACTCCCAGGGAGGGCCAAAAAAGTGGGGCGCATTATAGGCGTATTCGCACTGCGTTACTACGGCGGCCTACTCAGCCATTGGTCGCGTTTTCGACCGTCCTGTAGTCGGGGTGTTCCGCCTGCAGCCGTCGCAATCGCGCCAGGCTGTCCTGGCGGTAGAACAAGACCAGTTGTTGGTAGACGTCCGGAAAGGCATCCGCCAGCAGGTCCGGTGCGCTGAAGAAGTATTCGCTGGTCACCGCGAAGAACTCTGCCGGGTCTTCCGCCGCGTACGGGTCAATGGCGGTCTCGGCGTCGGGATTGGCGTCCAGCTCGGCGTTCAGTGCGTCATAGGCGCTCTGCATGGCATGCGCCCAATCCTGCACGCGCATGTCGCGGTGCAGCGGCGGCAAGCCATTGGCACCGCCTTCGAGCATGTCCAGCTTGTGCGACAGTTCGTGGATCACCAGGTTGTAGCCTTCCCAGCCGCCGCTGCTTTCGACGCCCGGCCAGGCGAGGATCACCGGGCCCTGTTGCCAGGCTTCGCCGCTGCGGGCGTCGTCCCATTCATGTTCGATACCGCTGGCGTCGCGGTGGCGCTGTGGGCTCACGAAGTCATCCGGGTATAGGACGATTTCGTGAAAGCCCTGGTACCAGTCCAGATCGCCCAGGTGCAGCAGTGGCAATTGCGCCTGGGCTGCCAGCAACAGGTGCTCGATCGGACCGAGTTGCAGGCCCGGCAGGGCAGTCAGGTGCTTGTCATGCAGAAACAGCACGGCGCGCTCGCGCAATTGCTGCTCTTCGCGCTCGTCGAGGCCATCGAGAATCGGCAGGCGTCTGCGTACTTCGGCCCAGTGGGCGGGATCGACAGGGTTGTTTTCGAGGGTGCGACGACGGCGCCAGGCCTTGAAGGACCACATGCATGCGGGCTCGTTGGGAGGACCCGGCCACCATAAGGGCGCCAGGCGCTCGCTACAAGTCGGCATAAAGGCTGCAACGCCTCTTGCAGCTTCGCTGCAGCAGGAGGGCTGGGCATGGCGCTACAACTGCTGGAACACCCGGGAGTCACGCTGGCGAGCGGCACCGGGCTGGACTTGCCGCACCAGGCCGCGCGGGCTCGGGCGATGTGGCTGGCCGGTCGCCAGCAGCGTCCGCCATTGCTGCTGGTCGTGCTGCTTTGGGCGCGCCACTGCCCCGATGTGGTGCAAAGCCTGGAACGTCACCTGGACGCCCTGCTCGCCGATTTTCGCTGTACGCCTGAGGGCTGGAGTGAAACCCAGGCGGCGCGACAGGTGCTGGCCGCGCTGAACCTACAGCTGTTCAGGCGGCAGCAGGCCGGGCAGGGCACCGCCGACTTGCATGCCGGTGTGTTGCTGATGCAGAGAGATGAGTTGCAGTTTCTGCAGGCGGGTAGTGTCGGTCTGGCGCGTGCGCACAAAGGCGTCTTGCAAGTCCTGGCAGGGCGTGAGGGGCAGGCTCTCGGCGCTCAGGCCGAGTTGGCGCTGGTTCAGCACAGTCTGTTGCCCAGCCGTGGCGAGCACCTGCTGCTGGCGCCGCAACCGCTACTCGATGTGAGTGATCTGCACGGGCTATGTATCCAGGCGGAGGATAGCCTGGGCGAGCGGCTGCAACCGCTGTTGCAGGCTCCCGGCGCTGCAGTTCTGCTGCGTCTGGGGGACACCCAGTGCCTGGCGCCGGCACCGTCCGCTGTGGCGTGTCCGGCGCTGACGCAGATCGCCTGCGGCCAGCAGCTCGATGGCTGGACGCTGTTGCGTCAATGTCCTTATGGTCCGCCTGGACGGGTATACCTCGGGCGTGATGAATCCGGGCGGGAAGCCATGCTCTGGTTCGCCGAGGACGAGGCAGGCGAAGCCTTCTGGCAGCGCGAGTGGGCATTGCGACGCAGTACGCAGCAGGCGTTGCCGCAGGTACTGTCGCCGCACCAGGCGCGCAGCCATGCATACCTGGTGCTGGCCAAACCGCCTCGCGGCATGCGCAACCTGTTCGATTGGGTGGCTGCTCATGGCGCGCCGGATACGCAGACGCTGATAGGGATAGTGACGCAACTGATCGCCGCCGTGCGTTCGCTGCAGCGCCGTGGCATGCAGGGGCTTTGGTTGAGCCCCAGGCAGATCCTGCTCGGTGATGACGGGCGCGTGCTGTTTCTGCCTGGTGCAACTGCGATCCTGCCCGGTGTCGCGCGTCAGTCTTTGCCTGAGCAGGCTGTACCGCTAGCGCCGGAACTGCGCAGCGGCCGTGCACTGGATGGTCGTGCCGATCAGTTTGCCCTGGCGGCGCTGATCTACTGGCTGATGTCGGGGCAATGGCCGGAGGCGGCGCGCAGCGACGTCAGGCCCGGACACTGCTACGTGCCTCTGGCGACCTTTACCGTGCATGTGCCGCAAGGCTGGGATGGCGTGCTGGCCCGCGCCCTGGCGCCGCAGCCACAGGCACGTTTCGAGGCGCTGTCGGAGTTTCAGCTGGCACTGCAGCAGCCCTTGCAGGCGCGTCGCAGTCAAGCTCTGCAGCGCGTGCCAATGCAGCCGGCACGCCTGGCTGCGTTAGGTCTGGTCACGTTGCCATTGCTGTTGGGGCTATTGCTCAGCCTCGGCGGCTGACGGGCAGCCGCTGCGCCTGCAAGTCGATCAATCGGAGTTGATCGGCAGTACGTAGTTCTTGAACAGCTCGTCCTCGACGAAGCCGATGGACTCGTAGAC
>CAZIZA010000021.1:0-22321 GCA_964543555.1 uncultured Pseudomonas sp.
GAGCTGGGTGCCAAAGTCCTGGCTGACAGCGGCCTGAACATCATCGCGGCAACCAGCCTGACCGACGCTGCTCAGCAGGTCGTGAAAGCTGCGGAGGGCAAGTAATGAGCGTCCTGATCAATAAAGACACCAAAGTCATCTGCCAGGGCTTCACCGGCTCGCAGGGTACTTTCCACTCCGAACAAGCCATCGCCTATGGCACCAAGATGGTTGGCGGCGTGACTCCGGGCAAGGGCGGCACCACTCACCTGGGCCTGCCAGTGTTCAACACCGTGAAAGAAGCTGTCGAAGCCACTGGCGCTGACGCTTCGGTCATCTATGTTCCGGCTCCGTTCTGCAAAGATTCGATCCTGGAAGCGGCATTCGGCGGCATCAAGCTGATCGTCTGCATCACCGAAGGCATCCCGACCATCGACATGCTGGAAGCCAAGGTCAAGTGCGACGAGCTGGGCGTACGCCTGATCGGCCCGAACTGCCCGGGCGTGATCACTCCCGGCGAGTGCAAGATCGGCATCATGCCGGGTCACATCCACCTGCCAGGCAAAGTCGGCATCGTGTCGCGTTCCGGCACCCTGACCTATGAAGCCGTGAAGCAGACCACCGACGCCGGCTTCGGCCAGTCCACCTGCGTGGGCATCGGCGGTGACCCCATCCCGGGCTCCAACTTCATCGACATCCTGAAGCTGTTCCAGGAAGATCCGAAGACCGAAGCGATCGTTATGATCGGTGAGATCGGCGGTTCGGCCGAAGAAGAAGCCGCTGCCTACATCAAGGCCAACGTCACCAAGCCTGTAGTGTCCTACATCGCTGGTGTGACTGCGCCTCCCGGCAAGCGTATGGGCCACGCTGGCGCCATCATCTCCGGCGGCAAGGGCACTGCAGACGAGAAATTCGCTGCACTGCAGGATGCTGGTGTGAAAACCGTGCGTTCCCTGGCTGACATCGGCAAGGCCCTGGCCGAGCTGACCGGTTGGGAAGTCAAGAAGGCCTAAGCCTTCGCTGACTGCTCGCAAAGAGACCACCTTCGGGTGGTCTTTTTGTTTGTGCTGCAATCAGGCATTGCAGTCTGCATCCCGGCTGTCAGTGCTGCCGGGCTGTGCAGCTGTGGTGGTTCGGATTTCGATAATTTTTACTGAAGCGACAGTCAGTTACGCCATTTCGACAGCTTGTCCGGCATCTGTGCTGCTGCCGGGCGCTTTTCGCTAGTATCCAATCCTTACCGTGTCCGTGGCGTCACAAGCGCCTGGCGATGCCTGCAGTGGTTCGAGCCAAACGCTCGGGCGACGTTTCCCGGATCCCTCAAGGAAACCCCCGCAACTCTTCGATTTCCTGCTTGTGGTATTTCCCCTTATGACTCGTTTGAAAGGCTCGGATCTCCTGGCCCTTGGTTTTATGACATTTGCGCTGTTTCTGGGCGCCGGCAACATCATTTTCCCACCCAGCGCCGGCTTGGCGGCAGGTGAGAATCTGCTGCCTGCTGCGCTTGGCTTCCTGCTGACCGGTGTCGGCCTGCCGCTGTTGACGGTCGTTGCTCTGGCCCGTGTGGGCGGTGGTATGGATGTGCTCACCGCGCCGTTGGGCAAAGTCGCAGGCGCCACGCTGGCTGTTGCGGTCTACCTGGCCATCGGGCCACTGTTCGCCACCCCGCGGACGGCCGTGGTGTCCTTCGAGATGGGCATTGCGCCGTTCACTGGTAACGAAGATGCGCCGTTGCTGATCTACACGCTGGTGTATTTCGCTGCCGTGCTGTTTCTTTCCCTTAATCCAGGGCAACTGGTCGACCGTATCGGCAAGTTCATCACCCCGGTGTTGCTGGCTGCGCTGTTGGTGCTGGGTGGCGCGGCGCTGTTTGCCCCGGCTGGCGAGATTGGCGTGGTCGCCGATAGCTATCGCGAAACACCGCTGGTGCAGGGGTTCCTGCAGGGTTACCTGACCATGGATACCCTGGGTGCACTGGTGTTTGGCATCGTGATCGCCAGCGCGATTCGTGACCGTGGTGTCAGTGATGCCGGTCTGGTGACCCGCTACTCGGTGATCGCCGGTATTATTGCTGCAATTGGTCTGTCACTGGTCTATCTGGCCTTGTTCTACCTGGGCGCGACCAGCCAGGGTATCGCCGGTGACGCGCAAAATGGTGTGCAGGTGCTGACCACTTACGTGCAGCATACCTTTGGCACCACCGGCAGCCTGCTGCTGGCGGTGGTCATCACCCTGGCTTGCCTGACCACGGCTGTTGGTCTGCTGACCGCCTGTGGCGAGTTCTTCAGCAAACTGCTGCCGGTTTCCTATCGCACGGTGGTGATCGTTTTCGGTCTGTTCAGCCTGGTGGTGGCCAATCAGGGGCTGACTCAACTGATCAGCTTCTCCATTCCGGTGCTGGTTGGCCTGTATCCGCTGGCCATCGTGCTGGTCGCCCTCAGTCTGGCCAATCGTCTCTGGGTTTCCCAGTCGCGGGTGTTCGTGCCGGTGATGGCCGTTACCCTGGTCTTCGGTGTTGCCGACGGTGTGGCCGCGACCCCCTGGGCCGACAAGGTACCAGCCTGGTTTGGCCAATTGCCGTTGGCTGGGCAAAGCCTGGGTTGGTTGCTGCCTGTGGCTGTGACACTCGCTGCAGTGGTGGTGCTGGACCGTGCTCTGGGTCTGCGTCAGCGTGTTAGCGCTGACTGAGTGCTAAGCCCGCAACAAAAACGAGGCTGCCCACAAGGCGGCCTTTTTTGTCGAACAAGGAAAACGGCAGCCTGGCTATAATCTGCGGCAGTCTTACAAGGAGTTGGCATGTTCAACAGCTATCCGTACCTGCCTCATGTTCTCGCTGCATTCTGGTTCGTCATTTGCTGGGGCGGCTATACCCGCTACGCCTCTGTGAAGGCGCAAACCACACCTTGCCTGGCCAGCGTGCTGCATCTGTACCGCGAGGACTGGATGCGTCGTATGCTGCTGCGTGACAACCGTATCGCCGATGCCAACGTGATTGGTAATCTGGAGCGCAACGCGTCGTTCTTCGCGTCCAGTACGTTGATCATCCTGGCCGGTATCCTAACTGTGCTGGGCGCTTCCGACCGCGCATTGTCGCTGCTGGCTGACATTCCCTTCGTGCAGCAGGCCAGCCGTGGCCTGTCGGAAATCAAGCTGCTGTGCCTGGGCATCATCTTCGTCTATGCCTTCTTCACCTTCAGTTGGTGCATGCGCCAGTACAACTTCGCTGCCGTACTGGTTGGCTCGGCGCCCATGGTGGGTGAGCGGCATGTCACCGAGCAGGAGCGCAAGGCGTTCGCTGAGCGCACGGCACGGGTGATCTCGATGGCGGCCAACCAGTTCAACTTCGGTCTACGTGCCTATTATTTCGGTATGGCAACGCTGGCCTGGTTCATCAATCCCTGGTTCTTCATGCTGGTGACGGCTGGAGTGGTCGTGGTGCTGTATCGCCGTGAGTTCCATTCGGATGTGCTGGAAGTGATGGTCTATACCCCAACGCCGGCCGCCGATGTGGCCAAGGAGAAGAGTGAATGAGCATTCCGTTCTGGTGCGTGTTCATCAGTGCTTTGTTGATCTTCATCGCCAAGGCGCCCGTGGCCCGGGCCATGGCCCAAGAGGGCGGTGGAGTTTACGACAACCATCACCCGCGTGCGCAGCAAGCGCGCCTGACGGGGTTTGGTGCCCGTGCGCTGGCGGCGCATCTGAATAGTATCGAGGCCTTTCCGCTGTTTGCAGCGGGTGTGCTCATGGCGCACGCCACGCAAACCTACGGTTTTCTGATCGACGCGCTGGCAGTCATCTTCGTCATCAGCCGCGTGCTGTATCTGCTGCTCTACTGGTGGGATCTGCACTGGCAGCGCAGCCTGGTATGGGTAGTGGGCCTGGCCTGCAGCCTGCTGCTGATGCTGAGCCCGGCACTGAAATGAAAGAAGGCCCGCATTGCGGGCCTTCCTGGTTCATCGGTTGTGATTACTGACCGTCAACGGCGTCTTTCACCTCGTCGCCAGCATTCTCGATGGCGTCGGCCGCATCGTTGGCCGCATCCTCAATCTTTTCGCCAGTGGTGGGTTCGTTACCCAAGGCTTCATTGGTTTTCTGTTCGATGGCTTCGCCGGTATCTTTGGCGGCATCGCCCAGGTTCTCCATCGCTTCGGAGACTGACTCCTTGGCCGACTCCATCTTGTCTTCCGGGGTTTTCTCGCACGCGGCAAGTCCCAGGGCAGTGGCAAGCAGCAGGGCATAAGTCAGGGTTTTTTTCACGGCTTTCACTCCATGTATGAGAGTTGTCAGTGGTCAGGCGCAGCCTGATTGCACTGTGTTATCTGAGTGCATGCGGGATAGATAAGTTCCCAGAGTGCGATCGGCAGTCAGCGTTGCCGGGATCCCTGCTGATTCGGGCTTTACATCTTTGCCCGGAATCCTCGACTTCTCGATGGATTCGTGGCCCCGGGATCTTTATCGTGGCGTGTGGTGCGCACCGCTTGGTGATGCCTGTCGGGCAGCTTTGCCCGGGCGGCGCAGCGAACTGTTGACAAGGATTTTCCTGATGGATGCATTGCTGATTATTGGTGGCCTGTTGATGGTACTGGCTGGCCTGGTATGGCTGGTGATGCGGGCTTTCGCCACCAGCCTGTTATGGGGCTGGGGTAGCCTCGTAGCACCGATTACCCTGCTTTACATGCTGCGTCACTGGCAGCGCGCGCGTGCTGCAGTCGGGCTGGTGGCGCTTGGCTGTATTCCCCTCGTGGTGGGGCTTACGATGCTGGCTAACAAGGATGTCGAGCGTCTGGCCGCGATTGTGCGTTTCGACTGGCTCAAACCCGAGACTGAGGCACCGGCAGAGCTGGCTATCGAGCTGACAGGAGAACTCAATGGCCAGCCGTTTCGGCCGCAGCAGGGCGAGCTGATCGATGGTGTGTTGGTGCTGCGTGAAGGGCTGGATTTCTTTGCCTTGCGTGAGCTGAGCATTCGACTCCCGCAGGCGATTGATGGCCCGGTACGGATCGATGTGCTGCCCCAGGATACGGGAGAGCTTCCTGAGGTCGAACTGAGCTGGTTGCTCCCGGAGCAGGATCTGCCCGAGGCTCGTCACCTGAGTCGCGGCTATACGCTGCATCTGGATCTGCAGCCACAAGCCCCCAATAAGCTGGTCGGGGATTTTCACCTGGTCATGCCGCCACGCTTCAAGACCAGCCTCAGTGGGCGCGTCGAGCTCTACCGCAATCGTCTGCGCTATGCCGATGGCCAGGTCGATGCGCGTTTCGATTCCCGTGACACCATTGCCCATGTACTGCAGGACTATCTGCAACGTCGCTTCGCCACGCGCAAGGTGAGCGAGCTGAAGCTGCCGGTGTTCACCTTCGAGGGCGACAGCCTGGAGCTGCAGGTCGATGCGCAGATTGACGGGCGTAGCGAGCGTCTGCTGGTGCGCCTGCACAAGCGTGCCGAGCAGGGCTGGGAGGTGGAAGGCGATCGCTTCCCGGCGTTACCTGCCATTGCCACCGCTCAGGCTACGCCGCAGCGCGAGGCGGCCCCGATCGAGGAGCGCCTGAGTCGCCCGGTCGACCGCCGGCAACGCTTCAGTCTGGCGCGCCTGCAGCGCAATCCGGAACAGTATCGAAACCTCAGCATGCGCCTGAGTCGCGCCACTGGCGGTACGGTCGAGGGGCGCTTCGTCGGCGTCGACGCCGATGGCAGCATTCGCCTCACTCAGCAGATGGGCAGTGGCGGCGGGCAGGCCAGTTTCAGTTTCAAGCCGGAAGAAATCGGCCGTTTGCAGTTGCTGGAACCCTAAGCCCTTGAAATTGATCGTGCTGCCCCCATCTGCAGGACATCCGCCGCTCGCGCGGCATAGTCCTGCATGTGGAGTTAGACGACCATGAGTGTGGAAACTCAAAAAGAAACCCTGGGCTTCCAGACCGAGGTGAAGCAGCTGCTTCATCTGATGATCCATTCCCTGTACTCGAACAAGGAAATTTTCCTGCGCGAGTTGATTTCCAACGCTTCCGACGCCGCTGACAAGCTGCGTTTCGAGGCGCTGGCCAAGCCCGAACTGCTCGAAGGTGGCGCCGAGCTGAAGATCCGCCTGTCCTTCGACAAGGATGCCAGGACCGTTACCCTCGAAGACAACGGTATCGGCATGAACCGCGAGGAAGTCATCGCGCACCTGGGTACCATCGCCAAATCCGGTACAGCCGACTTCCTGAAGAACCTCTCTGGCGACCAGAAGAAGGATTCGCACCTGATCGGCCAGTTCGGCGTTGGCTTCTATTCGGCGTTTATCGTCGCCGACGAGGTCGAGGTGTTCAGTCGCCGTGCCGGCAGCCCGGCCAGCGAAGGTGTGCATTGGTCATCCAAAGGCGAGGGCGAGTTTGAAGTTGCCAATGTCGAGAAAGCCGAACGCGGCACCCGCATCGTCCTGCACCTGAAGAGTGGCGAAGAAGAGTTTGCCGATGGTTGGCGCCTGCGCAACATCGTCAAGAAGTACTCCGACCATATCGCGCTGCCCATTGAGCTGCCAAAAGAGCACCATGGCGAAGACAAACCGGCCGAGGTCGAGTGGGAAACCGTCAACCGTGCCAGCGCCCTGTGGACCCGGCCGCGTACCGAGATCAAGGACGAGGAGTATCAGGAGTTCTACAAGCACGTTGGCCACGATTTCGAGAACCCGCTGAGCTGGAGCCACAACAAGGTAGAAGGCAAACTGGAGTACACCTCGCTGCTCTATGTGCCGACTCGCGCACCGTTCGACCTTTACCACCGCGAAGCGCCCAAGGGCCTCAAGCTCTACGTACAGCGCGTATTCATCATGGATCAGGCCGACCAGTTCCTGCCTCTGTACCTGCGCTTCATCAAGGGCGTGGTCGATTCCAACGATCTGTCGCTGAACGTCTCGCGTGAAATCCTGCAATCCGGTCCGGTCATCGACTCGATGAAGTCGGCGCTGACCAAGCGCGTGCTGGACATGCTGGAGAAACTCGCCAAGGACAAGCCGGACGACTACAAGACTTTCTGGAAGGCCTTCGGTCAGGTGCTCAAGGAAGGCCCGGCGGAAGACTTCGCCAACAAGGAGAAAATCGCCGGCCTGCTGCGTTTCGCCTCCACTGCCGGCGAGGGTGACGAGCAGTCGGTGTCGCTGGCCGACTACCTCGGTCGCGTCAAGGAAGGCCAGGACAAGATCTATTTCCTCACCGGCGAGTCCTACGCGCAGATCAAGAACAGCCCGCACCTGGAAGTCTTCCGCAAGAAAGGCATCGAGGTGCTGCTGCTCACTGATCGCATCGACGAATGGCTGATGAGCTACCTGACCGAGTTCGACGGCAAGCAGTTCGTCGACGTGGCGCGTGGCGACCTGGATCTGGGCAAGCTGGACTCGGAAGAGGACAAGAAGGCTCAGGAAGAAGTGGCCAAGGCCAAGGAAGGGCTGATCGAGCGTCTGAAAGGTGCGCTGGGTGAGCAGGTCGCCGAGGTTCGCGTCTCGCATCGTCTCACCGATTCTCCGGCGATTCTCGCCATTGGTGAGCAGGATTTGGGCCTGCAGATGCGCCAGATTCTCGAGGCCAGCGGGCAGAAGGTGCCGGATGCCAAGCCGATCTTCGAGTTTAATCCGGGCCACCCGCTAATCGAGCGCCTCGACGCGGAACCGGACGAAGACCGTTTTACCGATCTGTCGCACATTCTCTTCGATCAGGCTGCGCTGGCCGCCGGGGATAGCCTGAAAGACCCGGCCGCTTATGTGCAGCGTCTGAACAAGCTGCTGGTGGAATTGTCCGCCTGACCGGCTAGGCTTATAAAAAGCCCGCTTCGGCGGGCTTTTCTATGGGCGCCATAGCCTCGGTTCGGTTGACAAGCGCTGCTGTGTCGTTTGTCATGCTGGCCTTTGGCTAGGTTCTGGCCGGTCTGACGGGGTTGTATGTCTTTCTTCGAACTGATGTTCATCATGGGTGCCGACCCAAGCGTGCTCGTGCTCAGCAGCTATGACTCCGTGCTCGTGCTGCTGTCGCTCGCTATTGCCGTATTCACTGCCGGTATGGCGTTGCAACTGGCGGGTGAGGCCCGTGACAACAATCATCCAGTCGCGCGCCAGGTCACCATCCTCACCGGTTCGCTGGCTTTGGGTGGCGGCATCTGGAGCATGCATTTTCTCGGTATGCTCGCGTTCGAGCTCTGTGCGGCGGTGCGTTTCGATCTGGGTATAACCCTGCTTTCAATGTTGCCGAGCCTGGCGGCATCCTGGGTGGCGCTGAATCTGTTGGTACGGCGTGACCTGAGCCTGATTCAGTTGTGTACCGGTGGTGTGCTGGTTGGGGCGGGCATCGGTGCAATGCACTACAGCGGCATGGAGGCCATGCAGATGGCGCCCTTGCTGCGTTATGACCCCTGGATGTTCGCCTTGTCCATCGTCGTGGCGGTGGCATTGGCGATTCTCGCATTGTGGGTGCGTTTTGGCCTCGAAGGCCGCCTGCCTGCTGTCTGGGCGCTGCTGCTCAGCGCTCTGGTGATGGGGCTGGCCATCAGTGGCATGCATTACACCGGCATGGCAGCCGCGCGTTTCGTTGGCACCCCCGAGTCGCAAACACCGATGGCGGTGGTCGACAGTGGTTATATCGCCATTGGCATCACGCTACTGACCGTTGCACTGACCGTGTTCGTGGTGGCCGTCAATACGCTCTTGCGTTATCGCCGCATGAGTGTCCAGCTCAAGGTCAGTGAGCAACATCTGCGGTCGATTTTCGACACCGCACTGGATGCCATCGTCACCGTTGATCACACCGGTACTGTCCGCTCTGCCAATCGTGCGGTATCGCGGCTGTTTGGCTGGAAATCCGAAGAAGTTGTCGGTTTGCACATGCGCTCGCTGATTGCCCCATGCTACATCGGTGAGGTCGAGGCGCAGGTGGAACAGTACCTCAGAACCGGTAAGATGACCCTGCCGGCAGGCGAGCGCGAGTTGATCTGCCTGACCCGTGACGGTTTGGAAAAGCCTGTGCGTATGAGTGTCGGGGTCACGAATGTTGGCAGCAGGCCGCTGTTCGTGGTCTTCGTTGCCGATATCAGTGAACGGCAGGCCATGGAGAAGGCGCTGCGTGAGAGCGAACAACAGTACCGTTCGTTGATCAGCAATATTCCCGGTGTGTCATTCCGCTGCCTGCTGGATCGTGACTGGTCCATGCTGTTCATCAGCGATGCTGTGCAGTTGCTGACGGGATACAGCGCTGATGATTTTATCAGTCGGCGTTGTTCGATTGCCGACCTGTACCACCCTGACGATTACCAGCGAGTCGCTGACGAGGTCGTGCAGGCCATTGAGCAGGGGCGCAATTACACCGTTGAGTATCGCCTCTTCGATCGCGATGGGCGCGAGCACTGGATTTGGGAAAGCGGTAGCGCCGTTTGTGATGAGAGCGGGGTGCCGCACTGGATCGATGGGGTGCTGCTGGACCAGACCGAAACCAAACGGCGCAATGCCGAGTATGAGGGGAAAGTCACGGCCATCAGCAAGGCGATGGCCATCGTGGAGTTCGATCTCGATGGCAGGGTGCTGGATGTCAACGAAAACGCGTTGACCCTGCTTGGCTATACCCGCGCCGAGGTCATTGGCCAGCATCATTCAATGTTCTGCACAGCAGAACTGGTCGCAAGTGATGCTTATCGGCAGGGTTGGGAAGAGTTGCGTGCCGGCCACTTCCGTGCGGGCGAATACCAGCGGATCGGCAAGGGTGGGCGTGAAGTCTGGATCCAGGCCAGCTACAACCCAATTCTTGACACGGACGGCAAGCCGTTCAAGGTAGTCAAGCTGGCCACTGATCTCACCCCGCGGCGGCTGATGGAGCAGGAGTTGCGTGCCGCACGTGACCGAGCCGAGGCAGCTGCCGCTGCGCGCAGCAGCTTTCTGGCCAACATGAGTCATGAAATCCGCACGCCGATGAACGCCATCATTGGGTTCACCGATTTACTCATGCAAACGCCACTTTCCGCCGAGCAGCGTCGTCATCTCGGTACCGTGCAGAATTCATCACGCTCGCTGCTGGGGTTGCTCAATGACATCCTCGACACGGCCAAGCTTGACCGTGGCGCCATCGAGCTGGAGCAGTTGGACTTTTCCCTGCGTGAGCTGTGCGAGCAGGTGCTCGCAACGCAACGCCTGGCAGCCGAGGGCAAAGGCCTGCAGCTGCGTCTGGATTACCCGATAACGGTCAACGAATTCTTCTGTGGTGACCCGCTGCGTTTGCAACAGGTGCTGACCAACCTGCTCGGTAATGCGGTCAAGTTCACCCTGCACGGCGAGGTGTGTCTGCACGTGACGGGTGAGCCGGGCGCGATGCGCCTGGCGGTTAAAGACACCGGCATTGGTATCGCAGCCGACCGCCTGGAGAAGATCTTCGAGCCGTTTGCCCAGGCCGATGCGTCGATGAGTCGACGTTTTGGCGGTACCGGACTTGGTACGACCATTTCCCGTCAATTGGTCGAATTGATGGGCGGGCGCCTGCGGGTCGAGAGTACCGAAGGGCAGGGCAGTTGCTTCATCATCGAATTGCCGCTACGCGCCGGTAAGCGTCTGGCATCGCAGCACCGCGCCGTGCTGCCCGAATTGGGGCAGTTGAATATTCTGGCGGCTGACGACGTGCCGCAGAACCTCGAACTGCTGCAACTGACCCTGGAACATTTCGGCCATCGCGTCCACTGCGTCGCCGACGGTGAGGGTGCCCTGCAAGCGTTCGCCCAGCAGCGCTTCGATCTCATCCTGATGGACGTGCAGATGCCGGGTGTCGATGGTCTGGAAGCGTCTCGGCGAATCCGTCAGTTGGAAGTCACTGAGGGTCGAGCGCCTATTCCGATCATTGCCTTGACTGCCAGCGTACTTGACCAGGATCGCCAGGCTGCGCTGGATTCGGGGATGAATGGTTTCGCCTCAAAGCCGTTGGATCTCAGCGCGTTGCTCTGGGAGGTTGCCCGTCTGCTTGGCCTGACCGATGTGCCCAGCGCTGTGGTCAGTGCCACCCGGGTTGCCGACGATGCGCTGTTCGACTGGGTCCGTGGCAGCAACTTGTGGGGTGGACCGCTGCGCATGGCACAGGCGATCAATACCTTCATTGGCGAACAGCATGATCTGCCGGCGCGCCTCAGCAAGCTGCTGGCAGCGCATGACTGGCGCGAGGGCGAGGCGCTCGCACACCGTCTGCACGGCGCCGCAGGTAATCTGGCCATGGCCAGCATTGCCAGCCTGGGGCAGTCAGTCGAGCGGGCCTTTCAAGCGCGGGACGAGCAGGCGCTGCCTGCACTGATCGTGGAGCTTGAACAGGCCCTGCTGACGGTCAAGGACGTGGTGCCGCAGGTGCCGCAGGCTGTATCGTCAGCTGACAACCAGGCTGTCGAGCTAAGCGTGCTCCGTGAGCAGGCAAGTCAGCTTCGACTGTCGCTGCAGCGCGGCGGGCTGGACGATAAAACGCTTGCTGCCATGGAACAAGCGGCCAGGGGGACAGCTTATGGTGCTGGGTTGAACGCCATGCGTAAGGCGCTGGATGATTTCGATTTTGACCAGGCGCTGCTGGTGCTCGATCAACTATTGCTGCAACTGCAAGACGAGGAAACGACTCCATCATGAACCAGGCTGCCGATACCCGTCCGCTGCTGTTGCTGGTCGATGACGAACCGACCAACCTTCAGGTGCTGCGCCATATCCTGCAGGATGACTATCGCCTGCTGTTCGCCAAGGAGGGCATTCGCGCACTGGAAATGGCCGAGCGTGAGTTGCCTGACCTGATTCTGCTCGACGTGATGATGCCCGGCATGACCGGCTATGAGGTGTGCGAGCAGCTCAAGGCCAACCCGTTGTTGCAGTCGATTCCAGTGATCTTCGTGAGTGCCCTGAGCGATGTCGAGGATGAAACGCGCGGCTTCGAGGTCGGTGCGGTGGATTACATCACCAAGCCGGTCAGCCCGCCTATCGTTCGGGCCCGGGTACGCACGCATCTGTCGTTGGTGCGTGTCGACGAACTGAAGCAGACGCGCCTGCAGATCATTCAGCGCCTGGGCATGGCGGCCGAGTACAAGGACAACGAGACCGGTCTGCACGTTATTCGCATGAGCCATTTCTCCAAGGTGCTGGCGCTGGCGGCTGGCTATAGCGAAAGCGCTGCCGAGGAGCTGCTCAACGCCGCCCCGATGCATGATGTCGGCAAGATCGGTATTCCCGACGCAGTGCTGCGCAAGCCCGGCAAGCTCGATGATGAAGAGTGGCGCGTGATGCGTCAGCATGTCGAGATCGGCGCAAAGATCATCGGTGAGCACAGCTCTGGGCTTTTGCGCACGGCGCAGCGTATCGCCCTCTCGCACCATGAAAAGTGGGATGGCAGCGGCTATCCCAACGGTCTGAGTGGCGAAGACATTCCCCTGGAAGGGCGTATCGTCGCCATCGCCGATGTATTCGACGCACTGACAAGTGTCCGGCCCTACAAGCATGCCTGGTCCGTCGAGGATGCCGTGGAGTTACTGCGTGAACAAAGTGGTCGTCACTTCGATCCACGCCTGGTCGAGTTGTTCATCGACTGTCTGCCCGAGATTCTGCAAATCAAGGAGCGCTGGGCCGAGCGGCCGGGCAGTTGAAACCTTCTGTTTAAAACCTGCCTGATGCCGACTTGGTGAATGTTGTGGGGGAGGCTATTGTCAGGGGCCAACTATTACCAAGTGCAGGCCTCATCATGCAGAAGAAACTGGTTCCCTTGTTGTGCGCCGCATTCGCCGGCCTTGCCGATGCGGCGGTTGTGACCAAGACGGTTCCCTATGAAATCGACGGCGAAGCCTTCGAAGGCGTGCTGGTTTATGACGACTCGGTGACCACGCCGCGTCCGGGTTTGCTCGCCGTTCCCAACTGGACGGGAGTGAACGACGATACCGTGGCCAAGGCCGCGCGTGCCGCCGGTGACAAGTACGTGGTGTTTCTCGCCGACATGTACGGTAAATCCATTCGGCCCAGCAATGCCGAAGAAGCGGGGGCGGCAGCCAGTGCCGTACGTGCAGACCGTCCGTTGATGCGCAAGCGTGCTCAGGCTGCCGTCGAGGTGCTCAAGGCACAGAGCAGTGAGGTGGCGCTGGATCTCGACAAGCTCGGCGCCATCGGCTTTTGCTTCGGTGGTGGTACGGTGCTGGAGCTGGCTCGCTCGGGAGCGCCGCTGAAAGGCTTCGTGTCCTTCCATGGCAACCTGGATACACCCAACCCGGCCGATGCACAGAACATCAAGGCGCCCGTACTGGTCCTGCACGGGGCGGATGATCCTGCTGTACCGCAGGCGCAGGTCGATGGTTTCATCGCCGAAATGAAAGCGGCCAAGACGGATTGGCAACTGGTCAGCTATGGCGGTGCCGTGCACTCGTTCACCAACCCCAAGGCCAATGTGCCGGGGCGCAACGAGTACCACCCGGTGGTGGCCGCGCGGGCCTTCAAGGCGATGAATGATCTGTTCGATGAGGTATTCGCTGAACAGTGACAGCGGGCTTTACGCGTATTGAATGAAAGGCTGCGCCCAGCGGGCGCAGCCTTTTTCATCTTACTTCGTGGGCAGCACGGCGATGTCGATGATGCCATCCGGCAGATCAGCAACGTCGCCCAGGGTAGTGGGCTTGCCGCTGGCCAGATCCAGTTGGTGCAAGGTCTTGCCGGTCAGCACGTAGGCCGTGTTGCCACCCTTGCCGTCGCTGGCGATATCCATCGCGGCCGCTTTGAGGCCGTCGGCGACCTTGCCGACTTCCTGCTGCACGCCGTCGTTTGGCGGGTTCTGCAGCATCAGGCTGCCGCTGGCCAGGTCGATGTTGTACAGCGCGGTGCTCTGGGTGCCGGCATAGGCATTGGTGTAGGCACCGGCGACCACCTTGGGTTGCTTGCCGGCGTAAGGGCCATCGGCGGCGTAGGCGACCTTGCCGTCCACGGCGACTTCACCGGTATCGACATTCACCCGCAGGCTGGTGCCGTCCGGGCCGAGCAGGCGCAGGCGGTCGGCCACCGGGTTGAAGTCGACCACGGCCTGGCCGCTGCCAGCCAGTGCGGTTTTCAGTTTGCTGCCTGCCGTCGCCTTGCCGCTGGCGGCGTCCAGGGTGTAGAGCTGATCGGTGCCGCTCAGGGCATAGATCTGACCGCTGGCCGGACGCACGTCCAGGCCGCGCAGGTCGCTGGCGCCGCTGACGGCCATGCTGGCAGTGACCTTGAGGCTGGCAACATCGACCTTGAACAGCTTGCCATCGGCGCCCAGGGCGAGCAGTTCGGTGGCGCTGGCGGCGCCTGCGCTCAGGGTCAGCAAGCCGGCGGTGCAAAGGGTAGTGATGCGTTTCATGGTTATTCCTCATAAAGGTTTCAGCATCGATACGAAGCCGGCTGACCGGCTTCGCAGGTGCCTCGACGAAACACCTGTGAGCTATACCCGCGAGGAACGGGGTTGGATGTCGGCGGATGAAAATATTTTTCGCAGGGTAAACGGCGGTGGAAGGTTACCGACCAGTCGGTCGGCAACCTGCTCAGTTGGCGCTGGCCAGCACGGCGCGACCGATATACAGCACCGGGCCGCTGGGGCGGTTGTAGGGCGAGCCGCCTGCAGGTTCGAGAGTCAGCTCGAACAACTGGCCGGCCTGTACGGCGCCGATTTGCTCGGCAGGCAGGCGTAGCGGCTGGCCAGCCTCGACCAGGCCCAGCGAACGCGGGCCGTCGGCCGGGTCAATCAGCGTCCAGAACTGCAGTGCGCGACCGTCAGGAACCTGATCGGCGACCAGCGGATCAAGCGTCAGGGTGCCGTCATTGCTGACCTGGATGACCCACCCCGGTTTGGCTGCCTCGCCCGGTTGTTGCAACACCACGGTGTAGCGTTCGCCGATGATGTCCGGGGCGCGCAACAGCGGCATCAGCACTGCGACGAGTAGCGCCATGGCCAGCGCGGCAGCGGTTAGGCGCCAGGTCAGCAGGCTGTTCCACCAGTTGCCCAGCGGCCCCGGACGCGGCGCGTCGTGCAGGCCCAGGCTCTGCCGAATGCGTGCCCAGAGTGCTGGGGAGGGTGGCTGTGCCGGTAACTGGTCACTCAGGTCGAGAAAATGTCGTTCCCATTCCAGTGCCATGCGGGCAGCATGCTCATCGTCTTCGAGCAACTGGCGCACCTCAGCTGCGTCTTGCTCGTCGAGCAAGCCGAGCAGGTATTCGCCAATCAGAGCGCGGCGTTCATCGGAATCGTGCGGAATCATGCTTGCAGACACTCCTGCAGCGCGCGCAGGCCGGCGCGGATACGGCCTTTGATGGTGCCCAGCGGTGTGCTCAGGCGGCTGGCGATCTGCTCATGGGTCAGGCCTCGGTAGAACGCCAGCAGAATCGGATGGCGTCGGGGCTTTTCCAGGCGCTGCAGGCAGCGACGCAGCAGGCGCTGCTCGGATTGCTCCAGCGCTTGTGATTCGGCCTGCGGACTGTCGTCGAGCACGTGTTCGATGAAGTCATCGTCCACCTCGACATGCCGTTTGCCGCTGCGCAAGGCATTGAGTACGCGGTAGCGCAGGATGCTATGGACCCAGGCGCGACCGCTGCCCAGCTCGCGCCGATAACGCGCGGCATGCTGCCAGATACGTACGAAGGTATCGTGCAGGCAGTCCTCGGCCACATCTCGGCGACCTAACATGCTGATGGCCAGGCCGAGCAGTTGTCCGGCCTCCTGCCGATAAAGTGCCTGGAAGGCGCGTTCATCACCGCGCGAGCAGGCCTCAAGGGTGCTTTCATAATCGAAGTCGCGATCTGCCATTGATCATCCGTAGGCCTGAGAAATCCGCCCGTAGCTTATACCCGCGACCCCTTTGACCGGATCACGCAGAGGTAACAAAAAGTCGCCGGCCCAGGTTGCTCAGCGCGGCAGTTCAATGCGCGTGGTTTCGCCTGGCACCTGTGGCCAGTCACCGGCGGCCCAGCGCTGGCGAGCCTGGTCGATCAGCTCCGCAGTGCTGGCGACGAAGTTCCAGTTCATCCGCCTCGGGCCGATGGGGGCACCGCCTATCAGCGCCAGGTGGCATTCGCCGCAGGCACTGAGCACGGGCGTTTCTCCTGGGGCAATGACGGCCATGCTGTGTCGGGGCAGCGCTTCGCCATCGAGCTCCGCTTCGCCGTCGATCAGGTAGAGCGCGCGTTCGCTGTGTTCGGCCGGGATCAGCAGGCTGGCGCCCGCGGCCAGGCGCAGTTCGGCATAGAGCGTAGGTGAGCGAACGGGCACCGGTGATTCGAGGCAGAAGCCGCTACCGGCGATCAGCGTGATTTGAACGCCCATGGGCTCGTGGCGTGGCAGTGAGTCGGCTTGGTGGTGGCTGTAGGAGGGTTCGCACTGTTCGTCTGCTTGCGGCAGGGCAAGCCAGACCTGCAGACCATGCAGCCGTTTATCTTGCTCACGTTGTTCAGGTGGTGTGCGCTCGACATGGGCAACGGCGCGTCCAGCAGTCATCCAACTGACATCGCCGGGGCTGACCACCTGATTAGAGCCCAGGCTGTCCTTGTGCAGCAACTGGCCTTCGAACAGGTAGGTGAGGGTGGACAGACCGATGTGCGGATGCTGGGCGATATTCATGCCGTTGCCGGCCGGGTAGTCCTGCTCCAGCATATGGTCGAAGAACACGAAGGGGCCGATGCTACGCCAGCGAGCCGAGGGCAGGGGGCGCAGGATGGGTTGCCCTGCGATGTCCTCGGTGCGCGGAACAATCAGTTGCAGCTGGCTCATGCCGGGTCTCCGGCCAGGCGGGTTTCTACCTGAATGTCGGTGCTGGTCATCAGTTTATGGATCGGGCATTTGTCGGCGATACGTAGCAGCTGCTGGCGCTGTGCATCGTTCAGCGGCCCTTTGAGTGACAGTTCGACGATCAGGCGATAGTTACCGGCGCGCTCTTCGCTGTCATCACGCTCGACGTTGACGTCGATACCCTGCAGCGGCAGCCCGCGCTGGCGTGCGTAGAGCAGCAAGGTCATGGCCTTGCAGGTGCCGAGCGCCGCGTCGAACAGATCGTGCGGATCGGGGCCGGCGTCGTCGCCACCCATCTCGCGTGTGACGTCGCCGAGCAACTGATGGGAGCCGATCTCGATCTGCTGCTGCAGACCCTTGCTGTTATGAATGCGGATCATGAAGCGTCCTGGATTGTGAGCCGACAATGCGATGAGCCTAGCCCAGGTATGAGGCAACGCACCAGTGGCGAAAGGGGTAAGGGCCAGCCGTCTGGGCATGGCCGAACTTGCCGGGCGATTCGGCAGTCTATGCTGCTCGTACCGTCAAGAGGACTCGCCTTGCTCAACTTTCGAACGATGCCATGGATATTCGCGCTCAGTGCGGTAGTCGCCTGCAGCGCCCAGGCCAGGGAATACCGCTATAGCGACGCCCATCTGCACTACGTCGACTTCTTCCAGGAGAGTGCGGGCATGGACGAGCTGCTGGAGAAGATGGCGCAGAACAACGTCGATCACGTGATGTTCTCCGGCATTCCGGTGGCCAAGAAGTGGGACGAGGACGAGCCCAAACGCCCGCGCTATTACGCGGGTGACGATGCCAATGCCTATTGGTACAGCGCCACCGATGTGTTCATCGCCGACGCCTACAAGCGCCTGCCGGCCGAGCAGCGCAAACGCTTCCACCCGTTTCTTTCCGGCTTCAACCCCAATGACAAGAACGCCGATGCCCATATTCGCCGCATGCTGGAGCTCGACCCTGGCCTGTGGCAGGGCATCGGCGAAGTCTTTACCCGGCATGACGACCTCACCGCGCTGATTCATGGCAGTGCTCCCCGTGCCAACAATGAGGCGCTGGCGCGGGTCTTTCACCTGGCTGCCGAATACGACCTGCCGGTGATGCTGCACTCGAACATCACCTCCAAGCGGGAGCGTGAGCCGATCTACCTGGAGGAAATCGAGGCGCCGCTGCGCAACCATCCGCATGTACGTTTCATCTGGGCGCATGCTGGCACTAGTGCCGAGATCCACCGTCACCAGGAGAAGCTCGATTTCCTCATGGACACGGTCGAACGCATGCTGGGTCAATACCCGAATCTGTACATCGATCTGTCCTGGACCATGTTGCGGCCCTATCTACTGGACGAAAATGGCAAGCCCGATGAGAAATGGGTGCATCTGGTCAGCAGCTATCCGGAGCGCTTCATGTTGGGCTCGGACGTGGTTGGGCGCTTCGGCAACCTGGGCGAGTACATGAAAGGTTTCGATGCCTTCCTCGATGCATTGCCCGAGGATGTCGCGCACAAGGTCGCGCGCGACAATTTCCTGTCCATTCTGCCGCGCCGGGTGCAGGCCGAGCTGGATCGATAGCAGGGTTGTCATCAGGCTGTCACTCGGGCGTCATAGGCTCGCGCTCATCTCAACGAGGAGCGCACCATGCATTACACCCGAGTGGCCATGATGGCCGGTCTATTCGCCTGGGCAGGCCTGAGCCAGGCCGAGGTTCGCGTAGAAGGGCCGGTGGAATACGGCATCTTCAGCAGCCAGTACCAGGATTTTCAGCCGGGCGAGCGCGTGCTGACGCGCGGCGACCAGGCCATCCAGCGTACCGAACAGATTCCCGCCAAGCTCGGCACCAAGTTCGGCATGCGCTACAGCCTGGCCGGCAAGCGTGAGGGCGACGCGCCGCTGACGTTGCTGTACCTCACGCCCGGGGTGGTCACCGCGGATGGCCAGCGTCACGACAAGTTCGAAGTGCAGCAGAAGCTGGTAGTCGGTGCGCCGCAGGACGTAATGGCCTTCGAGTTCACCGAACACCACGAAGTGGTGCCCGGTGAGTGGCACTTCATCGTCTACCAGGGCGACCGCAAGCTCGCCGAGCAGCGCTTCACGGTGCGCTGATCAGAGCAGGATGATCGCCCAGGTCAGGGCGATCATCAGTAGCGCGACCATCTGCGCCGCGCTGCCCATGTCCTTGGCCTGCTTGGACAGCGGGTGCAGGTTCAGCGAGATGCGGTCGACCACTGCCTCGATGGCGGAATTGAGCAGCTCCACTACCAGTGCCAGCAGCGGCACGATCACCAGCAATACGCGCTCGGTGCGGCTGACATCCACCAGACAGGCCAGCGGCAGCAGTAGCAGGTTCAACCAGAGCAGTTGACGGAAAGCCGCTTCGCCCTGATAGGCCGCACGCAGCCCGGCCAGCGAGTAGCCGGTGGCGTCAAGGATGCGCGCCAGGCCGCGGCGACCCTTGAACGAGAGAGCATCGAGATCGGAGCTTTCGTTCATGGATGCTGCCCGCCCCATGGGGCGTTCCGCGCCTGCTGGTAGGCCTGGCGCAGGTAACTCATGTCCGCGTCGGGCATCGCGCCACGGTGTCGGTCCAATTGGTCCAGATCGCGTCGCGAGGCGCTGGCGACCCGCCAGCGTCGTCGGCTTTTTTCCAGGTCCAGTAGGGCGATATCCACGTCGCCATCGCTACGGGCTTTGACGAACAAGTGCTTGGCGTAGCAGCAGCCGTGTTGCCAGCCGCCAAGGTGCAGGCGCGCCAGCGTTACGGCCAGGCGTTGCAGCATGACCTGGTTGAGCTGCTGCGTACGGGGCTCGTTGTACCACTGTTCCAGGCTGATGAAACCTGGCAACGCTTCGGTGACCAGCAATGCCTGCCAGTGCCCGGCCTGTTTGCGGGCCGAGCAGTAAACGATGTTTGGTGTGCGAATGCCGAGGCGGGCAAGGGCGCGGTAGGCCTGCAGCTCGCGCAGAATAGTCGGCCTGCCCAACGGGTGGCGCAGCGAGCGGTAGGTGTGCCCGCTCTGGCGTTTGCAGTAGAGCAGGGGACGATCGCTGTCCCAGTGCTGCAGGCGGCGGACTCCGCTTTCACCGCCACGTCGCTGGTTGGCTGGTTCGACCCAGTCGCCAGGGCTGTGCCACCAGCGATCGAACTCGGTAGAGGGCAGTGCGGCCAGCGCCTGTTCGCTGAGGATCCCCATGTCAGGCCACCTTGCGCAGCACGTAGGTGCGCCACATGGCATAACCGGGCAGGAAGTCCAGATGGCCCAGAATGGTGAAGCCGGCCTGGTGGAACTCATCTTCAACCGTCTCGCGGGGAACGACGAAGCGGTTCTGGTTCTCCGCCGCTCGGCCTTGAGCGGCGCGCCGGGCCTCCAGGCGCCGGCGTTTCCAGGCCTTGTAGTTGCCGTCGACCCAAAGCGAGACGATAACCGTGTCGCGGCTGACACGATGAAACTCGCGAAGGATGGCCAGCCGGTGTTCGCTCGACTCGATGTGATGCAGCAGGCGGATGCAGAAGATGCAGTCCACCGCATTGGCCCCCAGGTCGATATCGAAGGCCGAGGTGCGGAAGCTGTTGACTCGCGCGACGACCTCGGGAAGCTGTGCGGCGCGGGCTGTGGCAAGCATGTCGGCCGAGTTGTCGGCGGCGAAGATCACCCGGTTCGGCTGCTCGCAGAGCATCGGCCAGAAACGGCCAGCGCCGCAGGGCAGGTCGAGCACCAGGTTCGGCTGATCGGCCATCTGCAATGCACGACGCGCGACCTGAACATCGCGCCAATGCGACAGACGTCTGGACAAGCCGTCCTGATGCTTGTGCAGGTATTGCTGGGCGTGCTCGAAATCGTACTTGCGGGAGAAATCCAGTTCGATGGGGCTGGGCTTGGGCATGACGAACGTCTCTTGATGGATACGTTCGTTACCTTAGAGAGCCACGTATCAAGGTCGCGTCAAAGGGACGTGAAAATTTCGTCAAGCACCCTTGTTCAACGTGACGCGGAAGCAGGTGCTGCCAGGTTCACTCTGCAGGCTTACGCTCCAACCCTGCTTGGCACAGATGCGCTTGACCAGCGAGAGACCCAGGCCGAGACCTTCGCCACGGGCCTGCGCGCCACGCACGAATGGCTGGAAGATGCGCTCGTGCTGCTCGGCGGGAATACCGGCGCCGCTGTCCTCGATGCGAAATGCGCCTGACTCGAGAATCAGGCGCACCGCGCCACGCTCGGTGTAGTGCAGGGCATTGCGTAGCAGATTGGCCATCACCGTGGCGAGAAAGGTCGCGTTGTAGCGGCCGTCATCCTGGCCTTCCTCGATCAGCTGGAAATCCAGCCCCTTTTCCTTCATCAGTGCGCCCCAGCGGCTGGCCTGCTCCTGGGCGACGGCTGCCAGGCTCCGATCACCGACCAGGACGGCTTCATTGGTCTTGTCGCGAGCCAGTTGCATGAACGTCTGCACCAGCTCACGCATTTCCTCGCTGGCGCGGGCAATACGGGCCACCTGTTCCTTTTCGCGCGGGCTTAACGGCGCCTCACTCAGCAGTTCGCAGGAGGTGGCGATGACCATCAGCGGTGTGCGTAGCTCGTGGCTGACATCGCTGGTGAACAGACGTTCGCGTTCCAGGGACTGGCGCACCTGGCCCAGCGTGCTGTCGAAAGCAGCGGCCAGCTGGCCGACCTCATCGTTGGGGTAATCCGGAGCCAATGGAGGCGCCAGCGGATGTAGCTGGTCGCGATGGCGCACCTGCTGGGCGAGCCGACTGATCGGCGCCATCACCTTGCGCGCCATGATCAGGCCCAGGCCCCAGGCGGCGATCACGGTGAGCAGGAAACCCGCCAACACCACGTTGAACAGGGCGTTTTCCCGGGCTTCGAACTCCTGCTGCTCCTGCACCAGCAGGTAGGTCTCGTCATTGATCTTCTGCACGTAGACGTAATACGCCTCGTCGCCGCTGACGACCTCGTTGAAACCTTCCAGCAGGCCCTCGTATTCGGGCGGGATTGCATAGTCGGGGTAGTTGGACGAGAAGAAGTGGGTGCTGGAGTCCAGGCGCGGAGGGCGTCCCTGGCGGATATCCTCATTCAGCGTTTCGCCCAGCTCGCGGCTCATCTCCTGGGAAACCAGGTGTTCCTCGATGAAATGCACCACGCCGACAATGCTCAGCGAGAACAGCCCGCTAACCACCGCAGTCATCAGGATGAAGGCGATCAGGATGCGCCGCTCGAACGGCTGCTTAGACAGCATCGGCGCTCTCCGCCAGGCGATAACCGACCCCGTGAATAGTGTGCAGCAGCGGCGTAGGGAAGGGTTTGTCGAGCACCTGGCGTAACTGGTGGACATGGCTGCGCAGGCTGTCGCTATCCGGGCAGTCGTCGCCCCACAGGGCTTCTTCCAGCGCTTCGCGGCGCACCACTGCAGGGCTGCGCTGCATGAGGATAGCCAGCAGTTTGAGGCCCAGTGGATTGAGCTTGAGCGATTGACCTGCGCGGCTGACGTGAAGGGTATCGAGGTCGTAGCTGAGATCGGCGACCTGCAGCTGGCGTTTGCGACTGCCGCGGCTACGGCGCAGGATCGCCTCGATGCGCGCCACCAGTTCGGACAGCGCGAAGGGCTTGA
>CAZIZA010000022.1:0-22248 GCA_964543555.1 uncultured Pseudomonas sp.
CGCCAAGATCGAGCGCCATGACACGCTTGGTCTTCAAGGCTTCCGGCACATCGCCATTGACGATGCGCAGCGCCAAGCCTTCCACAATCGCGGTCTTGCCGACGCCGGGCTCGCCGATCAGCACCGGGTTGTTCTTGGTGCGGCGCTGCAGCACCTGGATGGTGCGACGAATCTCGTCATCACGGCCGATCACCGGGTCGAGCTTGCCCTCTTCGGCACGCTTGGTCAGGTCGACGGTGTACTTGTCCAGCGCCTGCCGCGATTCCTCGACGTTGGGGTCGTTGACCGCCTGGCCGCCGCGCAGGTTGGCGATGGCATTTTCCAGGGCCTTCTTGGAAACGCCCTGGCCAAGCAGCAGTTTGCCCAGCTTGGTGTTTTCGTCCATCGCCGCGAGCAGCACCAGCTCGCTGGAAATGAACTGGTCACCGCGTTGCTGTGACAGACGGTCGGCCTGGTTGAGCAGGCGCGCCAGATCTTGCGACAAATTGATGTCGCCAGTGGGATTCTGCAGCTTGCCGAGTTGATCCAGCTCGCGGGTCAGGCCCTGGCGCAGGTTGTTGATGTCGAAGCCGACCTGCATCAGCAGCGGCTTGATCGAACCGCCCTGTTGCTCGAGCAGCGCCTGCATCAGGTGCAGCGGCTCGATGGCGGCGTGGTCCATGCCCACCGCCAGGGATTGGGCATCGGAGAGTGCAAGTTGCAGCTTGCTGGTCAAACGATCGATACGCATAAATGTCCTTCCTCCAGAATGGCGAGCCGGGACAACTTCCCCGAAAAAAGAAACTCGCTGAATGCAGA
Source organism: uncultured Pseudomonas sp. (assembly GCA_964543555.1). Taxonomy (GTDB): domain Bacteria; phylum Pseudomonadota; class Gammaproteobacteria; order Pseudomonadales; family Pseudomonadaceae; genus Aquipseudomonas. The sequence goes on from CAZIZA010000022.1 coordinate 799, forward strand.
CTAGATGAGGACGATTACGCCGTATTCAAGACGTGACGACTTGATCCAGATCAGCGCCAGATCACCTGCTGCTCCAGCGGGAAGCGCAGGCGCGGGTTGTAGATGCCCTTATCGCCCTGGCGCCCGACGGCCAGGAGCATGATGGGAATGGCCTGGCGCGGGATATCCAGCACACGACGCAGGCGCGGCTCGTCGAAGCCCTCCATCGGGCAGCTGGCATAACCGTGACTCTGGAAGGCGAGCATCAGATTCTCTGCCGCCAGCGCCGTCGACTTCACCGCCCACAGGCGCATGTCGGCCTTGCTGTTGGGCTTGCGCATCAGTGGCTTGCGCAAGCCCAACAGGCGCACCAGTTGCCGCTTGAAGAACCCAAGCAAGCCCAGCGGCCCCTGGTTGTACTGGAACGGCGCGGTCTTGCTGTAGAAGCGACGAATGCGCGCCGGCACTTCAGCCTCAGGCCACTGCTCGATGATGTTCTGACAGGCCTGACGCCAGGTGTCCGGGCGCGCCAGCACGGCGATGATCAGCGGCGCACGGGCAGCGTTCTGGCTCATGCAGACAGGATGCAGCTTTGCCAGCAGGGCCGGGTCACGAATCACCTGAAAGCTCCAGGGCTGCAGATTGCAGGAATTTGGCGCCAGCACAGCCAGCTCCAGGCAATCGCGAATCACATGCTCAGGCACCGGTTCAGGCAAGAAGCGACGCACGGCGCGACGGTTTTCGATCAGCGCGCGCAACTCACCCGGCGTAGCCATGGCAGGCGGTTGCTCGTTGGAAAAAAGGGTCATGTCTGGACTCCTGAACGGTCGCCCGATTAAGCAACCGGGCGACTTTTCGAACAAGAGTACAAGAGGAAATAGCCGTGGATTTGGCCGATTAGCCTCACCTGTCTGCGCAAGGCAGAACGCAGGCGCGACGGTTCAGAGACCGAGGGCTTTTTCGATGGCCTGAATCAGTGCCGGATCGTCCGGCGTCGTACGTGGCGAGAAACGCGCCAGCACGCGACCGTCCTGGCCAACCAGAAACTTCTCGAAATTCCAGGTGATATCACCCGGATACTCGGCGCCCTCGCCCGCCAGCAGGCGATAAAGTGGATGGCGCCCCGGACCATTAACTTCCAGCTTGCTGCCCAGCGGGAAGCTCACGCCGTAGTTGAGGCTACAGAACGAACGGATCTCGTCCTCGCTGCCCGGCTCCTGCCCGGCAAACTGGTTACAGGGCACACCCAGCACAGTAAAGCCATTGCCCTTGTACTGCTGATAGAGTTTTTCCAGCCCGGCGTATTGTGGGGTCAGGCCGCATTTGGAGGCGACGTTGACCACCAGCACCACCTGGCCCTTGTAGGGCGCCAGCGGCAGTTCCTGGCCGTCCAGCGCACGCAGATTGAGATCGTGAAAGGCACTCATGACGAACTTCCTCGGCGAATCCAATGCAGCAGGGCCAAGCCGCCCTGCCAGTTGCAATGCATGAAAAAGGCGCCCTGAGGCGCCTTGATCGCATGTTTCAGCTTAGCAGCGGTTTGCTCGAAAAGAACGACCGCAAGTCGCTTCGAATCAATCAGTGGTGATGACCACCTTCGCCATGGATGTGACCGTGGGCCACTTCCTCTTCGCTGGCATCACGCACGTTGACCACCTTAACCTTGAAGTTCAGGCGCTGCCCTGCCAGCGGGTGGTTGCCGTCGACGGTCACGTCGTCGCCGTCGATGTCACGGATGGTGACGATCTGCATGCTGCCGTCCGGGCCGGAGGCGTGGAACTGCATGCCGACTTCCAGGGTATCGACGCCTTCGAACATGGCGCGGCTCAGGGTGGCAACCAGCTCGGCGCTGTATTCGCCGTAGGCCTCTTCCGGCTCGACGGAAACATCCAGCTCATCGCCGACCTGCTTGCCGACCAGAGCCTTTTCGAGACCGACGATGATGTTACCGGCACCATGCAGGTACACCAGCGGCGCGCCGCCAGCGGAGCTGTCGATCACCTCACCGGCATCGTTGGTCAGGGTATAGTCGATGGAGACGGCCTTGTTGGCGGCGATCAGCATGGGGAGACCTTTTGCAAAAGAGAAATGAACGGTCAAGTTTAACCAAGGCCGTCCACGATTGCGACCCGACCCCGGATAAACGGGCGGTGCGTATCGTTGATTTTCGTCAGGACGAGCACGGCGACTGGGTGGCAGTCTTGTCCTGTGGTCACACTCAGCATGTGCGCCACCGACCACCCTGGCAAAACCGGCCCTGGGTAGCCGATCCAGAACAGCGCCAGTCCTGGCTGGGCAGCCCCTTTGCCTGCGGCTGGTGCGCCATTGATCGGTCGCACGATGAACTCAAGGATACCTAAATGCCTGCACGCAACATTCTGGTGATCAACTGCGGCAGTTCGTCGATCAAGTTTGCCTTGGTCAACGAAGCCCAGGAGCCATTTCCCCTCAGCGGCCTGGCTGAACGTCTGGGCAGCCCCGAGGCCATCCTGCACTGGCAGCAGGGCGATGAACGCGACAGCCTGGTGATCGCCGGCGCCGACCACCGCCTGGCGCTGTCGCACCTGCTGCCTATCGTGCAGCGCGTCGCCGCTGGCGCGCTGCACGGTATCGGCCATCGCGTGGTGCATGGCGGCGAATACTTCTCCGGGGCCACGCGCCTGGACACTATCAGCCTGCAGGCCATCCGCCAGGTGGCACCGCTGGCCCCCCTGCACAACCCGGCCAACCTGCTGGGTATCGAAGCGGCGATGAAGCTGTTCCCGGACCTGACGCAGGTTGCCGTATTCGATACTGCATTCCACCAGAGCCTGCCCGAGCACGCCTACCGCTATGCCGTGCCCGAGGCGCTGTACCGCGAGCATGGCGTGCGCCGCTATGGCTTTCATGGCAGCAGCCATCGCTACGTCAGCCAGAAGGCCGCACAGATGGCCGGCCTACCGGCGGAGGCCAGCAGCTGGCTGGTGGCACACCTGGGCAATGGCTGCTCGACCTGCGCCGTGGAAAACGGCCACAGCCGCGACACCAGCATGGGCCTGACCCCGCTGGAAGGCCTGGTGATGGGCACGCGCAGCGGCGATGTCGACCCCAACCTGCACAGTCATCTGGCCCGTACCCTGGGCTGGAGCCTGGAGCAGATCGACGCCCTGCTCAACAAGGACAGTGGCTTGCTCGGGCTGTCCGGCCTGTCCAATGACATGCGCACGCTGGAGCAGGCCCGTGAACAGGGCCACGCCGGCGCCACCCTGGCCATCGAGGTGTTCTGCTATCGCCTGGCCAAGTCACTGGCGTCGATGAGCTGCGCACTGCGCCGCCTTGACGGGCTGATCTTCACCGGCGGTATCGGTGAAAACTCGGCGCTGATCCGCAGCAAGACCCTCGACCACCTCGGCCTGCTCGGTTTTACCCTCGACCCTGCGGCCAATGCGCGCTGCGTACGTGGCGTCGGCGGGTCGATCCAGGCAGCGCATGGCCCACTGGTCCTGGTGGTGCCGACCAACGAAGAGCGGCAGATCGCCCTCGACACCCTTGCCCTGCTCAACTGAGGTCTTTACATGCATACCTTCTTCATCGCCCCCACCGGTTTCGGTGTCGGCCTTACCTCCATCAGCCTCGGCCTGGTCGGCGCGCTGGAGCGCAGCGGTCTCAAGGTCGGCTTCTTCAAGCCCATCGCCCAGCCGCATGCCGGCGACCTGGGACCGGAGCGTTCCAGCGAGCTGATCGCCCGCACTCACGGCCTGCATTCGCCCAAACCGCTACCGCTCAGCCATGTCGAGCGCATGCTCGGTGATGGCCAGCTGGACGAGTTGCTGGAGGAAATCATCAGCCTTTATCAGCAGGCGGCGGCCGGCAAGGACGTGGTCATCGTTGAAGGCATGGTGCCAACGCGCCATGCCAGTTACGCCGCACGGGTCAACTTCCATCTGGCCAAGAGCCTTGACGCCGACGTGATTCTGGTCAGCGCCCCGGAAGACGAGAGCCTCACCGAGTTGTGTGACCGCATCGAAATCCAGGCGCAACTGTTCGGTGGGCCAAAGGATCCCAAGGTGCTCGGCGTGATTATCAACAAGGTACATAGCGAGGACGGTATCGAGGCGTTTGCAGAACGCCTGCAGGAATTCTCGCCCTTGCTCAAGAGCGAGGACTTCCGCCTGCTCGGCTGCATTCCCTGGCAAGACGAACTGAACGCGCCACGCACCAAGGACATCGCCGAGCTACTCGGCGCACGCATCCTCAATGCGGGTGACTACGAGCAACGACGCATGAACAAGATCGTGCTCTGCGCCCGCGCCGTGGCCAATAGTGTGCAGTTACTCAAACCCGGCACCCTGGTGGTGACCCCGGGGGATCGCGACGACATCATCCTGTCCGCCAGCCTGGCGGCGATGAATGGCGTGCCGCTGGCTGGCCTGCTGCTGTGCAGCGACTTCGCCCCGGATCCGCGCATCATGGAGCTGTGTCAGGGTGCGCTGGCCAGCGGCCTGCCGGTGATGACCGTCAGCACCGGCTCCTACGACACCGCCACCCACCTCAATCGCCTGAACAAGGAAATTCCGCTGGATGACCGAGAACGTGCGGAAAAGGTGGCCGACTTCGTCGCCGGGCATATTGATCACGACTGGTTGAGCACCCGCTGTGGCACGCCGCGCGAGCTGCGTATGTCGCCGCCAGCGTTTCGTTATCAACTGGTGCAACGCGCCAAGGCGGCCGCCAAACGCATCGTCCTGCCCGAGGGCAGCGAGCCGCGCACCGTGCGGGCAGCTGCCATCTGCCAGGCACGCGGCATCGCCCGCTGCGTGCTCTTGGCCAAACCCGAAGAGGTGCAGGCAGTGGCCCGCGCGCAGGGCATCGAACTACCGGCAGGCCTTGAAATTCTCGATCCTGATCTGATTCGTGGTCGCTACATCGCGCCAATGGTGGAGTTGCGCAAGGGCAAAGGCCTCAATGCACCGATGGCCGAAGCGCAACTGGAAGACACCGTCGTGCTCGGTACCATGATGCTGGCGCTGGACGAAGTGGACGGTCTGGTCTCCGGCGCCATTCACACCACCGCCAACACCATTCGCCCGGCGCTGCAACTGATCAAGACCGCACCGGGCTACAACCTGGTGTCCTCGGTGTTCTTCATGCTGCTGCCGGACCAGGTGCTGGTCTACGGCGACTGCGCGGTGAACCCGGATCCTGACGCCGAGCAACTGGCCGAGATCGCCCTGCAGAGTGCCAGCTCGGCACAGGCTTTCGGCATCGCGCCGCGCGTGGCCATGCTGAGCTACTCCACCGGCGACTCCGGCAGCGGCGAGGAGGTTGAGAAGGTGCGCACCGCGACCCGCCTGGCGCGCGAAAAACGCCCGGATCTGCCCCTCGACGGCCCCCTGCAGTATGACGCCGCGGCCATCGAGAGCGTCGGCCGGCAGAAAGCACCGAACAGCCCTGTCGCCGGCCGTGCCACGGTATTCGTGTTCCCCGACCTGAACACCGGCAACACCACGTACAAGGCGGTGCAACGCAGCGCCGACTGCATCAGTGTGGGGCCAATGTTGCAGGGGCTGCGCAAGCCGGTAAACGATCTGTCGCGCGGGGCACTGGTCGACGATATCGTCTTCACCATCGCGCTGACGGCGATTCAGGCGGCTAATCTGCCGAGCTGAACATGCCTTGCATGGGTGCGCCGTGGCCAAATGCGCTGCCTCGGGTGGCACGGAGCACCCGAGGCCTTGGCACCGGATGGTCAAGGCTGGCACTTGCAGGTCAGTGCACAATCGTTAACCTTGGCGCCAAACCCGCTCGCAGCACGGAACGCAGCAGCTCTTTCGACCGATACGGGGCGCAGAGAACGCCCCCATTCTCAGGCTGCCCAACGGGCGTATAGCCTGCTTACGGAGGCTTTCGCCCGATGCTGCACTTTCTTCCCGCGCCGCTGCGCGGCCTGATCGCAAGCCTGCTCCTGGCGCTGAACACCCTGTTCTGGTGCTGGCCACTGTTCTTCGTCGCCCTGCTCAAACTGTTGCTGCCGTTCACGCCGATACAACGGGCGTTGCGCTTCGTCATGCATGGCATCGCCGAAAGCTGGATCGGCATCAACAAGTTCTGGATGCGCCTGGTCGGTCGTATCGACTGGCAGGTTCAGGGACTTGAGCGTTTCGATACCCGTCATTCCTACCTGGTGACCAGCAATCACCAGAGCTGGGTGGACATTCTGGTGCTGCAATACTTACTCAACCGGCGCATGCCACTGCTCAAGTTCTTCCTCAAGCAGGAGCTGATCTGGGTGCCGGTGATAGGCCTGTGCTGGTGGGCGCTGGAGTTTCCCTTCATGAAGCGTTTCAGCAAGGAATACCTGGCCAGGCACCCTGAAAAACGCGGACAGGATCTGGCCACCACACGTAAGGCCTGTGCTCGCTACAAGAGCAACCCGGTGGCGGTGTTCAACTTCCTCGAGGGCACACGCCTGACCCCGGCCAAGCATGCGCAGCAGCAGTCACCATTCAAGCATCTGCTCAAACCAAAAGCTGGCGGCATCGCTTTCGTCCTCGACGCCATGGGTGAACAACTGCACGCCATCGTCAACGTCACCATTCATTACCCACATGGCGTACCCGGTTTCTGGGATCTGCTCTGCGGTCGTCTGGATGCCGTACAGGTCAACTTCAAGCAGGTCGACATCCCCCGCGCCTTCATCGGTCGCAATTACGATCAGGACGACGACTACCGCCTGGCTTTCCAGCAGTGGGTCAACCGTCTGTGGGAAGAGAAAGACCTCGAGCTGACCAGCCTGCACCGGCAAGCCTGAGGTGCGCCTGGCCCGTCATTCACCACGCGGCAGAGGCACCTTGCTCCAATCCAGCAGCGCCGGTACCTGCATGGCGCTGCCGGCTGACACACCCGGCGCCACCAGAAAACCCTGCATGATTTCGCAGTGATGCTGGGTCAACCATTCACGCTGCGCCTGGGTCTCGACGCCTTCAGCGATGACCTCCAGGCCCAGGTGACGTCCCAGATCGATGATGGTGCTGACTACGGCGGCGTCGCGCGGTGAGTCGAGCATATTGGCAATGAACAGGCGATCGATCTTCAGCGTATCCAGCTCGAAATGACGCAGATACGCCAGTGACGAGTACCCGGTGCCGAAGTCATCGATGGCAATCTTCACTCCCAGTTCTCGTAAATGACGCAACTGTGCCTGGGTCAGTTCCAGATCCTGCATCAGCGCGCTCTCGGTCACCTCCACTTCCAGCTGACTCGGCCGCAAATCGTGCATATCGAGCACATGCTGCAGGTCAGCCACCAACTGCGGCATGCCGAACTGAACTGGACTGACATTGATGCTGAGCACCATCCCTTCACCGAACTGCTGCTTGAACGCCGCCAGTTGCCGGGCGCTTTCGCGGAAAATCCACCCCCCCAGGCGGTTGATCAGACGGGTTTCTTCGAGCAGTGGGATGAACACGTTGGGGGCTACCGTTCCGGCAACCCGATGCCGCCAGCGCAGCAAAGCCTCGAAACCGCGCAGGCGACCGCTCTCAAGATGGAACTGCGGCTGGTAAACCAGTACGAAGTCATCATGCTCGATGGCATGACGCAGACTTTCTTCCAGCATCAGCCGCGACCGCGCTCGACCGTTCATCTCCGGCGAGAAAAAACGGTATTGCTGACGCCCGGCACGCTTGGCTTCGTACATGGCCATATCGGCGGCACGCAACAGGCCTTCAACGCTTTGCCCGCATTCAGGGAAGCAGGCGATGCCGACGCTGGCACCCAGGGTGAAATCCACACCATCGAGGGTATGTCGCACCGAGACCATTTCGATCAGTTTTTCAGCGACTTTGGCGGCATCCTCGGGGTGGCTGAGGTTGTCCAGCAACGCGGTGAATTCATCACCACCGATGCGCGCCAGGCTGTCGTAGGGGCGCAGGCACGCCTTGAGCTGCTCACCCACGCGGCGCAGCAGTTGATCACCGACATCGTGGCCGAGCGAGTCGTTGATACGCTTGAAACCATCGAGATCCAGATACAGCACCGCCACCCGTTGACCACTGCGCTCGATACGTGCCAGCGACGCGTCCAGTGCTCGATTGAACCCCCGGCGATTGAGCAGCCCCGTCAGCGCATCGGTGACGGCTTGCGACTCAAGCTGTGCATGCAGGTTGCGCACCACTGACATGTCCAGGGCGATCACCACCATCGCACGCTGCTGTCGAGGTAACGGTGAGCTAGACAGCGCCACAGGCAGACAGGCCCCCTTGAAGGTACGCATCACCGCTTCATGCACACGGTAGGTCGCGTCGCGCTTGAAGTGCAGGAAGAACTCAGACTGCAGCCAACCATCCGTAAAGGCCGGACTCTCGACAAAGGCAAGCAGTTCGGCGCCCTCCATATCGCTTACATCAGCATCAAGCATCTGCGCCATGGCCGGATTGGCGTACTGGATGCGACCGTCTTCGCCCACCACCAGGATGCCCTCGGCAGCATTGGCCAACACCGAGGCGTTGAAGGCTCTGGCTCTTTCCAGTTGCAAGGTCAGCGCCTGCAGCTCACAGCGATTGTGCTCATGCTCCAGCAGACTCTGGATCTTGTGCCGCAGTACACTGGGGTCAAAGGGTTTGAGCACGAAATCCACAGCCCCGGTGCTGTAGCCGCGCAGCACTGCGTCATGGGTCTGGGCAATGGCGGACACAAAGATGATCGGCGTCAGCCGTGTGCGTGGGTTGCCACGCATCAACCGGGCGACTTCGAAACCATCCATGCCCGGCATCTGTACATCGAGCAATACCAGCCCTACCTCTTCTTCGAGCAGGCAGCGCAAGGCTTGCTCGCCGGAACTGGCGCACCGCAGTTGCCACTGGCCATCCTCGAGCAGCGCCTGCATGGCCTCGAGATTCTCCATGCGGTCATCGACCACCAGCAGAACCTGCTTGGCAGGTACGGCGTCGTTGTGGCTCTGCGCCTGGGCCATTCTCACTCCCCTATCCATCTGCCCCTGCCTCAATCACTCCTGTTGTCAGGTTAGCCCATTGCCGGACGATGAAACGGCCGACATCACCAGCCAGCGTTCCAGCAGCGCCAGCAACTCATCACGCTTGATCGGCTTGGCCATGTAATCGTCAGCACCAGCGGTAATGCACTTCTCGCGGTCACCCTTCATCGCATGCGCGGTTAGCGCGATGATCGGGATCGTGCAGCCATGCTCCTGCTTGAGCAGCCGCGTGGCCGTGTAACCGTCCATGTTGGGCATGGCCATATCCATCAGGATCAAATCGAAGGGGTCACGCTGATAGCTGGCAATGGCTTCTAGGCCATCACTGGCAGGACTGACACACAGCCCGACTTCATCGAGCAGCGCCGTCAACGCATAGACGTTACGTACATCGTCATCGACCAGCAGAATACGTTTACCCAACAGCGGGCTGGACAATGCATGAACGGTCTGCGGCGCACGTACGTCACCGAGAAAACCCTGCACGGCCTGGCACAGTGCGTCAGTGGCGTCGCCATGCTTGCGCACCACCACGGCGCTGTAACGGCGCAGACGCTGCAAGGTCTGCTGGGTAACGTCCACACCGGTATTGATCACCACGCGCGTGCCTTGCAGTGAGCGCAGCTGATGGAGGCTGTCGAGCAGAGCAAAACCGTCCTGATCCGGCAGGTCGAGATCGATCACCAGCGCGCAGAACCGGCCCTGCGCATACGCTGCGAGTGCCTGCTCACCATCGGCGCAGGCGGCCACCTGAAAACCCAGCGCAGTGAGCTGCTCGCGGTAGTGCTCGCGCTCCACCTCGACATCCTCAACCAGCAGCACAGCCTGCTCCTGCTGCGCCCCACTCTGCAGCTCAAAGAACACCTGCTCCAACTCATCGCGACCGATGGGTTTGACCAGATAGCGCGTACCGTCATCGTTCCAGCCTGCCGGCTGCGGCACACAGGAGATGATATGCACCGGCGTATGCCGATGCGTGGGTTGGGCGCGCAGGCGACGATACAACTGCCAACCGCTGAGGTCAGGCAAGAGGATGTCGAGGATCACCGCATTGAATGACTCCTGTTGCAGAAGACTGAGCGCCTGCTGCCCGGTACGACAATGCACGCTGGAGAAACCATGGCCATGTGCTTCCTCGACAATCACTGCGGCGAAATTGACATCGTCCTCGATGATCAGCAATGGCGGGCCTACACCAGCACGATGCGGCCCTTCGACCTGAGTTTCGAGGCTGAGCGAACCGGGCTGCACCGGCAACCGGACCGTGAAGGTCGAGCCCTGCCCTGGCACGCTCTGCAAGGTGATATCGCCTTCCAGGGCCAGGACCAGTTGCCGGGTGATGGCCAGGCCCAGCCCCGTACCGCCAAAACGCCGACTGGTGGAACCATCGATCTGCTGAAAGGCCTGAAAGACCTGTTCGTGCTGCGCCGGGTCGATACCGATACCGCTGTCGCGCACGCTAAAACACAGCAGTTCGCGCCCATCGGCCTGCCCCCCCTGAGAGGCAACTGCGAGGATGACTTCGCCGCGGTCAGTAAACTTAAGCGCATTGGACAGCAGGTTGCGCAGGATCTGATGCAAGCGCACGCGGTCGGTGTGGATGACGCGCGGCACCCCAGCGTCCAGCTCGGTATGCAGACGCAGCCCCTTGAGCTCGGCCATAGGCCGCAGGCTGGCATCGAGCTCCACCAGTACATCCTGCATATTGATCGGCTCTAGCTTGAGCTGCATACGCCCGGATTCGACCTTGGCCAGGTCAAGCACATCGTTGATCAACTGCAACAGATCGCCACCGGCGCGGTGCACGATGTCGGCATGCCTGGTCTGCTTCTCGGTGAGATTGCCTGCCAGGTTTTGCCGCAACTGATCGCTGAGAATCAGGATACTGTTGAGCGGTGTACGCAGCTCATGTGACATGTTGGCCAGGAATTCGGACTTGTACCGGTTGGCCAACAGCAGCTGTTCGGCCTGTTCGCGCAGCTTACGCTCAGCAGCCCGGCGCTCACTGATGTCGATGATCACCGCTTGCACCAGCGTCTCGTTGCCTGTCCGTATCGGTGACAGACCCACCTCCAGAGGAATCAGGTGGCCTTCATGATGCTGCCCGAACAACTCACGATTACCGCCCATGCGCCGCTGCTCCGGCATAGCCTGATAACCCCGACGCAGCGCCACATGACCGCCTCGTTGTGCGCTGGGCATAAGCATTTCCACCGGCTCGCCAAGCAGCATCTGCCGTTCGTAACCAAATAACTGCTCGGTCTGTCGGTTGACCATGGCAATTCGCCCCTGCCCATCGACCAGCACAATGGCATTGGGCGAAGCCTCGACAACCAGGCGGAACCGCTCCTCCGCCACCCGGCGTGCACGCAGGTCGACCAGATTGATCAGGTAGCTGCTACCTTCATGCAGGGGATTGAGGCTGATGCTGACCGGAATCGATTCGCCGCGTAACGTACGCACGCTACGTTCGTCACTCTCAGCCAATTTCGCCTGCAAGTCCTGCGGCGACTCGATATTGGGCAGCACACGCAGTACGTTTTCACCCGGCAGCGCATTGAGCGGGCAATCGAATAATTCGGCGGCGCTGCGGTTGACCATCTCGATACGGCCCGTGGCATCGCACAGCACAGTCGCGACAGGCAGACGCTCGACCAACAGCCGGAAGCGCTCTTCACGCTCGCTCAGGGCACTGGCGGCACGCTCACTGATCTGCAACCTGCGCTCGCGCTGATAGAGGAAACCACCGACCAGCATCGACAACAACAAGGTTGCACCCAGACCGGTCCAAAGCCCGAACGAACCAATCCGGTCAACCAGGTTCTGCTCGTATTCAGGCGTACCGATGACCTCGAGCGTCCAGTTACGCCCGTACAGCGACAAGGTCTGCTGAGAACGAAAACGCGGGCGCCAGCCATTGGCCAGCGTCTCACCGCTTAGCATTTGCAAATCGCTTGCCTGTTCATCCCTGAGGATGATGTCGAACAAGCGCATCTGGGCACCGAGAATCCCATCCATCAGATCCTGGCTGCGAAAAGCACCGTGCACCATGCCCAGTAAAGCGGCCCAGCGCTGCTCTACGGTATTGATGGGCATCCCCGGGCGAAATACGGGCAAATACAGCAGCACGCCAGATTGCACGTTGACATCCACCTCCTGGCGCAACACCAAAGGCCTGCTCAAACTGGCATCACCGGTTTGCACGCTCCGCTCGATAGCTGCGCGCCTCCCCTCCTCACTGAGCATGTCGAAACCCAGAACACGCCGGTTACGCCAGTCAAGCGGGCTGACGTAATCGATGGGCAAATAATGCTCACGCTCGCCAGGAGGGAAAATAGGGTCGTCGATCCGCCCTTCTGCCTTGACCTCGGCATCGAAGCTGGCGAGCTGTTCCGGCAGCAAGTGACGCGACCAGGCAACGGCCTGAATGCCGGGATAACGCTCCTGCAGTTGCAGTTGATCGATTGCACGCTCCCATTCGGCCTGCGAGACCTGATCACTGCCAATCATCAGGCCGGATAAACCACGCAGCACCATCTCGTATCCACGCATGCGGGTCAGCACACGCTGGCCGATCTCTTGCGACTCCAGTTGAAAACGTCTCTGACTCTCTTCCTGCCCGAGCACCTGCAGGGTATTCCACTGCCAGAAGACCAACCCACCCAGCCCAAGTAAAAGGGCAAACGCGACCAGCAGGGGTGTCCAGGGCCAGGCTGGCCGCACGACAGCTCTGTCGTCCATTCGCTCTCCTTCGGTCATCCAGAACCAACGCGCACGCACCATCCGCACACGGACTTCACAGAACCACAGCAAGCAGTCTAGTCAGGATTTGAACAAGTGGCCTTTTGCCAGAAAGGACGCGACAGACGGTTGCCGCAGGGCCGTAAACGCGCATTGCAGCCCCATCGAAACCTGCGGATGGCGACAATAGAAACAAGAAAGCCTCCCATAGGGAGGCTTTGGTTACATGCAGTGCAACCTCAGAGCGGACGCAGGTTGATCTCGACGCGACGATTCTGCGAGCGGCCCGCTTCGCTGGCATTGCTGGCAATCGGCTGGCTCGGCCCGGCACCGTATGCCGAGATACGCTGCCCGGGTACACCATTGGCTGTCAGGTAGTTGGCTACGCTCTGCGCACGGCGCTGCGACAGGCTCTGGTTCAGCTCCTGGGAGCCGGTACTGTCGGTATGGCCAACGATGTTTACACCGTTCTTGTTGAACTCCTTGAACACCAGCACCAGCGAGTTGAGGGTCGGATAGAAGCTGCTGGAGATATCCGCCGAATTACTGGCGAAGGTGATATTGCCCGGCATGATCAGCTTCAGATCATCGCCATTACGCTGCACCTGTACCCCGGTGCCCTGCAGTGTCTGGCGCAGCTTGGCCTCCTGGGTATCGACGTAGTAGCCATAACCACCACCGGCCGCGCCGCCAACGGCAGCACCGATCAACGCGCCTTTGGTGCGGTCCTTCTTGCTTGACGTGGCTGCGCCGATCACCGCACCGGTCGCGGCGCCGATGCCGCCATAGATACCGGCTTTGCCAGCCTGGCTTTCACCGGTGTAGGGATTGGTGGTACAGCCCGCCAGCAGGGCCATGAGCGCAGTCGCTGCGATCAGATTACGCCTGGTCTTCATAAGGTTTCCTTGCAGATTCTTGGTATGAGGCAGACATGCCACTGTCTTCGAGCCGCCAGGGCGCGACGAAGTTCCGCCCAAGCTTATCAGCCTGGGCAGTCGGAGAATGCGATCCAGAGCAGGTCCGCGCATCGCGCGTGGTCATTGCACGCCTGGCAGCGGGCGCAGTGTGACTTCGACACGACGGTTCTGCGCCCGCCCCTCAGCTGTGGCATTGCTTGCGACAGGTTGATCCGGCCCCATACCGCGCGTGCTCAACCTGCCGGGATCGACGCCTTGTGCCAGCAGATAATCCGCCACGCTCTGCGCACGGCGCTGGGAAAGGCCCATGTTATAGCTGTGTGAACCGGTACTGTCGGTATGTCCGACCACCTCGATACTGTTCTGGTTGTACTGGCGGAAGGAGTTGGCCAGATTGTTCAGCGGCTGATAGAAGCTGCTGGCAATCTGCGCGGAATCAGTGGCAAAGGTGATGTTGCCGGGCATGATCAGCTGAATCACATCACCCTGGCGCTGCACCTCGACGCCAGTGCCCTGCATGCTTCGACGCAGTTCTTCTTCCTGCTTGTCGGCGTAATAGCCGTAACCGGCTGCTGCTGCACCAGCCACAGCAGCGCCAATCAACGCGCCCTTGCCACGGTTGTCATGGTTGATCAGTGCGCCTGCCGCAGCACCGGCCAAGGCTCCCAAACCACCATAAGTGGCGGTGCGGTTGGCGCTTGGGGCGCTCTGATCATAAGGGTTCTGAGAGGCGCAGCCGGTAAGCAGCGCAGAGGTGCACAGGGCGACCAGGGAAAGGCGGAACATGAAGGCATCTCCATGAACGGTGGATGATGGCCATTTGAGTCACTGCAGCGCCATTAGTGCCCTGCTACGCACGAATAAAAGGGTTCTCGCGCATCTCGTCGCCCAAGCGGGTATCCGGGCCATGGCCAGTGACCACGGTTGCCTCCTCGTCGAGGCTGTACAAACGCTGCCTGATCGAGCGCTCGATGGCAGCGTAGTCGCCACCCCACAGGTCGGTACGGCCAATACCGCGACGGAAGAGCGTGTCACCGGCGATCAGCAACTTGGCGTCCTCAAACCAGAAACTCATCGAACCCGGCGTATGCCCTGGTGTGTGCAGTGCCACCCCACAACCGCAGGCCAGCTCTTCGTCATCAGCCAACCACCTGTCAGGCGCCGGCACCGGCGTATACGGCACACCGAACATGTTGCATTGCATCTCAAGATTGTCCCAGAGGAACTGATCCTCCTTGTGCAGATGCAGCGTGGCACCGGTTTTCTCCTTCATCTGCCCGGAAGCGAGGAAATGATCGAGATGGGCATGGGTGTGGATGATACTGACCACCTTCAGACCATGAGCGTCCAGACGCGCCATGATCAGATCGGGATTACCGCCCGGATCAACCACGATAGCCTTCTTCGTCACCGGGTCACCAATGATCGTGCAGTTGCACTGCAACGGCCCTACGGGGAAGGTTTCGCGGATTAGCGCGGGGCGTTCGGCGGTAGTCATCAGGAAGCCTTATTACTCAATGATCATCGGTTTACCGTGCCATATGCACAATGCCTGGCAAAGACGGCAACGTACTAAAAGTCTGAATGGGTGAAATAGTATGCAGCTTTACCCAGGCCTCAATTCAACAGACCAAGCGCCTTGGCGCGTGCGACAGCCTGAGTGCGGCGCTCGACATCAAGCTTGCTGTTGATGTGCCGTGCATGGGTCTTGACTGTATGCAGGGAGATGAACAGGCGGTCGCTGATTTGTTGGTTCGAGTAGCCACGGGCTATAAGTTGCAGTACGGCCAGCTCGCGGCTGCTGAGTTTTTCGGTCGGCGCTGCCGTATCACGCTCAGGCAACTCTGCAGCAGATGGGGCTGTCGGCAGTGCAGCAAGCAAGGCGTCACGAACCCGACATGATGCACTTCGCTGCTGCAGGCATTCGCCTAGCCACTGCGGCTGATGCTGCAGCAACTCGATGAAAGGCAACAGCGCGCCTCCCTGAGCCAGATCCAGACCGCTGTCGAGCACGACACGGGCCTCCTGCTCGCGCCCGGTCTGTTTCAGCAAATGCGCCAGCTGTGTCTGCGCCATCAGCCCCACCAGTTGCCCACCCAGCCCGTGCGCACGCTGCTGCAGCGCACGCAGACGACGTTCCGCATGTTCCCGATCACCTGTCAGGCGCTCCAAGGCCGCCAATTGCAGATCAATATGCAGTGCCAACTGCGGGTGAAACTCGGGGGCCAGGGCCCGGCCATGCTCACCATAGGTTTCCGCCAGTTGTGGCAACCAGGCAGCGGCCAGTTCGACCTGCCCCTGACGCAACCACAGCTCGCACTTCATCAGGGTGATCATCGCCAAGTAATAGATAGCAGGCACATCCCAGATATGCATCAGACGCTCGGCCTCACCGAGCAGCGTGAAAGCCTCTGCCGAGCGGCCTTCACGCCCCTCCAGACTGGCCAACACGCAGTAACCGATCAGCGCTGCGACATCCCGGCAGCCTCTAGCTTCGGCAACCCCGGCGCGCACTCGCTCAGCGGCCTGAGGCTGCAGGCGCAAGCTGAGCAGATAACCCTCGTAAATGGTCAATCGTGCCCGCACCGAATACTGCCGCTGAGCTGGCAAACGCTGTGCCAGCAATAAGCCCTGGTGCACTTCATCCTGGGCCCGCGCGACTTCGCTGCGCGCCTGCAGAACACGGGCGCGCTCATAGTGGGCCAGTGCTTCGAACAGCGGATTTCCGATGCGCTGCGCCAGCTCCAGCGCGTCACGATTGAGCCCGCGCGCACGCCAGAGATCCCCCTGCGCCATGGCCAGATTGGACAGGGTGGACAGGCACATGAAGTGAGGGCCGTAGCGTTCTGCTGGCAAGCCTGCCAGCGCCTCACGGCACTGTTGCTCGGCGTGCTCGCCCTCGCCGCGGCCACGCGCGATAACGCCATCAAGCGCCTGCCACTGGGCCAACATGCTGCGCTGGGTCACTGCATCGCCAGCCGGCAGGAACCGGCCCAAGTGACTGAGTAATTCCTGCGCGGCGTCGAGCTGGCAGGCCAGCGCCAACGCCCAGCCATAGATCATGATCAGGCGCGGAGAGCTGGCCAGCAACTCGTCCGGCAGATTGGTTTTCCATCGCAGCAGCATGGCGATGTTCTGCTCGGCCAGCATCTGCTCTTCAGACAGGCTCTGCACCAGACTGGCAGCCACGTCCACCTGCCCGGCCAGCAACGCCTGTTCGATAGCGTCATCGAGCATGCCCTGCGCAGCGAACCAGCGACACGCTCGCAGATGAGCATGACCGCGCGAGTGGCTCACCCCCTCTGCCGGGCGCGCATTGAGCAGGTCGGAAAACAGGTGGTGATAACGGAACCATCGGCCGTGCTCGTCAAGCGGCACCAGAAAAACCTGATTGGCCTGCAACTGGCGGATGATTGCTGCACTGTCATGACTGTCTCGCACTGCATCGCACAGTTCGGCACAAAAACGCTCCAGGCAGGCCGTATCGTAGAGGAAGTGCTGCACCTCGACAGGCTGACGCTCTATGACTTCTTCGAGCAGGTACTCACGAATAAGCCCGTCACCACCGTATAACTGCTGCCCCTCGCCTGCGTCCTTGTGCTCATCGAGCGCCAGCAACCATAGACGCAGACCCGCGATCCAACCCTCGCTACGCTGCAGAATACCCATTAACTGCTGCCGTTCCAGATACGCACCCTGACTCACCAGCAGGGCGTCCAGCTCGCCAGCAGTGAGGCGCAAATCCTGCTCGTTCAACTCAAGCAACTGCCGTGACAGTCGCAGACGCGCCAAATGCCAGTCCGGGCGCTGGCGACTGGTGACCAACAGCAGTACGCCAGGCGGCAGATGGTTGAGGAAGAATTGCAGGCAACGATCGAGTACCGGCCCCTGCGCCAGATGATAGTCGTCCACGACCAGCAATAACGGCTGGCCCTCATCGAGGCGCTGAGTCAGTTCGTCGAGTAATCCGTCGAACCATTGCTCGAAGGCGAAGGGCTGATGACGCTGGCGCATTTTCAGCAGGCCAAGGGCCTCTTCACCCAGGCCGGGATAAAACTGCTGAAACCCCTGCAGCAAACGTTCAAGAAAGCGCCCAGGATCATGATCGCGCTCACTCAGCCCAAGCCAGAGACTGTGCCAGTGCTCAGGTAAACGCTCGCAAAACTCGATGGCCAGCGAACTCTTGCCAAAGCCAGCCGGTGCACTGACCAAGAGCAGACGTCCCTGCAATCCTTCTTCGAGCTGCTCGCACAGCCGGGGGCGCGGCACATGCCCCTCAGGCAATGGAGGACGATAGAAGCGCGCCTCCAACGGCGTGGCCGGTGTAAAGGAGCAACCTGGCGCGCGAGAAAGGTCTGTCATCAGCCTGTTCTTGAAAGTCTTCTGCCTGTATGGGCGGGCTCTATCTCGCCTCAGCCTAACGACTTGTATTGACCATTTGAAGTACCCGCTACAGTACGTAACGAAAAAGCCGGCACGAGGCCGGCTTGATCGTGTTGTTTGAGACCAGTTTGTTAGCGCACGCCTGCCTGACGCAGTGCAGCCGGCGTGTAGTCGCTGCTCGATGCCTTGTAGTTGAAGTCGTAGGCCTGCTTCTCCTCGTTCTTCATACCCAGTGCCAGGTAACGACCAGACAGCAGGTCGTACAGGGTTTCCACGGTGTACCACGGTACTTGCTTGTCGTAGTAGTACTGGGCATGTGCCTCAGCCACACGCCACAGGGTGCCACGGCCGTCGTAGTGGTCGATCAGAGCGGCTTGCCAGGTGTCCTCGTCGATGTAGAAGTCACGCTTGGCATAGATGTGACGCTCACCCGACTTCAGGGTCGCGGTCACATGCCAAACGCGGTGCAGCTCGTAACGGGTCAGATCCTGATTGATGTGGCCGGCCTTGATGATGTCGGCGTACTTCAGGTTCGGCGAATCCAGCTTGTAGGCGTTGTAAGGAATGTAGATTTCCTTCTTGCCTTCGAGCTTCCAGTCGTAGCGATCCGGCGCACCGTTGTACATGTCGAAGTTGTCGGAGGTACGCAGACCGTCAGCGGCAGTACCCGGACCGTCATACGACACCTGCGGAGCACGACGCACGCGACGCTGACCGGCGTTGTACAGCCACGCCAGACGCGGCTCCTTCACCTGGTTGAGGGTTTCGTGCACCAGCAGCACGTTACCGGCCAGACGCGACGGAGCGGTTACGCGCTGCTTGAAGTAGAACAGTACGTTGCTTTCCTTGCTCGCGTCGAAGTCGGTCAGGGCGTCACGGAAGGTGAACTCGTCCTGGAAGTAGACCAGCGAGTAGGAACCGTTTGCCTGTGGTGTCGCCTGGGTCACCAGGCGGCGCACACTACCGCCACGATAACGGGTGATGTGGTTCCAGATCGCTTCCAGACCGTTCTGCGGGATCGGGAAGGGGTTCGCGGTCTGGAAATTCTCCAGGCCATTACCGCCCTCGACCAGCTTGGTATTCACCGCGTTCTGCTTGGCCGCCTCGAGCACCGCAGCCGGCAGACTGGCCGAGCGATGCGTCGGATAGACCGGCAGCTTGTAACTTTCAGGATAGCGCTTGAACATGGCCAACTGACCTGGGGTCAGGTTGTCCTTGTACTGGTCGACGTTCTGCGCAGTGATGGTGAACAGCGGCTGCTCGTTGGCGAACGGATCGGCCAAAAAGCCGCGTGGGTCGACCGCACCGGCGTTAGCCGGCAGCCCGCCAGTCCAGGCCGGGATAGTTCCGCTGGCATTACCAGCCATCTCGGCACCGATCGGGGTCAGGGTTTTGCCCAACTTCGCCGCATCATCGGGCGATACGGCTGCCATCACACTGGTCGCCAGCAGAGACAGGGTCAGGACACCGCTTTGCCACAGTTTTTTTGTTGTTTTCATATGCATCATGATTCCTCGAAATTCCTGGCCGCTTAGAAGTTCATGCCGAAGCTGAGCGCGACGAAGTCACGGTCACGCTGGGTGTTGTACTTTCCACCACCGAAGAAGCTGGTGTAGGAGAGATCAGCGGTGTAGGTGTTCTGATACTCGGCATTCAGCCCAAGGCTCACAGCCTTGCGGCCCTCCTCGAAGTTGGCACCTGGGCCCGGCGAATAACCCTTAACATCGTGCGACCAAGCTACACTTGGACGCAGGTTTACACCTGCAAGAGCATTCGGATAATCCCAGATTGCACGCGCACGGTAGCCCCAGGAGTTAGAGGTTGTGAAACCATCATTTTCACAATAACGACTAACGTTCTCCGCAGTAGCGCTACCAAGCGTTCCAGCATTGAGAGTTTGGCAGGTACCATTCGGCAGTGGCCCCGGCCCGAAAACAGGGTCACGCCCGTAGCGTGCCTCACTGTTACTTTCCAAGCCACCAACATGAGTCCAACCAATTTCACCAACCAACGTCAGGCGACTTGCGCCCATGACTTGATCAAAGAAGTGAGTGAAGGTCGTTTGAAGCTGTGTAATTTCCTTACGACGATACCCATGCAGATCTGAGCCCGGCGAACCCTGCAGTACCGAAACGTTGGGATTAAGCGGCGTAATGCCAGCAAAGAGAATATCGGTAGTATTCAGTTGCACGGGAGCATTGGGGCGGTAGCTTACTTCCCCGCTCCACGCTGTACCGGTTGGCAGAGTGGTAGAGAAGCTCAAACCATAAAGACGAATATCCTCTGGATACTCCACAAAGTATTTGGAATTACCGGCCACGACGAGCGGAGCCAATTGTCCCACCAAGCCAGGAATAGCAGGGCCGGGCACACCAACCCCACCAAGCTGTGGACCGAGTCCGCCCGGATTCAAGGGACTGAACAGCGCATATACGGAAGGATCTGCAGCCGCACCGCTGAATATCGGCAAACGACTGTGATAGTTCATAGCATAGAAACCGAACTCGGTATCAATGGGTTCGAACAGGTAGCGGAAAGCAACGCCCCACTGGCCACTGTCTCGGGCATCTCGATCTCCACCCCTTGCAACCAATACACCTTCATCGGGGTTACCCCAAGAAACACCATTATCCTTAAGAAGATCAATGACACCAGGAGCCAACGGACCAAGCCCTGCCAGCGCTTGAGAAAGTCCAACTTCGGTACGAAGTACCGCAAGATTTCTGTCACAACCGTCAGCAATCACATCTGCCTGGGAGAAAAATGTGCCGCAGTTATCCACTACGGTCTGATCCCATTCGACCTGGTAAAAAGCCTCCATAGAGAGATTGTCAGTCAAACTCTGCGCGACATAAAACATGTTGACAGGGATCAGACCTTCCTTGATCTCCGCCCCAGGACGACGGAATGCAGACACATCAATGGGGTTGATGGCATTAATACCACCACCGATGAAAGTACTTTCCCCCCAGTTGACTACTTGTTTACCGAAGCGAACACTGCCCGGCATATTGCCGATGGCATAGTTGTGATAGATGAAAGCGTCGAGTATTTCTGCGCCCGAAGACTGAGCACCCTCTTTTCGGTTGCGATCGCTAATGTCCTTGAACAGACGACTCTCATCCTTAAGCTCAAAGTCATACCAATATTTACCACGTACGAATACACCGGTATCGCCGTATTTAAGCTCAAGGTCATGGATACCCTTGAATATTTTTGAGAAGGTTTCGCCTCGTTTAAAGTTCGCATGGCCATCATCAGAAGTCTGAGACAGACCGCGACCACCATTGTTGACGCCGATCAAATCCTTGTCGGCCTTCTCAGTCGACCAGCTGGCGCCCACCGAGAGCGACGAGTCGAACTGCCCTTCGATCTCACCGATGTTGAACGTGACGCCGAACGCCGGAGCGGCAAGGGTGGAAGCGAGGCTGACGGCCAGCGGCAGTTTTGCCAGGC
>CAZIZA010000023.1:0-22151 GCA_964543555.1 uncultured Pseudomonas sp.
ACATCTTCCAGAACCGCAACGAGCTGTACACCGACAAGGTCTTCGCCGGCCTGGCAGCGGTGATTCTGATCGGCCTGCTGGTGGAGAACCTGGTGTTCGCCACGGTGGAGCGGGTGACCGTCAAGCGCTGGGGGATGCAGCGCTAGTACTAAGTAAGCGTCGTAGGGTGGGCCGGGCGGCGATCCGTTTTAGCCCATCAATTGGACGTACCGTTGGTGAGCTGAAGCCCACCCTACAAGCCTCAGGCGGATTGCCGCCCGGCCCACCCTACAAGACCAATTCACTGATCACACAACGAGAAACGACCATGACCAACACCTTCACATTTGGCCGTCTGGCCGCCGCGCTGGGCCTGCTCGGCGCATTGGCAACTCCGCTGGCCGCGCAGGCCGAAGGCAAGATCAGCATCGCCCAGCAGTTCGGCATCGGTTACCTGGTGCTGCACGTGGTCAAGGATCAGCAACTGATCGAGAAGCACGCCAAGGCCCAGGGGTTGGACAAAGTGGAGGTCGAGTGGCGCACCATCTCCGGCGCCACCGCCATGAACGAGGCGCTGCTGGCCGGTGCCATCGACGTGGTCTCGGCCGGCGTGCCGCCGATGCTGACCGTATGGGATCGCACCCATGGCCGACAGAACGTCAAGGCGGTCGCCTCGCTGGGCTCGCTGCCCAACTACCTGTTGAGCAATCGTGAAGAGGTGAAAACACTGCAGGACCTGTCCGAGAAGGACCGTATTGCCGTGCCGGCCGCAGGTGTTGGCTTCCAGTCGCGCACCCTGCAGATCGAGACCGCCAAGCTGTATGGCAAGGACGATTTCCAGCGTTTCGACAAGATCTCCGTCAGCCTGCCGCACCCGGACGCCACCGCCGCGCTGACCAAGGGTGGCTCGGAAATCACCGCGCACTTCTCCAGCCCACCGTTCCAGTACCAGGCGCTGGAGAACCCCAAGGTGCACAAGTTGATCAGCAGCTACGACATCCTCGGCGGCCAGGCCACGTTCAACGTGCTCTACGCCACCGAGAAATTCCACGACGAGAACCCCAAGACCTACAAGGCGTTCTACGACGCGCTGGTGGAAGCCGAGCAGATCATCAAGGCGGACACGGCCGCTGCCGCCGAGACCTACATTCGCGTGGAGAACTCCAAGCTGCCGCTGGAGTTCGTGAAGAAGATCATCGAGGACCCGGAGAACGACTTCACCGTCTCGCCGCAGCGCACCTTCATCTACGCCGAACAGCTGCATGAACTGGGCGTGCTGAAAAACAAAGCGGCATCCTGGAAGGATTACTTCTTCGAGGAAGCGCACGCCAACCCGGGGAGCTGATCTCTACGGCTCCACCCCAGGGTGCGCACAGCGCGCCCTACGGCCACTCTGCCACTCGGGCTACCCGCATCGAGTGGCCTTTACCCTCAACCACGGCTTACCCAGCGGTGGCCGAATGGTGAATGCAATGCCATACAGCTATCTGTCCCACCTGTACTGCCCGAAAACCCATGAGCATTACGACGCTGAACGTATCCAGCAACTCAGCCAGGTCGGTGCGCCGTTGCTGGTCGCCTACGACCTGCAGGCGCTCAAGCAGCACTGGAAACCTGCCGACCTGATTGGCCGCGAAGCCAGCCTTTGGCGTTACCACGAGCTGCTGCCGGTGCTCGATCCGAGCAACGTGGTCAGCCTCGGCGAGGGGCTGACGCCGCTGTTTCGTACCCCGCGCATCGGCCGTGATCTGGGCATCGACGACCTGTGGTTGAAGGACGAGGGCATCATTCCGACCGGCTCGTTCAAGGCCCGTGGCGCCGCTGTGGGCGTGTCCAAGGCCAAGGAGCTGGGCGTGCAGGCCCTGGCCATGCCCACCAACGGCAATGCCGGTGCAGCCTGGTCGCTGTACGCCGCGCGCGCCGGGATCGAGGCCACGGTGGTGATGCCGCAGGACGCCCCCGTGATCACCCGTAACGAAACGGCCATTTCCGGGGCCAATCTGTACCTGGTCGATGGCCTGATCAGCGATGCCGGCAAGCAGGTCGCCCAGGCGGTGGCCGAGGGTGGCCTGTATGACGCCTCGACGCTCAAGGAGCCGTACCGCATCGAAGGCAAGAAGACCATGGGCCTGGAGATCGCCGAGCAGTTCGGCTGGCAGTTGCCCGATGTGATTCTCTATCCCACCGGCGGTGGCGTCGGCCTGATCGGCATCCACAAGGCGTTCAAGGAGCTGCGCGAGCTGGGCTGGATCGCGGCCGATCAACCCCTGCCGCGTCTGGTCGCGGTGCAGTCCAGCGGTTGCGCACCCATCGTCAAGGCCTGGGAGGCGCGCGCTGCCGCATCCGAGTTCTGGGCCGATTCGAGCACCATCGCCTTCGGCATCAACGTCCCCAAGGCGCTGGGGGATTTTCTGGTGCTGGAAGCGCTGTACGAGAGCGAGGGCTATGCCATCGCAGTCGACGATGCCGAGCTGCTGGTCGAGCAGCGCAAGGTGGCCGAGCTGGAAGGCGCCTTCGTCTGCCCCGAAGGCGCCGCGCTGTATGCCGCCGCGCGCAAGCTGCGTGAAGGGGGCTGGATCAGGCCCGGTGAACGGGTGGTGATCCTCAACACCGGCGCCGGCATCAAGTACCCGGATACCGTGCAGGTGGACGTGCCGCTGTTGCAACCGGGTGACAGGCTGCCACGATGAACTTCGACTGGAATTTCGTGCTGTCGACCCTGCCGGCGTTCGGCAGGGCGGTGCTGGTGACCTTGCAGGTCGGCGCCATCGCCATTGCCACCTCGTTGCTGGTGGCGCTGGTCAATGCCTCGATCCTGGTGTTGCGCGTGCCAGTGCTGCAGCGTCTGGTCGGCCTGTATGTGGAGGTGGCACGCAACACGCCGCTGCTGATCCAGCTGTTCTTCATCTACTTCGCGCTGCCCAGTGTGGGCATCCGTATTTCCGGTTTCAGCTCGGCGATCATCGCCATGACCTTTCTCGGTGGGGCTTATCTGACCGAGGTACTGCGCGCGGGCGTCGAGGCGGTGCCCAAGGCGCAGATCGAATCGGGGCTGTCCATCGGCCTGTCGCGCTGGCAACTGCTGCGCCACGTCATCCTGCCGCAGGCCCGTATCCTCAGCCTGCCGGCGCTGTTCGCCAACTTCATCTTCCTGCTCAAGGAGACCACGGTGGTCTCGGCGGTGGCGGTGCCGGAGATTCTCTACACCACCAAGAACTACATCGCCATGTACTACAAGACCTACGAGATGCTGGCAGTGATGACCGCGCTGTGCGTGCTGCTGTTCCTGCCGCTTTCCTTGCTGCTCGCATACCTGGAACGGAGGCTGCAACATGGCCAGTTCGGGTCTTGAGCTGCTTTGGCTGTCCGCGCCGCAACTGGCCAAGGGCGCCTGGGAAACCCTGAGCATTTCCGCCTCGGCGATTGCCTTCAGCACCCTGGGCGGCGTGCTCTACGGCGTGCTGCGCAGCCTCGGCAAGCGCTGGCTGGATGTGCCGCTGCGGGTCTATCTGGAGCTGTTTCGCGCCATCCCGGTACTGGTCTGGCTGTACCTGTTCTTCTTCGGCCTGCCGATCTTCGCTGGTATCAGCGTGCCGAGCTTCTGGTGTGCGGTACTGGTGCTCAGCCTGTGGGGTGCCAGCGAAGTGGGTGAGGTGGTGCGCGGCGGCTTGCGCTCGCTGCCACGCGGCCAGCGCGAGGCGGGCCTGGCCATTGGCCTGGGCACGCTGCAGCTGTATCACGAAGTCCTACTGCCACAGGTACTCAAGCGCATTACGCCACCGACCATCAACGTCTACACGCGCATCATCAAGACCAGCTCGCTGGCGGTGCTGATCGGTGTGGTCGACGTGATCAAGGTGGGCCAGCAGATCATCGAGCGCACCTACGAGTCGGTGCTGATCTACGGCTTCCTGTTCCTGTTCTTCTTTTTTCTCTGCTATCCGCTGTCCGCTGCTTCGCGTGTGCTGGAACGGCGCTGGAGTCACGCATGAGCGCCCTGATCGAACTCACAGGTTTCAGCAAACGCTTCGGCGATACCCCGGTGTTGCGCGAAGTCGACCTCAAGGTGGAGCGCGGCGAGGTGGTGGTCATCCTCGGCCCCAGCGGCTGCGGCAAGAGCACCCTGCTGCGCTGCCTCAACGGTCTGGAAAGCGGGCAGGGCGGCACGCTGCGTTTCGCCGGCCGGGAGCTGACCGCCGACACCGACTGGCGCGAAGTGCGGCAGAAGATCGGCATGGTGTTCCAGAGCTATCACCTGTTCCCGCACAAGACGGTGCTGGAGAACATCCTGCTCGGCCCGCTCAAGGTGCAGAAGCGCGCCTTCGGTGAGGCCCTGGCGCATGCCGAGACGCTGCTCGAACGGGTCGGCCTGCTGGACAAGCGCAACGTCTACCCGCGCGAACTGTCCGGCGGCCAGCAGCAACGCATCGCCATCGTTCGCGCGTTGTGCATGAACCCCGAGGTGATGCTGTTCGACGAGGTCACCGCGGCGCTCGACCCGGAGATGGTCAAGGAAGTGCTGGAAGTGATCCTGGATCTTGCACGCGGCGGCATGACCCTGCTGATCGTCACCCATGAGATGGCCTTCGCCCGCGCAGTGGCCGACCGAATTCTGTTCATGGACGGCGGTGTGATCGCCGAACAGAACGACCCCGAAACTTTTTTCAGCAACCCGCAAACCGCACGCGCGCAGCAGTTTCTGGAGAAGTTCTCCCACGTGGAAAACCTGCCTAGAAGGAAGTAAGCGATGAACTTCAAATCTGCCCTCATGTTTCCCCTGCTTGCCGCCGGCATTCTCGCCGGCTGCGGCAACAACGAGCCGCCCAAGCAGGCTGCTGCCGAGAAGGCACCGGCCGCCGAGGCACCGGCGCCGAAGGGCTATCTGGACACCATCAAGGAGCGCGACAAGCTGATCGTCGGCGTGTTCAGCGACAAGCCACCGTTCGGCTTCGTCAACGAGCAGGGCGAGTACGTCGGTTTCGATACCGACATCGCCAAGCGCTTCGCCAAGGATCTGCTCGGCGACGAGAAGAAAGTGGAGTTCGTGGTGGTCGAGCCGGCCAGCCGCATTCCGTTCCTGCAGAGCGACAAGGTCGACCTGATCCTGGCCAACATGACCGTCACCCCAGAGCGCGCCGAGGCGGTAGATTTCACCAACCCCAACCTGCGCGTCGCGGTGCAGGCCATCGTGCGTGAGGACAGCGGCATCGAGAAGCTCGACGACCTGGCTGACAAGACCATCATCGTCACCAGCGGCACCACCGCCGACATCTGGCTGACGCAGAACCACCCGGACTGGAAGCTGCTCAAGTTCGAGAAAAACTCCGAGTCGCTGCAGGCCCTGGCCAACGGCCGTGGTGATGCCTATGCACAGGACAACCTGGTGCTGTTCAGCTGGGCCAAGCAGAACCCGGGCTACCGCGTGCTGGGCGAGACCCTCGGCGACGAAGCGCCGATCGCACCTGCGGTGAAGAAGGGCAACGTCGAGTTGCGCGAGTGGGTCAATGCCGAGCTGGCCAAGCTGGGCGAGGAGCAATTCCTGCTCAAGCTGTATGACCAGTACGTGCGCCCGCAACTGGCCGAAGACACCGACCCGAACGCGATCATCGTCGAAGGCGGCAAGTGGCAGGGCTAAGTTATCGAGCCTGACTTTTAGCTCCAAACGAAACCCGCCCAGCAAAAGCTGGGCGGGTTTTTCTTCGTCCGGGCAATCAGTCCTGAGTGAACCTGAAACGGGCTCCGTAGGCATTGCTCGGCAACTGGTCTGAGCCGTCACGACGCAGACGTGAGCGCAAGGTGCCGCTTTGTGCCTGGGTGCTGTAGAGCCCGCGTTTCTGCAACTCGGGCACCACCAGTTCGGCGAAGTCGGTCAGTGTACCGGGGCTGATCAGCGGGTTGAGCATGTAGCCGCTGGTGCCGGAGATGCGTGCGTGCTCCTCGATCTTTTCCGCCACCTGGGCCGGTGTGCCGACCAGAATCAGGTCGGTGCCGCGGGTGACCCTGGCGAAGCGCTGACGCACGTCGCCTGCGGTCAGCGGCTTGCCGCTGCCATCGGGGCGCATGACATAGGAGGTCATGCCTTCGGTGTGGGTGGTCAGGGGTTCGTGGTCGGCGTAGCGGTCGATGTCGATGCCAGTGTCGCCGGCATAGCTGACCAGTTGCGCCTGCAGGTGATAGTTGCTCTGCAACTGGTCGTATTTGCGCTGCGCCTCGATGGCGGTCGGCGCGGTGACGATCCGCAATACGGTGAGGGATTTCACGTCATCGGCAGCGCGGCCGTTGGCCACCGCCTGGCGGGCGATGTCGTCGAGCCCGGCGCGGATCTCCAGCGGGTCGGACTTGGCGGTGAAGATCAGCTCGGCATGCTTGGCCGCGAACTGTCTGCCACGGCCTGACCAGCCGGCCTGGATCAATAGCGGGCTGCGTTGCGGCGAAGGCGCCGTGAGGTGCGGCCCGGCCACCCGGTAATAGGTGCCCTCATGGTTGATCGGACGTACCCGCTCGCCACGGGCGTATAGCTGCCGCGTCTTGTCCGCCACCACGGCATCGTTGGCCCAACTGCCTTCCCAGAGCTTGTAGACCACGTCCATGAACTCTTCGGCGCGCTCGTAACGGTCATCGTGGCGGATCATCCGATCCAGGCCGAAGTTGCGTGCGGCGCTGGTCAGGTAAGAGGTGACGATGTTCCAGCCGATACGGCCGCCGGTCAGGTGATCCAGCGTGCTGAAGCGCCGTGCGTGGCTGAACGGGTGTTCATAGGTGGTGCTGACCGTTGCGCCGAACGCCAGGTTCTCGGTCAGCGCGGCCAGCGCCGGAATGTGCAGCAAGGGATCGTTGGCCGGTGCCTCCACGGCCCATTTCAGCGCGGCGTCGTGGTTGCCGCCATGCACATCGTAGAAACCCAGCACATCGGCGAAGAAGAACAGGTCGAGGTTGGCCTGCTCTGCGATGCGCGCCTGGTTCGACCAGAACTTCAGCGTATTGATGCCCAGGCGTTCGTCGGTCGGATGCGTCCACAGACTGGGCGCACCGCCACAGCCGACGCTGGCTTGTTCGTAGAGGCCAAAGAGCAGGGGAGTCGTATCGGACATGAGGTTCCCGTACGGCCGCCATTGGCGGCCGGGTGCAAAGGTTGAGTGAGGGGTTAGGTGCGATGGTTGAGGCGTTTGGCCAGGCGGTCGCCGCTGAACTGGATCAGGCTGACCAGCACCACCAGGGCGACGATCACGGTGAGCATCACCTGGCTGTCGAAACGCTGGTAACCGTAGCGGTAGGCCAGGTCGCCGAGACCGCCCGCACCGATGGCGCCGGCCATGGCCGATGAGTTGATCATGGTCACCAGGGTGATGGTGAAGCCACCGACGATGCCCGGCAGAGCCTCAGGGAGCAGTACATGCCAGACGATGTGCCAGCGCCGGCAGCCCATGGCCTGGGCCGCTTCGATCAGGCCGTGGTCGACCTCGCGCAGGCTGACTTCGGCGATGCGTGCGAAGAACGGCGTGGCGGCGATGGTCAGTGGCACCACGGCGGCCCAGACGCCGTAGGTGGTGCCGACGATCAGGCGGGTGAAGGGAATCAGCGCCACCATCAGGATCAGGAAGGGAATCGAGCGGAACAGGTTGACGATGGCGCCGAGCACCTGGTTCAGCCGGGGTGCCTCGAAGATGCCGCCCTTGCTGCTGGTGACCAGAAACACCGCCAACGGAATGCCAGCCAGCAGCGCCAACAGCGAGGACACGCCGACCATCAGTAGGGTGTCGAGCAGACCTTGCCAGAGGCGATCAAGCAGCAGTGACATAGCCCAGTACCTCCAGGTGATCGGCCAGTGGCCGTAGGTTCTCGTTTAGGGTGGTTGGATCGAACGGCGACTGGCTGACGGCGAGGATCAGGTGGCCCACCGCATGGCCCTGGATCTGTTCCAGGCTGGCGTCGAGCAGCGTCACGCGGCCGCCCAGTGCCGCGCCGATGGCGGGCAGATCCGGCTCCAGGCTGCTGCCAGTGAAGTGCAGGCGCAGGATCAGGTCATCGTCAGGGTTTTCTCGTTCGCTGTGCAGGCGTTCCTGCAGACGCGGGGGCAGCGCATGCTGCAGGGGCGCGAGCAGAGTGCGTGTCACCTCATGGCGCGGCGCGCCGAAGACGCGCCACACCGGGCCTTGCTCGACCACTTCGCCTTGTTCCAGTACCACCACGCGGTCGCAGATTTCGCGGATCACTGCCATCTCGTGGGTGATCAGCACCACGGTCAGGTTCAGGCGTTGGTTAATCTCGCGCAGCAGGCCGAGGATCGACTGGGTGGTTTCCGGGTCGAGCGCACTGGTGGCTTCGTCGCAGAGCAATATCTGCGGGTCGTGAACTAGCGCGCGGGCGATGCCCACGCGCTGTTTTTGTCCGCCCGACAACTGCGCCGGATAGGCCGCATGCTTGTCCTGCAGGCCGACCAGTTCGAGCAGTTCGCGCACCTTGCGCTGGCGCGCCTCGCGCGGCACGCCGGCGACCTTCAGTGGCAGCTCGACATTCTGCCACACGGTCTTGGCCGACATCAGGTTAAAGTGCTGGAAGATCATGCCGATGCGCCGGCGCAGGGCGACCAGTCGATCCTCGTCATAGAGGGCGATGTCGATGCCGTCGATCAGCACCCGGCCGCTAGAGGGGTGTTCCAGTCGGTTGATGGTGCGCAGCAGCGAGGACTTGCCCGCGCCGCTGCGGCCGATGATGCCGAACACTTCGCCACGCTGGACCACCAGGTCGATATCACGCAGCGCCTGCACAGGGCCGTGGGCGCCGTCGTAGGCTTTGCCCAGATTGTCGAAGCGCAGATGCGCGTCGACCGCTTGGCTGGCCTCAGCGGCCTGTTGCAGATGTGGATCGAAGCCGCTCATGTCAGCTTTCCCAACCCGGCTGGTAGAGCTTGCCGTGGGCCTTGTCCAGGGCAGCGCGCACGGCCGGCGAGTGCTGGTAGATGTCGATGAACTTGAGCAGACGGGCGTCCTTGGCTTTGCCCGGCTGGGCGACGAACTGGATGATGTACTCGGGGTTGTCCAGGCCGTCGAACAGCAGCGCCGACTCCGGGTCATGGGTGCCGGCCAGGCGGATGTAGTGCGGGTAGCCCTGGGCTACGTCCACTTCATCCAGGGCACGCACCAATTGCACGGCTTCCAGCTCGATGATGCGGATGTTCTTCGGGTTGGCGGTGATGTCGTCCAGGGTGGCCTTGTAGCCAACGTCTGGCTTGAGCTCGATCAACCCGGCCTTGCGCAGCAATTGCAGGCCACGCCCGCCGTTGATCGGGTCGTTGGCGATGGCCACCTTGGCACCGTCCGGCAGGCTGGCGAAATCCTTGTGCTTCTTCGAGTACAGGCCGACGTTGTTGAGCACGCCGCGCGCCACTGGAACCAGATCGTAGCCGCCTTCCTTCTTGGCGTTTTCCAGGAAGGGAATGTGCTGGAAGTAGTTCACGTCGATGTCGCCGTTGGCCAGGCTGACGTTGGGCGCGATCCAGTCGGTGAACTCGATCAGCTCCACGTCCAGGCCTTGTTTCTTGGCCTCGGCCACGGCCACTTCCAGCGGTGGGGCGAAGGCAGCGGTGGTGCCGAGTTTCAGGGCCGGTTCTGCCAGCGCCAGGCCGCTGGCAGCGAGCAGGGTTCCGAAGGTCAGGGTTTTCAGGGTCTTGAGCATGATGGCGTCCTTGTAGTGGGTCAGAGCAGGCTCAGCGCGTTATGGCTGAGGTTTTGCAGTTCATGGGTGATGCTGGGTTGGTGTTGCAGGCGTGCGGGATCGCGCCAGGCAGCACCGCTGTGATCGGCCGGCAGGCGCGGCCCCTGGCCAAATAACTTGTGGCGCAGGGCACCGTCTGTGTAGGCGGTCTTGTAGCGGCCACGGCGTTGCAACTCGGGCACGACCAGGTCAATGAAGTCGGCATAGCTGTCCGGGGTGACGATGCGCGTGAGGTTGAAACCGTCCAGGCCGGTGGCATCGATCCAGGCGATCAGTTGTTCGGCCACGTG
The DNA here is from genome assembly GCA_964543555.1 of uncultured Pseudomonas sp. GTDB lineage: Bacteria > Pseudomonadota > Gammaproteobacteria > Pseudomonadales > Pseudomonadaceae > Aquipseudomonas. The sequence goes on from CAZIZA010000023.1 coordinate 9,984, forward strand.
CTCGGGCGAGCCGACCACCAGCGGGTAGCGGCCGCCAAGGGCGTGCTGCTCCAGCAGGCGACGCTTGGTCCAGCCGCTGAAGGTCTTGACCACCGACTCGATGGCGTTGGTCTTGCGTGCGTGGATCGGCTCATCGAGGCCGAAGGCGGCCAGGTCGATGCCGGTGGAGCTGGAGAAATGCGCGATGCCGGCTTCCGGGCTGGCGTAGCGCAGGTACTCGGCATGCTTGTCGCGGGCCTCGGCTTCAGTCGGCGCGACGATCACGGCAATGCCCATGAACACCTTGATGCCGTCGGCTGTGCGGCCGGCCGCCACAGCGCTGGCACGCACCTTGTCGACCTGGTTGCGCACCGCCGCATGGTCGTTGCCGCCGATGAACACGCACTCGGCATGCTCGCCGGCAAAGCGCAGGCCGCGTGGCGACGAGCCTGCCTGGAACAACAATGGCGTGCGCTGCGGCGAGGGTTGGCTGAGGTGATAGCCCTCGACCTGATAGAACTCGCCCTGATGACGCACCTTGTGCACCTTGCCAGGCTGGGTGTAGACGCGGCGCTCGCGGTCGGCCAGCACGGCATCGTCCTGCCAACTGCCTTCGAGCAGTTTGTAGAGCACTTCCAGGTACTCGTCGGCCTGGTCGTAGCGCCGGTCGTGCTCCACTTGCTGTGGCTGGCCCATGGCCTTGGCCGCGCTGTCCAGGTAGCCGGTGACGATGTTCCAGCCGATGCGGCCACCCGTCAGGTGGTCGAGGGTGGAAAGACGCCGTGCGAAGGTGTAGGGCGCCTCGTAACTGAGGTTGGCGGTCACGCCGAAGCCCAGATGCCGGGTTACCCCGGCCATGGCCGAGACCAGCAGCAGGGGGTCGTTGACCGGCAGCTGGATGGCTTCCTGCAGCGGCAGGTCGATGCCGTTCTGGTAGACGTCGTAGACGCCGAGGATATCGGCGATGAACAGCCCATCGAACAGCCCGCGTTCGAGCAACTGCGCCAGGTCCGTCCAGTAGCTCAACTGGTTGAAGTCCGTCGAGCGGTCGCGCGGGTGTGTCCACAGCCCATGATGGATATGCCCAACGCAGTTCATGTTGAAGGCGTTGAGGAGGATTTCCCTGGCCATCAGATGGTCCCCCGACGCGGCGGTAGGCGCTTGTTGAGCACGTAATCGCCGATGGCGTGGTACTTCCAGCGCACCGGGTCGTGCAGGGTGTGGGTGCGCGCGTTGCGCCAGTGACGGTCGAGGCCGTACTCGGCCAGGGTCGCACGGCTGCCGGACAGCTCCAGCAGCTTGCTGGCAATCAGCAGCGAGACTTCGGTGCTGATCGCCCGTGCTTCGGCCACGGCGATCGAGGCCGCGGCCACGCTGTGTTCATCTGGCGCAGCTTGGGCGCGGTCGACGAACTCGCCTGCGCGCTCCAGCAGCGCTTCGGCAGCGTGCAGGCGAATCACCAGGCGACCGATTTCCTGCTGGGTCAGCGGGTCGTCGCTGGCCTTGTCGATGCCGGCGTCGATCCATGGGCGCGACTTATGGCGGACGAACTGCAGCAGGTCTTCATAGGCGGCGCGGGCGATGCCGGTGTCGATGGCCGCATGCAGCAACTGGGCGAAAGGGCCGACGGTGGTCGGGCGGTCGAAGGCGCTCTGGAACGGCACCACGTCGTCGGCGTTCACCGGCACGTTATCAAGGACGACCGAGCCGCTGCCGGTGGTGCGCTGGCCGAAGCCGCTCCAGTCATCGATCACCAGCAGGCCGGCCGCCTGACGCGGGATGAAGGCCAGTTGGCCGCGGCCCTCATCGTCCACCGCGAGGGTGGGAATACGCTGCGCATAGAGCGCGCCGGTGGCGTAGAACTTGCGCCCGTTGACGCGGTACTGCGCGCCGTCACGGCTCAGCCGGGTGTTGCGATCCAGCGCCGTCTTGGTGCCGAGTTCGGCCAGTGCATTGCCGAAGCGCTTACCGGCCAGCACTTCGTCATAGAGACGACGTTGCTGTGCTTCGCTGCCGTTGATGCGCAGCACTTCCAGGGCATAGAAGTGGTTCTGCGGAATCTGCCCGAGCGAAGCATCGGCCTGGGCAATACGGGCGATGACCTTGGCCAGGGTGACGCTGGAAACGCCCGCGCCGCCAAAGGCCTTGGGCACGCTGATGGCCCACAGGCCGGAGTGGCTGAACAGGTCCAGCTCGCTGTGGGGCAGGCGCCGTTCACGGTCGCGCTCGCCGCTGCCAGGGTTCAGTACCTGGGCCAGGGCTTCGGCCACGCCGAGGGCTTCGGCGTCGCTGCGAATCAGCGCCACCGTATTGGTCAGAGGTGCGTTCATGGCTCAGATCCAGGAGTGGCGGGCAGGGTAGCGTTGGTTCAGGTGCCAGACGCCGACGGCGTGGTACTTCCAGCGCACCGGGTCGTGCAGGGTGTGGGTGCGCGCGTTGCGCCAGTGGCGGTCGAGGCCGAATTCGGCCAGGGTGGCGCGGCTGCCGGCCAGTTCCAGTAGCTTCTCGCTGGCCTGGAGGCTGATTTCGGTGGTGAGCGCCTTGGCTTCGGCTACCGCGATGGAGGCACGGGCGGCAGCGTTAACATCGATGGCGCTTGCCGCGACCTCATCGAGCACGCGAGCGGCCTTGTGCAGCAGCGCTTCGGCAGCGTGCAGTTCGATCTGCAGGCGGCCGACATCGGCGATCACATACGGGTCGTCACCTGCCTGGTCGACCTTGGCATCGATCCACGGCCGCGCCTTGTGCCGCACGAAATCGAGGGTGTCGCGCAGCGCGCCGTCGGCGATGCCCAGATCGATGGCGGCCTGGATCAGTTGCGAGAAAGCGCCCTGGATGCTCGGTTTATCAGCCAGCGGCCAGAGCGGGATCAGGTTGTTCTCGTCCACCTCCACCTCGTTGAGCAGCACGGTGCCGCTGGCGGTGGTGCGCTGACCGAAGCCGGACCAGTCGTTGACCACGCGCAATCCGGCGCGTCCGCGCTGGATGAAGGCCAGCCAGGGGCGACCCTGTTCGTCCAGCGCCTTGCTGGCGATCCAGTGGGCGAAGAGGGCGCCGGTGGAGTAGAACTTCTCGCCACTGAACAGCCAGCGGCCATCGCGCTTTACCAGGCGAGCCTGGATATCCAGAGTGTGTTTGCTGCCGCGCTCGGGGCCGCCGTTGCCGATGCGCCAGCCGGCCAGCACGCTGGCGAACAAGCGCTGCTGTTGTTCCTGGCTGGCCGCAGCCTGTAGAACGCCGAGGAGGCCGAACTGGTTCTGCGGAATTTGCCCCAGGGCCGGGTCGACCGCGGAGATAATGCGAAATACCTCCGCGATGGTCACGTAGGACAGCTGCGGGCCACCGAAGGCGCGTGGCACGGCGATGCTGCCGAGGCCACTGGCGGTGAAGCGTTCCACCAGTTCCCAGGGTAGGCGACGTTCACGGTCGCGCTGGATGACTTCTGCCTGCGCCGCGTCTGCCAGAGCATGTGCAGCCTGCAGGGCTTCGGCGTCTGTGCTGAGAATGGCGGCGGGGAAGAGCGCAGGGGCGACGTCCTGGTCGCTGTCCTCAAGGGTAATCGGACTGGTCATGCAAACCTCATCTCGTGGATGTGCCGCAACGGCACCGGGATGAGGGCGCAGCGGAGCGGCGTTAAAAATCGAGGCTCCGGTGGTCCGGTTGCTTATACCTTATTGCTTTTATATTTCTCTGTTAAATATGCTTTTCGCATAAGCATGTGCCTGTAAGTTGGCACCCTGACAGTCACAGGCCCATCCGCGAACAGCCCTGTTGGATAGGGTCTATCGCAGACGCAAGAACGGTCTGGCCTGAGTCCCAGCACGATGCCGAGTAGGCAAAACAGGCCACTAGCACACCGCCGAGCAGTTGCGGGGCGCGTCGCTGCCGGGGCGAAAATCAACGGCTGCCAATGCACCGGCCCAGGATCCGAGCACCAGACCGATGATGAATAGGCCGTTGTTCGATAGCTGGGTTTCATTGACCACCGTGGCGCAGCCGGAAAAACCGTCGAGCCCCTCCAGGCGTTCGGGTATCCAGCCCAGGGTATCGGCGTTGTGCGCGCGAGACTGCCCAGCTCAGTTGCAAGAGCAGCGAACCGGCGTAACTGAGCATGGCCGGTCACCACAGCACCAGCGCCTCACCTCAGCGCAAGCGGCGAGCTACCTGATCCCAATGGTCCTGATTTTCAGGAGTCTCCACTTGAAAAGACAAATTCCCAGCCTTTTAAGATCACCCACAACTGGAGCCCTGATTTCTGGCCGGCCAAATCGTGCCCGGTGTGCGGCACAGCAACTCCCTATGGCTTCGCATAATGTATATTATGTTAAATGGCCTATTCACAAGGTACTCCCTCCTGGCCTTTCATACGGCCCTTATTCAGGCTCTGTACGGAAAACCTGCAGTCAGTAGCGACAGCATCATCTCGATAACGATTCACCTCAATCGTCACGCCTTGCTCGGCCAGGTGTGTGGTGACGCGTGTCGCGGCCAGTACGTGATCAGGCACAAATCGATGGCGCCAGGTGTTGGTTTGCTGGCTTTGGGCTCGAACTTGCAACCGGCCTGGTGCAGATTGAATTTCTGCTGGCCGAATACCAGTGCGTTTCGACCAGCGTCGAAACGTTCGTGACGATTGCCCGATACGCGCTCGAAGAAGTCGGCGGTGGCGTCTATAACCGCCACCGTCAGTACCAGATGCCCCAGCGCCGCCCGGTAATGCTCAATGCCTGTCCAGTAGATGAAAACGCGGCAAACCAAGATGCCAGTGAATCGCTGCCAGTCGGGCGATCAGCACCACGGACATTGCCGCTGCAGTATCCAGCCAGTGGGGTGTGCCCAGAGCACGCAGACCAATGAAGGTCAGCGCACCGGCAATACAGGCCGTTGCGTAGATTTCCTTTTGGAAAATCAACGGAATCTCGTTGCACAGCACGTCTCTGATCACCCCGCCAACGACCCCTGTCATCACCCCCATGATCACCGCCGTACTGATTGGCGTACCGTGCTGCAGTGCCAGCTCGGTGCCGTACACGGTGAACACGGCCAGACCGAAGGCATCGGCGATCAGCAGGCCTTTTTCGTGGATCGGTCGGGTCATGCGTACCCAGGCTACGGTGCCCAGCGCGGCCAATGAGGCGACGAGGATGTAGGTGTCGTCGCGAATCCAGCTGACCGGGTGGTTGTCCAGGATCAGGTCACGCAGGGTTCCGCCGCCCAGCGCAGTCACGATGGCCATGACCAACACGCCGAACAGGTCCATGGATTTGCGCCCGGCCATCAGCGCTCCGGTGATGGCGAATACGGCAACGCCGAACAGGTCGGCGAAATAGAAAAGCGTCTCCATGCTGTCCTCAGCGGCTGACCGGCGTGCGCAGGGTGACAAACTCCTCGGCTGCACTTGGGTGCACGCCAATGGTTTCGTCGAAGATCTGCTTGGTGGCACCGGCCTTCAGCGCCACGGCCAGCCCCTGGATGATTTCCCCTGCCTCCGGGCCGACCATGTGGCAGCCGAGCACGCGGTCGCTGTCGGCATCGACCACCAGTTTCATCAGCGTGCGCTCGGGATTTTCGGTCAGGGTCAACTTCATGGGGCGGAAACGGCTCTCGAAGACTTTGACCGTGTAGCCCTCCTTGACGGCCTGCTCTTCGCTGAGGCCGACTGTGCCGATATTCGGCAGGCTGAACACGGCAGTGGGGATCATGCGGTAGTCCAGTGGCCGGTATTCTTCGGGCTTGAACAGCCGGCGCGCCACGGCCATGCCTTCAGCCAGCGCGACCGGGGTCAGTTGCACACGGCCGATCACATCGCCCAAGGCGAGAATCGACGGCGTGGCGGTCTGGAACAGATCATCGACTTCGATATAGCCGCGCTTGTCCAGCTTGACCTCGACATTCTCCAGGCCGAGGTTGTCGAGCATCGGGCGGCGACCGGTGGCATAGAACACGCAGTCGGCCTCCAGTAGGCGGCCGTCCTTGAGGGTGGCCGTGAGGCTGCCGTCGGCCTGGCGCTTGATGCTGGCGATGTCAGCGTTGAACTGCAGGTCCATGCCCTTCTTGCTCAGCTCGTCGCGCAGATGCTCACGCACCGCGCCGTCGAAGCCCCGCAGGAACAGGTCGCCGCGATACAGCAGCGACGTCTGCGCTCCGAGACCATGGAAAATCGAGGCAAATTCGACGGCGATGTAACCGCCGCCCACGACCAGTACCCGCTTGGGCAATTGTTCGAGGAAGAAGGCTTCGTTGGAGCTGATGGCGTGCTCACGACCGGGAATGTCTGGAATCTGCGGCCAGCCACCGGTAGCGATCAGAATACGCTCGGCGCTGTGGTGTTGGCCATTGACCTCAATCGTATGAGCATCGACGATGCGTGCATGCCCCTCGAACAGACTCACGCCGCTATTGATCAACAGGTTGCGGTAGATACCATTGAGGCGGTCGATTTCACGGTTCTTGTTGCCGATCAGCGTCGCCCAGTCGAACGTCGCTTCATCCAGCGACCAGCCAAAACCTGATGCCTGCTCGAAGTCTTCGGCGAAATGCGCACCGTACACCAGCAGCTTTTTCGGTACGCAGCCGACGTTGACGCAAGTGCCGCCCAGGTAGCGGCTTTCGGCGACCGCAACACGCGCGCCAAAACCAGCGGCGAAGCGCGCCGCACGCACACCGCCGGAACCGGCGCCGATAACGAACAGGTCAAAGTCGTAACTCATTGGGGTATCTCCTTGGCAGACGCGGAGCATACCGCAAAGGCCCGCGCTAAGCTGAGCGCCGGAGGTGAAGAACATGCGCCCTACCCTGACCCACCTGGCCCTGCACGTCCCTGATCTGGATGCCTGCATTGCCTTCTATGAGCGTTTTTGTGGCATGCGGGTGATCCACGAACGCCCCGGCAAAGGCACGCGCATCGTCTGGATGGCCGAGCCAGGCAAGGAACATCAGTTCATTTTCGTGATCATGCCAGGCGGCCAGAACCGCCAGCTGGCGGCCAATGACTACAGCCATTTCGGTTTTGCCCTGGGCAGCCGTGAGGACGTTGATCAGATTGCCGCCCTGGCCGAGCGTGACGGTTGCCTGATCTGGCCACCCCGCGACGAGCCCTACCCGGTCGGCTATTACTGCGGCCTGCGCGACCCGGCTGGCAATTACGTCGAGTTCAGCTATGGCCAGCCGCTTGGACCTGGCTCGGAGAAAATGCCCATTCCCTGAAATGCAAAACGCCACCCGAAGGTGGCGTCAGTTGGAGCATCAATGCACCAACTCTGTAGGAGCGGCGCCCCGCCGCGAACCGGGACAGCGAGGCATCGCAGAGCTTCGCCCCGGGGCGGGGCTCCTACATGATCTGCAGGCGTATCAGAACGCTTTGCCGGTCTTGTACAGGTTCTCGAAGCAGAAATTGGTCGCGTCGATGTAACCCTCGGCACTGCCGCAGTCGAAACGCTGGCCCTTGAACTTGTATGCCATGACGCAGCCCTGCTGAGCCTGACGCATCAGGGCGTCGGTGATCTGGATCTCGCCACCCTTGCCCGGTGGTGTGCTGCGAATCAGGTCGAAGATATCCGGGGTGAGGATGTAGCGGCCGATGATCGCCAGGTTAGACGGTGCATCTTCCGGCTTGGGCTTCTCCACCATGTTGCTAACGCGGTAGATGTCCTCGCGGATCATCTCGCCAGCGATCACGCCGTACTTGGAGGTTTCGTCTTTGGGGACTTCCTGAATCGCCACGATGGAGCAGCGGAACTGGTTGTACAGCTTGACCATTTGCGCCAGTACGCTGTCGCCTTCCAGATTCAGGCACAGGTCGTCAGCCAGAACCACGGCAAACGGCTCATCACCAATCAGCGGTTGACCGCAAAGAATGGCGTGACCCAGGCCTTTCATCTCGACCTGACGGGTGTAGGAGAAGCTGCATTCATCGATCAGGCGGCGGATGCCGACCAGGTATTTTTCCTTGTCGGTGCCCTGGATCTGATGCTCGAGCTCATAGCTCACGTCGAAGTGGTCTTCCAGGGCGCGCTTACCGCGCCCGGTGACGATGGAAATCTGGTTGAGGCCCGCCTCCAGAGCCTCCTCAACGCCGTACTGGATCAGTGGCTTGTTCACCACCGGCAACATTTCCTTGGGCATTGCCTTGGTCGCAGGCAGGAAGCGCGTGCCATAACCGGCAGCGGGGAACAGGCATTTCTTGATCATGGGACTCCCTAAGGGGGGGTGGGTTGAATGCGCACTCAGTCTATCAAGCCGCGCTGGCCTTACAACTGCCGCTTGCAGGGCGACCGATGCCGCGATACAGAAAACCTAACTCCGCCAGTTGCTCGGCATCGTAGATATTGCGCCCGTCGAACAGCACCGGTATGCGCATCATGCCGCGCACACGCGGGAAATCTGGCTGGCGAAACTGCTTCCACTCCGTCACCAGCACCAAGGCATCGGCGCCCTGAGCGACGGCATAGGGTGATTCACTCAGCACCAGTTGCCCTGTATCGACTGCTGTCGCATAGCGTGCAGCGACTGCTGCCGTGGCAGCCGGGTCACAGGCTTGCACCCTGGCACCGGCGAGCAACAGCGCCTCAAGCAACACCAGGCTCGGCGCTTCTCGCAGATCATCCGTGCCGGGCTTGAAGGCCAGCCCCCAGAGTGCAACCACCCTGCCCTGCAAATACCCGTTGAAATGCTCGCGCAAGGCTTGAAACAGCAGCGTCTTCTGCAGCGCGTTACGTGCTTCGACCGCACGCAGGATGCCGGGTTCGATACCTTCGTGTTCGGCCGTGCGGATCAGCGCTTTCACGTCCTTGGGAAAGCACGAGCCGCCATAGCCACAGCCGGCATAGATGAAGTGGGTGCCGATGCGGCGGTCGCTGCCGATGCCCCGGCGCACCTCCTCGATATCCACGCCAAGACGCGCACAAATACCGGCCATTTCGTTGATGAAGGAGATTTTGGTGGCCAGAAAGGCGTTGGCAGCGTATTTGCTGAACTCGGCAGCGCGCACGCCTATGCACAGCAGGCGGTCGTGATTGCGTAGAAACGGCGCATACAGTCGGCGTAGCAACTCTCGGCCGCGATCGTCGTCACAGCCGACGATGACCCGGTCAGGCCGCATGAAGTCCTCGACTGCCGAACCCTCCTTGAGAAACTCCGGGTTGCTCGCCACGGTTACCCGTGCGCGCTTGCCCCGACGCGCCAGGCCAGCATTGACGCGTTGCTCGACACGCTCGGCAGTACCCACAGGCACGGTGGATTTATCGACGATCAGGCAGTCACGCTCAAGGCGCTCGCCCAGTTCGTCGGCAACCGCCAGGACATGGCTCAAATCGGCAGAGCCATCCTCGCCACTGGGGGTGCCGACGGCGATGAAGATGACGTCGGTACGGCGGATGGCTGTCTGTAACTGCGCGGTGAAGCTGAGCTGGCCGGCGGCCAGTTGCGCCTTGAGCATCGACTCCAGGCCAGGCTCATAAATCGGCACCTCGCCGCGTGCAAGCATCGCCACACGCAGCACATCTCGCTCGACACACACCACCTGATTGCCCATCTCGGCAAAACAGGTCGCCGTCACCAAGCCAACATAGCCCGCCCCTATTACGCATATCCGCATCGCAGCACCCTCCAGTTCGTTGCTGCGATTACATCCAAACCCGATGGCAGATATGTGACGACATGGACGCCCGACCCTCGCGCGCCACAAGTCATTGCAAATTGATAGGTCGCCAGAGCTGTGCTGTTGTGGTCAACGAAAACTGGACAATTGTTTAGGTTTATCCGGCCAGTGATTCGGTTTCCGCTGGCGTTCTGTATCCGTTGTGGCTGTGTGGTCGTTGATGGTTGTAGTAATCCGTCAGGTAGCGCAGCACATCAGCCTCAGCTTGTCCTTGGTCGGAGTAGCCATGCTAACGGGGTAGAACCCCACGCAGATGAGCCAATATCTCAGCCGCCTCGCTCACGTCAGGGCGATGCCCGACTGGCTCCCACCACAACACCTGATGCGCCTGCTCGACACGCTCGAACCATTCGCGGCGGCGCTTGAGCATCTCGGTGTGCGCGGATTTGTAGACGTAATCGCTGAGCGAATGCACGTCCTGCCAGAGCGACATATTCACCAACACCTCTTCTCCGAATGGGCGGATCGCCGTGGCATCGCCCGCTTCATCCTGCAAACGCCAGACATAACCGGGCGAGCTTTCGGCCAGGGCGTTGATGCGTTCCAGATTGGCGACAAAGTCGGCCATCTCCGGCGATTCCAGCGGCGCCTTCATCCAGGCGATATTCAGTTGAGCCAGGTGATAAGCAGACAATTTTTCAGCCTCCGTGCGTCAGTTCTTTTGTGGCAGACCACGCCAGCCGGCCATATGCCGACGCAGCCAGGCCTCGCTACTCACCAGCATGATTCCCGACAGCACCAACGCCGCACCGATGACGAAGTTCAGTGTCAGCGGCTCGTCCAGCACCAGAACGCCGAAAGTCACGCCGAACAGTGGGGTCATGAAGGAGAACACCGCCATGTTCGAAGCCAGGTAACGGCGCAGCAGCCAGAACCAGGTCAAATAACTCAGAAACGACACCACCACGCCCTGCAATAGCACGCTGGCAATGGCCACGGGCGTCCAGCGCAATTGGGACAGGTCAACGACCGTCAACGCATAAACCAGCAACAGCACAAACGCCATCGCCAGTTGATAGAACAGCGTGAGCCCGGCAGGCGCTTCAGACAAGCGCGAAGCTCGCACCACGATGGTCGTACCGCCCCATGCCATACCGGCACACAGCGCCAGGGCATCCCCCAGAAGCATCGTTTGGTCGATCTCGGCCCAGTTACCGCCCACACCGAAAGCCATCACCACACCAGCGAAACACAGCGCGATGCCCAGCCATTGCAGACGACGCAAACGCTCGCTGGGCAGCAGCAGATGCAGCCCCAACGCGGAAAATATCGGCGCCGTGTAGAGAAACACCGCCATGTGTGAAGCCGAGGTGTAATGCAGGCCTAGCGCGATGAAGAAGAACTCCAGCGCGAATAAGACGCCCGCCAGAATACCGGCCTGCCAGGTCGAACTGACCCACTTGCACCAGCCGCCCTGCCACGCCAACAACAAGCCAACCAGCAGCGCGGCAATGCCTGAGCGCAGCGCCACTTGCAGCATGGGCGCGATATCGTCCGCCGCCAATTTGATCGCCACCTGCTGGCTGCCCCAGATGGCGCACAGCAACAACATCAACTGGAACAGGAACACATCGGCGCCCTTGCGTACTGCAGTCATTCAACAACTCCTGTCACTCATTTCTTCAACGGGTCATCCCAGAACGGCCGTTCGGCCTCCTGTAGCGCGTCGGCACGGGACAACCCCAGATCCTTCAACGCGGCATCATTCAAACGCGCCAACTGCCCACGTTCCCGCGACAATTGACGCCAGCGCCGCAGCATATGGCATATGCCAGCCAGTGATGGCAGACGCTCGACTTGTATGGCTTGCGTTAACACATAACCTTTCTGACCTTTCATCTTCACGCCCTCCCTGTGGGGTAGGCGTCAGTGTCGGGTCGGGCTTATGATCAATCCAACGAATGTTTCTTATGCGATCCATCTTAAGGATTGATGAATGGCCTACCACCCCAGTATTGATACCGAATTGCTGCGCAGCTTCGTCGCCATCGCCGACACCGGTGGTTTCACCCGCGCCGCCGAGACGGTCAACCGCACCCAATCGGCCGTGAGCATGCAGATGAAGCGGCTGGAGGAAGACGTGGTGCAGCGCCCGCTGTTCGAGCGTGACGGCCGCCAGGTGCGCCTGACGCCTGAAGGCCAGGTACTGCTGGGCTATGCGCGGCGCATTCTCAAGCTGCATGGCGAAGTGCTCAATACGCTACGCGAACCGCATATGGTCGGCGCCGTGCGTATCGGTACGCCGGACGACTACGTGATGCGTTTTCTGCCGGAGATTCTCTCGCGCTTCGCCCAGGCCTACCCGCTGGTGCAGGTGGAGGTGCATTGCGAGCCTTCCGGCCAGTTGCTGCAGCGTCAGGATCTGGACCTGACCATCGTCACCCGCCAACCCGGCAAGGAGATCGGCCAACTGCTGCGCCAGGAACGTTTCGCCTGGGCGGTTGCGCAGGGCTTCGCCCCGCATGAACAAAGCCCTATGCCGCTGGCCATGTTCAACGCCGACTGTTTCTGCCGCGAATGGGCCTGCAACG
>CAZIZA010000024.1:0-13012 GCA_964543555.1 uncultured Pseudomonas sp.
CCTGGAAAGCTTTAACGACTTTATTCGCAGCCAGCTCAACCAATCTGAGGCCCTTGGCGTTGTGGTCAACCGCCACAAGGATCTGACCCGCGAACAACTGCGCGAAGTCCGCCTGCTGCTCGACCAGCATGGCTTTAGCGAAGCCAGCCTTAAAAGCGCCTGGCGCAACCAGACCAACCAGGAAATCGCCGCCAGCATCATCGGCTACATTCGCCAGGCGGCCATCGGCGAAGCCCTGCTGCCCTTCGATCAACGCGTAGCCAAGGCCATGCAGACCATCTACGCCCAGCAACCCTGGACACCCGTGCAACGCAAATGGCTGGATCGCCTGGCCAAGCAACTGGTGCATGAAGTGGTCATCGACCCGCAGCAGGTCAATGACGCCTTCCGGAACGATGGCGGCCTCAAAGCGCTGGATCGCAACCTAGGCGGCAACCTGGATACAGTACTGGACACGCTCAACCAACATCTCTGGCCCCAGGCCAGCTAACCCAACGGCAAGGAAGTCCCCCATGCAAAAGCTCCCCCAAACCCTAATTGGCAGCGTGCTGCTTGGTGCCTACTCCCTGGCCCAGGCAGGCACCGTGGCTGAAGTATTCAACGGTGAAATGCTCGGCACCAACCAGCGCTACTTCGAGTCCATTGCGGGCATCCCTCGCGAGTCCTTTGGCGACGAGCACAAGTTCCGCGTTCAGGGCTGCAACATCACCGCCACCATGACTGAAGGCAGCGTCAGTGCGTTGCGCCTGGAACTAACCCCCCAGTGCCAAGCCGACCTGACCCAGTTCGTTGGCGACTACGCACCGGCCCCTGGCCAACCCCTGACTTTCGGTGCTTTCGAACAAGCCTCCGGCGGCGGCTTGAGCTACCACGCCGATTGCCTGAGCGGTTGCGGCAACTCATACGACCCATCCGTTTACGGCCACTGGGAAGGGCCGCGCGCTGTCGATTTTATGGAGGTGCTGCTGGAAGCCGTGCAGGTTGAGGACGCTGCGATTGAGGCCGCCGATATCTGGCGTAACCAGATGATCAAGACCATGGGCGAGGACTGGGTTATGGATGGCCAGTTCAACTGCAACCGCCAGTTCGACCCCGTTGCCCGGCAAGCCCTCAACGCTGTTCAGGTCACGGCCGTCACTGTCGGCCAGCAACTGCGGGCACCCGGCTGCTGAAACGAAACGCAGAGCCGGTTAGCCCACACAATTGGCTCACCCAATGAGCCGAATAAACCTGCTAATCGGCTCACAGCTATGCGGCCTGTCGATGTCGCCACCCAGACCCCAGCCGCTCAGCTATCCCGCTGCGGGAGCACTAAGCGCAACCCGCCCGCATCGACACGCTAAGGCCTCTCTACTTTTACGCTTGCCAAAAATTCAATTAAAGCCAAGAATCAACAAAATTTCGTTAGAAGTTGAAGAATATGATCAACTCCATGCGTATCTCGAACTTCTACAGCTTTGCTGGCGAAACCGAAGTCGACTTCACCCTCGGCAAGAAACCCACCCCCTCCGGCTTCGATATCGACCTGGCTGATGGCAGCAGGCTGAACAAAGTCATAGCGGTGGTTGGGGCCAATGGTTCAGGCAAGACACAGCTCATCAAGCCACTGGCGTTTCTCAGTTGGTTCATCTGTGATTCGTTTCTGGAGAACGACCCAGACAGCGCGATTTTTTACCGCCCCCATCGTCTGCACGCCTCAGAAGAGACGCTCATAGAAATCGACTTCCTGCTGGCCGGCGTCGAACATCGCTATCAGCTCGCCCTTCAGTCTGGGCTGGTGATCCGAGAAGTCCTGCTACAACGAACCAGCAGCCAGTTCAGCTACCTGTTCCGTCGCGAGCGTAATGGCGAAGGCTTCAGCTTCAAGCAAAAAGGCTTTCCCTTCCCCAAGGCACAGGCCGAAAGCATTCGTGCCAATGCATCGCTGCTAGCCGCTGCCCACAGTTACGACATCCGCGAAGCGCAACCTTTCATCGAGTATTTCGAGCGGGTGACCAGCAACGTCAACGCCATGGGGCGGCGCCATTTCCAGCATGGCGAGGTGTTTGTCGCAGCGAGGGATTATGAGCAGGTGCCCCAGCTCAAGGTGCGTATGGTGGAAGCCATGCGCGAGTTTGACCTTGGCCTGAGCGACATCGCCATTCGCCAACGCGTAATCACCCGTGAAGATGGCAGCGCCAGTACGCTGCACGAGCCCTTCGGACTGCACCGCAACAACGCTGGCCACGAGTTCGAGCTGAACTTCTTTGACGAATCCAGTGGCACCCAGTCCGCTTTCGTGCTGCTGGGAAAAATCCTTTACGCCCTGGAGTTCGGCGGTATCGCCGTTATCGACGAAATCGACAACGACCTTCACCCGCACCTGATGCCACGCATTCTCGACTGGTTCCGTTTCGAACACAGCAATCCGCATCAGGCGCAATTGATCTTCACTTGTCATACACCGGAGTTGCTCAACCATCTTCAGAAGCATCAGGTCTACCTCTGCGAGAAGCGTGACCAATGCTCCGAAGCCTGGCGCCTGGATGAAGTTCAGGGCCTACGAGCCGACGACAATCTTTATGCCAAGTACATGGCAGGCGCCCTCGGCGGGGTGCCGGATCTATGAAGCGAGCAGTACGCAAGGGACAGCGCAACATCATGCGCAGCACCCTGCTAGTGGTGGGTGAAGGTGCAGATGACCGAGCCTTCGTAACCCATATGAAACAGCTCTACTGCCCGCGCGACAGCGGCATCAGCGTCAAGGTCGAAGCGGGTGATGGCGGCTCACCGGGCAACGTCATCACCCACGCCATTCGCAAGTACCAGGGCAAGGACTATGACCGCCGCCTGTTCCTGCTGGATGCCGACCTGCCACCTGACGAAGCTGACTACAAACGCGCCGCCAAAGAGGGCTACGAAATCATTCTTTGGCGGCCACAGTGCCTTGAAGGTGCTTTGCTCGATACCTTGGGCGAGCAGGTGGGTGAGCACGAAAGCAGCCAACAGCTCAAGGCTCGCCTGCATCCTCGCTTGGATGGCAGACACACTGACGCCTGCGCCTACGCAACGCTCTTCACCCGGCAGATACTGGATGCCGGGCGAAATACCGCCGTCACCCAGGTACGCACAGCATTGCAGCCCCACGCTGGTAACTAAGGCGCGCATGGCCATCCTTGAAAAGCCCCGCCTTGGCCACTACCCTCGGCAACCACATACCCGCCATGCCTCTGACTGCCCCGGCAGCCACGCACAAATCGTGCGGGTTTTTTATTTCTGGTAGGAAGCCCCATGACCAACTCCGATATCGTCCAGAAGCTCTGGAACCTCTGCGACGTACTGCGCGACGACGGCATCAACTACAGCGACTACGTCACCGAACTGGTGCTACTGCTGTTTATCAAGATGGAATACGAACAGGCCCAGAGCGGCAACCAGTTCGAGCACAAGCTGCCCGCAGGCGCACGCTGGCCGGATCTCACCGAAAAATCCGGTCTCAACCTGCTCAACCACTACCGGCAAACGCTGCTCGACCTGGGCAAGAACGAAGATCCGCTGATCGCCGCCATCTACGCCGACGCCCAG
Source organism: uncultured Pseudomonas sp. (assembly GCA_964543555.1). Taxonomy (GTDB): domain Bacteria; phylum Pseudomonadota; class Gammaproteobacteria; order Pseudomonadales; family Pseudomonadaceae; genus Aquipseudomonas. The sequence goes on from CAZIZA010000024.1 coordinate 3,565, forward strand.
ACCCGCCTGAAAGAACCACGCCACCTGGAACAGCTGATCAAGAGCCTGGACGGCATCGACTGGTTCAGCGCCCGCCAGGATGGTCTCGGCGACCTCTACGAAGGCCTGCTGGAGAAGAATGCCAGCGAAACCAAATCCGGGGCCGGCCAGTACTTCACCCCGCGCCCGCTGATCGACAGCATTATCCGTTGCATCAAGCCGCAGCCCGGCGAAGTGATTCAGGATCCGGCCGCCGGTACCGCGGGCTTTCTGATTGCCGCCGATGCCTATATCAAGCAGCACACCGACGACCTTTACGACCTCGATGAGAAAGCTCGTAGCTTCCAGCGCAACAGGGCCTTTGTCGGCATCGAACTGGTGCCCGGCACGCGCCGCCTGGCCCTGATGAACACCCTGCTGCACGGTATGGAGGGCGACGAGGAAGGCGTGGTGCACCTCGGCAATGCACTTGGCCAGGTCGGCGCCAGCCAGCCCAAGGTCGAGGTGATTCTCTCCAACCCGCCGTTCGGCACCGCCAAAGGCGGCGGCGGCCCTACCCGTGACGACCTCACCTACAAGACCAGCAACAAGCAACTGGCCTTCCTGCAGCATATCTACCGTGGCCTCAAGCCCGGTGGCCGCGCCGCCGTGGTGTTGCCGGACAACGTGCTGTTCGAAGCTGGCGTCGGCACCGAGGTACGCCGCGATCTGATGGACAAGTGCAACCTGCACACCATCCTGCGCCTGCCCACCGGCATCTTCTACGCCCAGGGCGTCAAGACCAATGTGCTGTTCTTCCAGAAAGGCACGCAGGCCAACCCACGCCAGGAACAGGGCTGCACCCAGCGCGTATGGGTCTATGACCTGCGCAGCAATATGCCCAGCTTTGGCAAACGCACGCCCTTTAGTGCCCAGCACCTCAAACCCTTCGAGGACGCCTACGGCGATGACCCGAACGGCAACAGCCCGCGCGCCGAAAATGTCGAAGGTATCGGCGAACTCAGCCGCTTCCGCGTATTTACACGCGAGCAGATCCGAGAGCGCGGCGACTCCCTGGATATCAGCTGGCTAAAGGATGCCGATAGCCTGGACGCCGCCGACCTCCCTGCCCCGGAATTGCTGGCAGGCGAAGCCATGGCCGAACTTACCGAAGCTCTGCATGAGCTGGAAGAGCTGATGAAGGCGCTGGGCGCGGGCGATGAGGTAGCGGCGCAGAAGCGCTTGATGGCAGAAGTGATGGGGTTGGCGGTGGTTGAGGGGAATGGGGAATGAATGAGTTGCCAGCTGGATGGGCACACGCCACCTTAAGTGAGCTTTGCAAGCAACCAGAGCAACGCGTGCCCCTCGCCGACGAGATGTTCACCTACATCGATATTGCTAGCGTTGACCGTGAATTAAAAACTGTGTCGGAACCACAGCGCTTACTTGGAGCAGACGCGCCAAGCCGAGCACGAAAGCTTGTTGAGAGCGGTGATGTCATTGTTTCAATGACTCGGCCCAACTTGAACGCTGTGGCGTTAATTGATGAGCAATACAACGACTGCATCGCTTCGACTGGCTTCGATGTTTTGAAACCAATTGAAGTAGAGCCGCGCTGGATTTTTTCTGCTGTGAGGTCGGCTCGTTTTGTCGATGCCATGTGCGAAAAGGTTCAGGGGGCGCTCTATCCAGCAGTCAAGTCAGCAGATATTCGCGAGTTTGAAATTCCATTACCACCACTCGCCGAACAAACCCGTATCGCCCAAAAACTCGATGAACTGCTGGCCCAAGTCGACACCCTCAAAGCCCGCATCAACGCCATCCCCGCCCTGCTCAAACGCTTCCGCCAATCCGTCCTCGCCGCAGCGGTTTCCGGGCGGTTGACGGAGGAGTGGCGAGGCTCAAATCCTGTAAGCGAAAGCGCAGAAGAATACCTCGCAAGAGTGATTCAGTGCCGCCGCGAGAACCCTATCGTGAAATTCAAGGAGCCAGTTTCTCCTGACCTTGAAAAGCGGGAGATTGAAGCACCTCAAGGATGGGTCGTAGCCAGCGTCTCCAATTTCGCAGAGTGCTTGGACAGCATGCGCGTCCCAGTGAAAAAAGAACTACGCAATGGTGGTGAAGGTAAATACCCCTACTTTGGCGCAAACGGCGAAGTCGATCGTGTGGATGAATACATCTTTGATGAGGACTTGGTGTTGGTGACAGAGGATGAAACGTTCTACGGGCGTGAAAAGCCGATTGCTTACAAGTATTCAGGGAAATGCTGGGTAAACAACCATGCTCATGCCCTCCGTGCGCATGATTCTGTGGCTCGGGACTACTTGTGCTACGCACTAATGCATTACGACGTCATTCCTTGGCTGACAGGTACTACAGGTCGAGCAAAGTTGACTCAGGGAGCCCTGCTGTCGCTTCCAATTCAAGTGCCCCCGCACCAAGAGCAAACCGAAATCGTCCGCTGCGTCGAACAGCTCTTCGCCTTCGCCGATCAACTGGAAGCCAAAGTCGCCTCAGCCAAAAGCCGTATCGACCACCTGACCCAAAGCATCCTGGCCAAAGCCTTCAGAGGCGAACTGGTCCCCCAAGACCCCAACGACGAACCTGCCAGCCTACTGCTGCAACGCATCAAAGCCCAACGCGCCGCAGCCCCCAAGGCCAAGCGCGGCAGAAAGGCCTCGGTCTAAACACGCCCCGCCCCCGCCAACACAGGAGCCGCCGCATGAACCCCAAGGACTGGATTGATTTGCTGCAGCGCCTGTTTGTCTGGCTTAGTGAACGGCACAATCCGGTACGCCAGCAGGCAGCACGCGTGCTGGCGACCTTCGAAGCCCATGGCGTGGCCCGTACTGAGATCAATGCTCTGCTGCCGGAGGCGCTACAGCTTTCGGCTTACCAGTGGTCGAGTGCCGATCAGCTCAAGCTGGCCTTGCGTCAGGCGCATCTGGATTGGCTCAATCAGCATTTCGCGCTCGAAGGAGGCTGGCTAACCGGGAAAAGCGACTCAGCCCACCAGCACCTCTTCAGCTACAAAGCACCGGAACGGCTACATCAATGGTTTCAGGAGCAGCGCACACCCGAGGCCAACTTCGAGTTCAAACTGCATCTGCTCACACCCGACACCCGCGAAATCGGGCCGGACTCAGAAGGCTATTACGCTCTGGTTCTGGAGCGATTGGATGAAGACCATTCAGTGTGCAGACGCTTTTACCATCTCACTGAAGGCGGTCACTTCGAGCATCGACCCTGCCTTATCCATCTCCTACAGGTGTTGGCGGTTGCCCATCACCACGACGCCATCATGCACCGCACGCAGCTGGATACGGCTTCCCTGTATCAACTGAGCCACCATAAAGGGCTTATCCCCCACTGGCTGGACAGATGCCGCCCTCACCCCCTGGGGGCCGGCCATGAGCTATGGCCACACGACTCCGGGCACTCCCCATGGCTCGACGAACTGCGGGCAGATGCCGAAAAGGGCCTACGCCGCGCCGGGCTGACCGAGGTGATTGAAAAACTGCACCAGGATACCCAACGCTTTTCACGCCAGCCCAGCAGCGACCTATTGGCAACACCTCTGCCCCGCTGATAGAAGAGGCCTTACGCCGATTCCGGACTGGTTACCGCACTTCCTCGAAGTGCCTATAACGCAATTTTGAAATCACTATGCATTACAACCGAATTCACATAATTGGTCCTGCCGGAAGCGGAAAAACTGAATTAGCTCTTCGGCTATCAAATCTTCTTGGCTTTCCGGCGTTCAACCTAGACCACTTGGCTTTCATCGATGCAGCTGAAGGTACTTTCGAGCAACCAAGATCGCGCATCGAGCGCCTTTCCGCAGTTGAAGACTACTCAAAACTACCATACTGGATAGCAGAAGGGACTTACTTCAGCTGGGTAGGAAAAAGCTTTAAAAATGCCGACATCATTGTATACCTAAATTCACCACACCATATCAGAGCGCACAACCTCCGACAGAGACACTCCTCTCTCAGCAACAATGACTCAAACACGCGACTGAACTATTTATTAGAGCAGAGCAGCTCATTTGACTCGCTCTACAACAGACGTATTTCTGGATTCCTTCAACCCTTTCATGGTAAGCTGAAAGAATTCACAGGGCCAGGCAAGGCCTATAAATTCTTCATTCGCCTATGTCAGAAATAGGCACGAAAGACTACCTGGATGTGGGGTGTCGAAAGCCCCGATCTCTGTCATTGCAGTCAGCCTCGTTTTACTGATCGTATCTGCTGCTCTTCTCGAGCAGTACCCACTGATTACCGCAGCAATAAGCGCTGCTAAGGAGGGTAGTTTTATGAATGCAGTATGGAACTTCGATCTATACGAACTCATTAAACCAGTAGGCACAGCTTTGCTGAATGTGATGGCAGGTGTGGCAGCAGGTCTGGCATCCAGCCGCATACCAAGCCTCAGGGCCGCGATCAATCAGACAGCAGGCCTACTGCAAAACCTGACCGTGTCGCGGTACCAAAACCGGTACACTGGCGGTACAGTTCCCAGCTTTTGCAGATTTCGCTAAATTACGCTCAAGCCCAGTCACCACGCTGCTTTCAGCTTATTTTACCTGCACTGAGCTACTCACCGTTTTACTGGGCCTGTAACGTTTCTAGGTCACTCATAATCCTTTGGCCCACGATTCGCAACGCGAACCCCAGAACGTAGCAGGAGCTTCAACACAGCCTGGGCCGAAGGCATCTCCTACACCAGACTACGCTACAGCAAGTTGGCTCACCTGGTATTGAAACCCACCATCTCCCCATGGAGCGTAATCATGGAGATAGAGATGGATACTTCTTCGCGTACTACCGAGGTTCTCGATATCGACTCTGATCAGTCCCTCCCATTGCCGGGCACGGAGGCCTACGAGTCGCTTCCGCAGTTTCCGAAGGGCAGCCCCCTGCCCTTCCGGCGAACAATTCGCAAGCATGAGCTAAGACAGATCGTCCCCCTGGCTGAATCCACGATCTACGAAATGGAACGTCGCGGTGAGTTCCCCCGGCGCTTCAACCTGACACCACGTTGTGTGGTCTGGGATCTGGCTGAGGTGGAGGCTTGGATCGAGGAGCGCAAGCGGGCGCCTCGGATCAATATCAGCAAGCCGGATGTTTACCTGAGGAAAACCCGCCCTGTCCGGGCGGGCTGCAGCCAAGCATGAAGTCGGTGCCGTCCTCATCCGACAAGGGCTTGCAGTTCCTTAGAGGCGGGGCGCGTTAGCCGCCGTTCTTCCTTGGCTAGATTGACCTGCAGGGCCACCTGAGCCACATCCAGAACGCCACCAGGCAGCAAATAGCTGCCTTTGGCTTGCAGCCAGGTCAGCACGTCCGCCAGGTGCCAGATCGACGCACTGCCCTCATGCACCGGTGTAGGGAAGCTGCTCGGATAAGCCAACATCAGCTTGCGCATGTTCTGGCGCGAGACGCCGACGATCTCCGCCACATCGGTGAGACCGACCAGATCTGGTGCCACCTCGATCAGCCTGGCCGACGGTACGGCACTGCGCACGTCAGCCAGTGCGCTGCGCACAGCCGCCTCAGCGCTCTCCGCTTCACGGGTGAACTCCAGCGCCAGACGACCTGGCTGACCAATGCCAATCAAGGCATCGTCGCAGCCAGCCTCGCCGAGGCGCTCGACCAATGCTTCCGGCTCACGGTCATCGTCGGTCAGTTGATATTTCAGTGTGAAGATGTATTCCATAGCGCTACTCCTCTGCACCCTCAGCGATCTGCCTCTGTTTACGGTGCGTGGTGCAGTTGTCGACGACGCGCCGGAGGGCACGCGCATGGTTGCCAGGGTTCTTCGGTGTGCTCCACACGCTGGTGATGCAGAATTCGCCGCAGCGACATTCTTCATCGTTGTAGGGGCAGTAAATTCGTCCCCAAGCGTGGCTACCACCCAGCTCTATGCGCCAGCCCTGCTCTTCGGCATGCCTGAGTGCTTCTTCGACCTCTTTCTTCGAGTGAGAAGGACGGGCCATCAGTGATCTCCAGTATTCGCACGACTGGCAAGGCTGTCAACTGACAACCTTGCACTTTCCTTAAACCGTGGCACTCAACACCGGCACTACGACGCTGTCCGGCAGCAGTTTGGGAACATGAGTGCGGCCATCGATCCAAGCGTCGATCATGTCCGCCCACTCCTGCAGCATGTGCCGGCGCTGCTCCGCGTACTCGGCCTTGTTGTAGACCGAGCGAGAGGAGCGACCATCTTCGTGAGCCAGGCATTTCTCGATCCAATCGCCGTTGAAGCCCACCTCGTTGAGCAGCGTGGAACCCGTCCTGCGCAGGTCGTGGACGGTGAACGGCTCCAAAGGCAGGCCTGCTTCCTTCGCGCGGGAGGCGATGAGCTGGGTGATGCGGTTCAGGGTGGCGTGCGACATGCAGCGGTAGATGTCATATCGCGAGGGCAACACATAGCGGGAACCGGCCGCACAGGTGTGCAGCGCCACGAAGATGTCCAAGGCCTGGCGCGACAGGTAGACAACGTGCGGGTTACGCCCCTTCATCCGCTCCTTGGAGATCGTCCAGGTGGCGTTTTCGAAGTCCACCTCGTCCCAGGTCGCCTCGATCAGCTCGCTCTTGCGTACCAAGGTCAGCAGCACCAGCCGCAAGGCCAGCTTGATCGTGGGATACGCGGCGATTGTCTCCAGTTGATGGAAGGCCAGCCGAATTTCGGTCGGGCTCAGCGCCCGGTCCTTCGGTGCGAAAATAGCGATAGAAGACGCCTTGACGTCGTCAGCCGGATTCTCGACCTTCTCGCCATGCAGGATCGCGAACGCGTAGACCTGTTTCACGATGTCGCGAATATGGACCGCAGTTGCCGGTGCCCCGCGAGCCTTGACCTTGGCACACAGGGCTCGTAGATCGTCAGGGGTGATTTCGGTCAGCAGCCGGTTTTCGAAGACCGGCAGGATGTCGCGGTCGATGATGCTTTTACGCATCGCGCGCGTGCTGTCGGCCATACGCGCACCAGCCAACCACTTCGTCAGCGTTTCACCGAAATTCTTGGCGGCGTTGAGGCGCCGCTTAGCGCGCTGCTTCTCCAGGGAGGGAGACTTGCCCAGGGCGACCATGCGCTTGGCATCGAGCAGCTTCTCGCGAGCCATGGCCAAGGAAATGCCAGTTGGCCCATAGCGCCCGATGGTCAGCGTTTCTCGGCGTCCATTGAGACGGTAGTCGTAGCGAAAGGTGACGGTACCGGTAGGCGATACCGTCACGTACATACCATCGCGATCGGAAGCCTTGTACAGCTTGGACTTGGGCTTGAGATTGCGCAGTTTGGTATCAGTAAGCATCGAGGTTTTTACTCCTGTTCATGACGGCTTTTACCGTCAAGGGTCAGGAGACCTGTTGATGCCGGGAAAGCCGCACGGGGCAAGCTTTCCCAAGGAGCGATTTACCGTCAAAGACCGGTTTTGACCGGATAGTAAACAGAACGGTCTCAATCCGACCGCTGTTTACTACCGTCCCCGCTACCGCCAATCCATTCTGCTAATCGGCGATAGGCCTCGATAACCATTGCAACGAATTTTCTTTTAAATCAACACGTTGCAATTGGCTATCGATACATCTCAATGAGTCCAGAAGGACCCGACATCACTCCCACTCGATCGTCGCTGGCGGCTTGCTCGACACGTCATAGGTAACGCGGGAGATGCCTTCGATTTCGTTGATGATGCGGCCGCTGACGGTTTCCAGCAGCTCGTAAGGCAGGTGCGCCCAGCGAGCGGTCATGAAGTCGACGGTTTCCACGGCGCGCAGGGCGACGACCCAGGCGTAGCGACGGCCATCGCCGACCACGCCCACCGATTTCACCGGCTGGAACACCACGAACGCCTGGCTGGTCTTGTGGTACCAGTCGGCCTTGCGCAGCTCTTCGATGAAGATGTGGTCGGCGCGGCGCAGGATGTCGGCGTATTCCTTCTTCACTTCGCCGAGGATGCGCACGCCCAGGCTCGGGCCCGGGAACGGGTGGCGGTAGACCATGTCGTAGGGCAGGCCCAGCTCCAGGCCGATCTTGCGTACTTCGTCCTTGAACAACTCACGCAGCGGCTCGACCAGCTTGAGGTTCATCTCCTCCGGCAGGCCACCGACGTTGTGGTGGCTCTTGATCACGTGGGCCTTGCCGCTCTTGGCGCCAGCGGACTCGATCACGTCCGGGTAGATGGTGCCCTGGGCGAGGAACTGGATGTTGTCCAGCTTGCTGGCTTCGGCATCGAACACGTCGATAAAGGTGCGGCCGATGATCTTGCGCTTCTTCTCCGGGTCGGCTTCGCCGGCGAGGTTGGAGAGGAACTGCTCTTCGGCGTTGGCGCGGATCACCTTGACGCCCATGTTCTCGGCGAACATGGCCATCACCTGATCACCTTCGTGCAGGCGCAGCAGGCCGTTGTCGACGAATACGCAGGTCAATTGGTCGCCGATGGCCTTGTGCAGCAGCGCTGCGACAACCGAGGAATCGACACCGCCGGACAGGCCGAGCAGCACGTTGGCGTCGCCGACCTGGGCGCGCACGGCAGCGATGGCATCTTCGACGATATTGGCCGGCGTCCACAGGGCTTCGCAGCCCGCGATCTCCAGCACAAAGCGCGAGAGGATGCGGCCGCCCTGTTTGGTGTGGGTCACTTCCGGGTGGAACTGCACGCCATAGTAGTGGCGAGTGTCGTCGCACATGGCGGCGATCGGGCAGCTCGGGGTGCTGGCGAGGATATGGAAACCTTCCGGCAGGCGGGTGACCTTGTCGCCGTGACTCATCCACACGTCCAGGCCGAGCACGCCGTCGGCGTCGACATGATCTTCGATGCCGGCCAGCAGTTGGCTCTTGCCGACCACGTCGACACGGGCGTAACCGAACTCACGCAGATCGGAACCTTCCACCTTGCCACCGAGCTGCTCGGCCATGGTCTGCATGCCGTAGCAGATGCCCAGCACCGGCACATTCAGGTCGAACACCGCTTGCGGTGCGCGCGGGCTATTGGCTTCGTGCACCGACTCCGGGCCGCCGGCGAGAATGATGCCGCGCGGGGCGAAGGCACGGATGTCCTCGTCGCTCATGTCCCAGGGGTGCAGTTCGCAATAGACGCCGATCTCGCGCACACGGCGGGCGATCAGTTGGGTGTACTGGGAACCGAAGTCCAGAATGAGGATGCGGTGGGCGTGAATGTCGTGGGCCATGGCCGTCTCTCGTAGGTGTTCACAAATGACACGGGGCTGATCGAACAGCCCCGTTATTCATAACATTGCGGCGAATCAACCAACTCTGTAGTTGGGTGCTTCCTTGGTGATCTGCACGTCATGGACGTGCGACTCAGCCATGCCGGCGCCGGTGATGCGCACGAACTCGGGCTTGGTGCGCATTTCCTCGACGGTGGCGCAACCGGTGTAGCCCATGGAGGCACGCAGGCCACCCATCAGTTGGTGAACGATGGCACTCATCGCGCCCTTGTAGGGAACGCGGCCTTCGATACCTT
>CAZIZA010000024.1:13112-22030 GCA_964543555.1 uncultured Pseudomonas sp.
TGGTGAACGATGGCACTCATCGCGCCCTTGTAGGGAACGCGGCCTTCGATACCTTCCGGCACCAGCTTCTCGGCACCGGCCGAGGAGTCCTGGAAGTAACGGTCGCTCGAACCTTGCGCCTGCGCCATGGCACCCAGCGAACCCATGCCACGGTATGCCTTGTAGGAGCGACCCTGGAACAGTTCGACCTCGCCCGGAGCCTCTTCGGTACCAGCCAGCATAGAGCCGATCATCACGGCGGAAGCACCAGCGACGATGGCCTTGGACAGGTCACCGGAGAAGCGGATACCACCATCGGCGATCAGCGGCACACCGGTGCCAGCCAGCGCGGCGGCTACGTTGGCCACGGCGCTGATCTGCGGCACGCCAACGCCAGCGACGATACGGGTGGTGCAGATAGAACCCGGACCGATGCCGACCTTGACACCGTCTGCGCCAGCCTCGACCAGTGCCAGTGCAGCCGCACCAGTGGCGATGTTGCCGCCGATCACCTGGACTTCCGGGAAGTTCTGCTTGACCCAGCGTACGCGGTCGATCACGCCCTTGGAGTGGCCATGGGCGGTGTCGACGATGATCACGTCGACGCCAGCGGCAGCCAGAGCAGCCACGCGGTCACCGGTATCGGCGCCAGTGCCGACGGCAGCGCCAACGCGCAGACGCGCTTGATCGTCCTTGCTCGCCAGCGGGTAGGCCTTGGCCTTTTCGATGTCCTTGACGGTCATCATGCCCTTGAGGGTGAAGGCGTCGTCGACGATCAGCACCTTCTCGATGCGGTGCTTGTGCAGCAGCTCGCGCACGGTTTCCTTGTCAGCGCCTTCCTTGACCGTGACCAAGCGCTCTTTCGGCGTCATCACGTCACGTACCAGGGCATCCAGACGGTTCTCGAAGCGTACGTCGCGAGAGGTGACGATACCGACCAGATCACCGTTGGAGAGCACCGGCACACCGGAGATGTTGTGCAAGCGGGTCAGCTCGAACAGATCACGCACGGTGGCGTCGGCTTCGATGGTGATCGGATCCTTGACCACACCGGCCTCGAACTTCTTGACCTTGCGCACTTCGGCAGCCTGCTGCTCGATGGTCATGTTCTTGTGGATGATGCCGATGCCACCTTCCTGGGCCATGGCAATGGCCAGGCGCGCTTCGGTGACGGTATCCATCGCAGCGGACAGCAGCGGGATGTTCAGTTCGATGCCACGGGTCAGGCGGGTCTTGAGGCTGACGTCCTTGGGCAGCACCTCGGAATAACCCGGGATGAGCAGGACGTCGTCGAAAGTGAGTGCTTCTTGGCTGATGCGCAGCATGGGCGGGCTCCCGAGCGGGAAAATAAGAAGCGCGGCATTATACCCAGCGACCTCATTTCACTCAACGCAAAGTGCATCCCTAGGCAGGCACACCTTGAAAATAATAAAATAATGATTCTCAAAAACGCCTGCACTCGAGTACCAAATGAAATCCATCCGTTCTTCACAGAGCAGCCTATGCGCTGCCCTGCTGCCCCTTTGCCTGTTGCCAGCCACCCCACTGCTGGCCCAGGAGCTGGAGCTACCCAGCCAGGAAGTGGTCGCCAAGCCCGCTCAGGAAGAAGACGGCTACCAGGCCAAGCGCGCCAGTACGGCGAGCAAATCTTCAGTGGCACTCAAGGATGAAGCCCAGTCGGTACAGGTGGTAACGCCACAGACCATCGAGGACTTTCAGGTCAGATCGCTGGACGATGCGATGAAGTTCGTCAGTGGCATGACCCAGAGCAACACGCTGGCCGGCACGCAGGACGGTTTTGTCAAACGTGGCTTTGGCAACAATACCGATGGTTCGACTTTGCGCGATGGCGTGCGCAGCAACCTGTCGCGCAATTTCGACGCGACCACCGAGCGGGTGGAGGTGCTCAAGGGGCCGGCATCTCTACTCTATGGAGCCCTGGAACCTGGTGGACTGATCAACGTCATCAGCAAGCGTCCCGAATACAGCCAGCGCACGCGCATTGCCGGCGAGCATTCAAGTTTCGGCGGCGGCAATCTATCGGTAGACACCACAGGCCCCATGGGCGATAGCGGTTTTGCTTACCGCGTGGTCGCCGAACGGCAGCACGAAGACTACTGGCGCAACTACGGCAGTGACGAACGCAGCCTGATTGCGCCGTCGCTGAGCTGGACTGGCGACGACCTGCGTATCGACCTGTCGTATCAGTACAAGGAATATTCCACGCCCGTGGATCGCGGCACGGTGCTGGTCAACAACCGCATCGCCAACACCCGCTATAACCAGCAGTTTGGCGAGCCCTGGGCGAAGAACGAGGGCATTGGCCAGATTTTCGATGCGCGCATTGAATACCAGTTGAACCCGGACTGGAAAACCCGCTTCACCTACAGTTTCAATCAGGAGAAGTACGACTTCGCCGAAGCGGTAGCCACTGCAGTCAATGCCAACACCGGCGCCCTCACACGCCGCGCCAACGGTGGGGAGTATGACAATCAGGTGCAGTACGCTGCCTGGGACTGGATCGGTAATACCCGCCTGTTCGGTCAACGACACGAACTGCTGCTGGGCATCGACGACGAGCAAGTCGACAACTTCCGTGGCGACACCTATCGCGGCCCGACAAACAACAACTTCAGCATTTACCAACCGGTTTACGGCAACCTCTCAGAGCAGGAGGCTATCTACGCCCTGACCAGCGACCGCCGCGACGAAGTACATTCCAATTCGATCTACGCCAAGGACAATTGGCACCTCAACGATCAATGGATACTCGTACTGGGTGGCCGCTATCAACGCTACGACCAGTATCTGGATCAAGGCCTGGGCAGCAGCTATAACCGTTTGATCAACGATCAGGGTCAAGCCTTCCTGCCGTTCGTAGGGGTGGTATTCGCCGCCACCGACAAACTCTCGCTCTATGCCAATTACAGTGAATCGTTCAAGCCCAACCAATCCGACACACTCTCAGACGCCAGTGCCTTCGACCCGGAGGAAGGCAAAAGCCGCGAAGTCGGCGCCAAGTACGACATCACCTCCGACCTGAGCGCCAATATCGCGGTCTACGACATCGAGAAGCAGAACGTAGTCGTCAGCAACAACGGCGTCTCCGAAGCTGCTGGCAAGGTTAGCTCGCGCGGCGTCGAAGTCGACCTCACCGGGCGCATCGCCGAGCGCTGGAACCTGATCGCCACCTACGCCTACACCGACACGGAAATCCTCGACGACCCGGATGACAAGGGCAATGCCCTGGTCAACGCGGCGAAGAACATGGGCAGCCTGTATCTGAGCCACGACCTGGCGATGCCGAGCGAATTCGGTCTCTGGCGCGTTGGCGGCGGCGCACGCTACGTCGGCAAGCGCGCGGTGGACAACGCCAACAGCGCCTGGCTGGACAGCTACACCGTCGCCGACGCCTTCGTCTCCTGGGAAACCACGCGCCTGCTGGGCGACAAGACCACGCTGCAACTCAACGCCAACAACCTGTTCGACAAGGAGTACTACCCGTCCAGTGGTGGCGACCTGCGCATCGCCGTTGGCGAGCCACGCGAGCTGCGCCTGTCGGCCAGCGTCGAGTTCTGAAACGCCCCGTGGGAGGCGCTTCAGCGGCGACTGAAAACAGCATGAAGTCGCGGCTAAAGCCCCTCCCACAAGCGAGAGAGCGAGCCGCGCTCAAGCCGGATCGTCGACCCTTACCTGCCTCAGCGCAAAGCCCAGGCGCTCGCCGAACTCTTCGACGAACGCCGGGCGCAGGCCTGCCTCGGCCCAGCCGTTGAAGATGAAGCCCAGGTTGGAAAAGCCGCACGGCTGCAGGAACAGGAAACCGTTGATGTCGTCTTCATGCCCGCATTCCGGGCAGGTGAAGTTGTCGGTTTCCCCTGGCCACCACACCTCCAGGCTGTCGAACAGCGGCACGCCGACTTCCCTGCGGCATTCGGCGCAGCCCGCCTCTTCGAGAAAGCCGCGCGTCGGCACATAGATGCAGCGCTTGGTAATGATCTCCAGACCATTGTGCGCCTCACCATAAGGCAGCAAATCGGGACGCTGGGCGATACGCCGAGCGCCGGGCCCGATGGCGTAGGCCATACCGTTGCCACCCTGACCGCAGGTGGTCGGCAATGCCTCGACGATTTCCCGTTTGACCAGCCAGCGCAGCATGGCCTGGGCCTTTTGCTCGTGAGCGGGAAGCGTGGATATCTGCGGGACGAGGATCAGTTGCGCGGTCATGGTGTTCGAACGGCTGGCAAGGAAAGGGCGGCAGCTTAGGCGCTAGCGCCGGCAAATCAAGCCCCACGACAGATAACAGCAGCCGCCTGTGCTTCACGACGGGCCACACAGCGCGCACGCAGCACGTCGTAGATCCAGTTGAACGCCATGGTGTACGGCAGGAAGAACAGGATCAACACGATGTCCAGGAGCAGCGCCTCGAGCAGACCGATCGACAACCACCAGGCGGCCAGCGGCACCAGCACGATGATCAAGCCCACTTCGAACAGCAGCGCATGGCTGACCCGCGCCCACAGCCCGCGCTCAAAGCCAAGGCGCTTCTGCGCACGATCGAACAGATAGTTGAACAGCATGTTCCACAACATCGCCACGGTGGAGAACATCAGAGTCAGCACGCCAAGGTGCAGCAACGGCTTATCCATGAACCAGGCCATGGCCGGCGCACAGATAAGTACGGCAATACCTTCGAAGGCCAGGGCGTGACCAATGCGCTCACGCAGGGAGCGCGGCAGGGGCTGAGTCATGAAACGAACCTCGTGATAAGTGACGACGAGCGCTATGATCATCGGAATATCAGCCAACCCAAAGGCAACTGCCATCGGCAAAACCGATATGAATATTTCACCTGAATCGCTGCAAGCCTTCGTTCAGGCCGCCAACTGCGGCTCGCTCAGCGCTGCGGCAAGGCGTTTGGGCAAGAGCCAGTCGACCATCAGCGAGGCTGTTGCCCGCCTGGAGATTGATCTCGGTGTGGCGCTGTTCGAACGTGGCCCACGCCACCTGCAACTGACCGAAGCAGGGGCCAGCCTGCTGGCCCATGCAGAAGAAGTCCTGTGTGCCAGCGACCGTCTGGCGCGACATGCAGCCGGTTTGGCCAAAGGCCAGGAGCCGCGCCTGACACTGGTACTCTCCGATGCCTACCAGCCGAAGCGATTCGAAGCACGGCTGCAAGAGTTGGACAAGCGCTTCCCCGATCTGCAATTCGAGAGTCTGATCGGCGAGCAGGCCGATGTGCTCGATCTGGTCACCCAGGGCCGTGCGCAACTGGGTCTGATCGCCGCATTACCCAGCTACCCGCCACATATCGCCCATGCCCGCCTGGAAATGAGCAGCGAGCTCGGCCTGTTCGTGGCCAAGGATCACCCGCTGAGTAAACAGGCCGAAGTGCGGCATGACGATTTGTCCCGCTGGCGCCTTCTGCGCCTGAGCAGCATCGCCCATGACGATGCCAACAGCGACGATCTACCCGGCAGCGGCGGACGTTGCTGGGCTGCGCCGGACTACCTGATGCTGCTGGAAATGGCGCGCCTGGGCTTCGGCTGGGCCGAACTGCCGCGCCAACTGGTCGACGCCTACGGCTTCGGTGGTCTGCATGAACTGTCTTGCAGCGGTTGGCCACGGCGGGTAACCGTGGACGCCATCTGGTCACGCCAGCGCGAACTCGGCCCCGTCGCGGCCTGGTTGCTCGACCGCCTGCTGCAGGACGCCTGATGAAGGTCGCACCTGCGCGCCTCTCGGCTTATCATGCCGCCCCATGATCAATGATCCCTTTGCTCGCCTGAACCTCGACCGCGAGGTGCTCAGTGTCAGCCAGCTCAACAATCGCGCCCGCCTGCTGCTGGAGGACGTGTTCGCCGGCATCTGGGTCGAGGGGGAAATCTCCAACCTCGCCCGCCCGGCCTCCGGCCACATCTACTTCACCCTGAAGGACAGCCAGGCCCAGGTGCGTTGCGCGCTGTTCCGGCAGAACGCTGCGCGCGTGCGCCAGGCGCTGCGCGACGGACTGGCGGTGAAGGTACGCGGCAAGGTCTCGCTGTTCGAGGGGCGCGGCGACTACCAGCTGATTCTCGACGCCGTCGAGCCGGCAGGTGATGGCGCGCTGCGCCTGGCGTTCGAGGCGCTGAAGGAAAAGCTCGGCGCCGAAGGGCTGTTCTCTACCGAACGCAAGATCGCCCTGCCCGCCCACCCCAAGCGTATCGGCATCGTCACCTCACCGACCGGTGCGGTGATCCGCGACATCATCAGCGTGTTTCGCCGCCGCGCGCCGCAGGTGGAGCTGAACCTGATCCCCACCGCCGTGCAGGGCCGCGAAGCTACCGCGCAGATCGTGCGCGCCCTGCAACGCGCCGATGCGCAAGGGTTCGACGCGCTGATCCTGGCCCGTGGTGGCGGCTCGCTGGAAGATCTGTGGTGCTTCAACGAAGAAGCCGTGGCCCGCGCCGTGGCGGCCTGCGTCACGCCCATCGTCAGCGCCGTGGGCCACGAGACGGACGTGTCTATCGCCGACTTCGTCGCCGATGTGCGCGCGCCAACGCCTTCGGCCGCCGCCGAACTGCTGGCACCCGATAGCAGCGAACTGGTGCAGCGCCTGCATAATTTGCAACGGCGCCTGGTCCTGCACATGCAAGGCCGCCTGGCCCGCGAACGTCTACGACTTGAAGGAACGAGCCGACGCCTGCGCCACCCCGGCGAGCGACTGCGCCAGCAAGCCCAGCGCCTGGACGATCTGGACATGCGCCTGCGCCGTGCCTTCAACCAGCAACTGGCCAATCAGCGCGAGCGCCTGGCCCGCCTCGATGCGCGCCTCGCCGCGCAGCATCCGGGGCGTAACCTGGCCCTGTTGCGCCAGCGCCTGGATGGCCTGGCAACGCGTCTGCCACGCGCCATGCAGGGCCAGCTACGCAGCCAGCGTCAGCAACTGGGCGCACTGGCCGCGCAACTGCAGATCGTCAGCCCGCTGGCCACCCTCGGTCGCGGCTACAGCATCCTCCTCGACGAACGCGGCCAGGCCGTGCGCAGCGCCGCGCAGACACACCCCGGCCAACGCCTCAAGGCGCGCCTTGGCGAAGGCGAACTGCACGTGCGCGTCGAAGACAACCACATACAACCGGCGACCTTGTCGCTGTTGGACTAACCGTTGGCAGGGTGGGCCGGGCGGCGCTGCGCTTCAGTTGGTAGGGTGGGCTTCAGCCCACCAAAACCAGTCCCCTGTTGGTGGGCTGAAGCCCACCCTACCGTTTGCATCCAGCCTTCGGCGTTCTTTTCGTATAGGATTTTTATGCGCACCCTGATCGTTCTGCTTGCCTTATGTATCGCCCTGCCCGCCCACGCCGAAGGTTTCATCACCCGTTTGCTGAACAAGCCGGTGCCGGGTGGTGTGGCGGTGATCGATCTGGGTAACCCGGCGCAGGCGCCCAAGGTGCGCTATCAGGGCAAGCCGGTGCTGACCGTGCATGAGGACGGCAAACGCTGGATCGCCATCGTCGGCATTCCACTCAGCGTCAAGCCGGGCACTCAGCAGGTAGAGGTCGAGGGCGGTCAGAGGCTGAGCTTTGAGGTGGGCGCCAAGCACTACACCGAGCAGCGCATCACCATCAAGAACCAGCAGCAGGTCACCCCCAACGCCGCCAACCTGAAACGTATCGAACGGGAGTTGGCCGAGCAGACCCGCGCCTATCAACAATTCAGCGCCCGCCAGCCAAGCAACCTGATGTTCGACAGACCCGTCAACGGCCCGCTGTCCAGTCCGTTCGGCTTGCGTCGTTTCTTCAACGGCGAAGAGCGCAACCCGCACTCGGGCCTGGACTTCGCCGCCAACCGCGGCACACCGATCAAGGCGCCAGCCGCCGGCAAGGTGATCCTCGTCGGTGACTACTTCTTCAATGGCAAGACAGTGTTTCTCGATCACGGCCAGGGGTTGATCAGCATGTTCTGCCACCTGTCCGAGATCGATGTGAAGCTTGGCGACGAAATCGCCCGAGGTGGCCATGTCGGCAAGGTCGGCGCCACCGGACGCGCCACCGGCCCGCACCTGCACTGGAACGTCAGCCTCAACGATGCGCGGGTTGATCCGGCGATCTTCATTGGTGCGTTCAAGCCCTGAGCCGACGCAGCGTGCAACACCTGCCGTTTGGGTTAACGACATATTTTTGCTAGGGTACGGCGGCTCAGATGGCCGGCCGTGTAGCGTCGGCCTTTCCTCCTGCCTGCTTCGGAGCCGGAAATGCCGAATGAGCTCACTACCTGGATGGACTGGCTGAACACTCAGCCAGAACTGCTCACCCTCACCGCTACCTTCACCCTGATCGTCGCCGCCTGGCTGTCGAACTGGGTGGTCAAACGCATTCTGGTGCGCGCCATCTACCGCCTGGTTGGCGTCACCGCACTGGGCCGCCACGGCCAGATCAAGGAAAGCGGTATCATCAAGCGTCTGTCCAACATCGTGCCGGCGCTGGTGCTGTCCAGCGGCGTGGTTTGGGTGCCGGGCATGCCCGCTGCCGTGGTGGAAGTGACGCGCAATGTCTGCGGCGCCTTCGTGGTGCTGACCATCGCCATGGCCATTGGCGCGCTGCTGGATATCCTCAACACCCTCTACCAGCGTCGCCCCAACGCACACCTGAAGCCGATCAAGGGCTACTTGCAGGTAATCAAGATTGCCATCTTCGCCATCGCCGCAATCCTGATGGTGGCGGCGCTGATCGACCGCTCGCCGCTGATCCTGCTGTCCGGCCTCGGCGCCATGGCTGCGGTACTGATGTTGATCTTCCAGGACACCCTGCTGTCGCTGGTGGCCAGCGTGCAGATTTCCTCCAGCGACATCATCCGCGTCGGTGACTGGGTGGAAATGCCTCAGCTGAACGCGGACGGCGACGTGATCGATATCGCCCTGCACACGGTCAAGGTGCAGAACTGGGACAAGACCATCACCACCATCC
>CAZIZA010000025.1:0-21976 GCA_964543555.1 uncultured Pseudomonas sp.
CGACCGAGGAGAAGTTCTCCGGCTTCGTGTTCAAGATCCAGGCGAACATGGACCCCAAACACCGCGACCGCATCGCCTTCATGCGCATCTGCTCGGGCAAGTACACCCAGGGCATGAAGATGCGCCATGCGCGCCTGGGCAAGGACGTGCGCGTCGGCGATGCGCTGACCTTCTTCTCCAGCGAGCGTGAGCACCTGGAAGAGGCCTACGCCGGCGACATCATCGGCCTGCACAACCACGGCACCATCCAGATCGGCGACACCTTCACCGAAGGCGAGAACCTGGGCTTCACCGGCATCCCGCACTTCGCCCCGGAACTGTTCCGCCGCGTGCGCCTGAAAGATCCGCTGAAATCCAAGCAGCTGCGCCAGGGCCTGCAGGAGCTTGCCGAAGAAGGCGCCACCCAGGTGTTCTTCCCCGAGCGCAACAACGACATCGTGCTCGGCGCGGTCGGTGTGCTGCAGTTCGACGTGGTCGCCAGCCGCCTCAAGGAGGAGTACAAGGTGGAGTGCGCCTACGAGGCGATCAACGTCTGGTCGGCGCGCTGGATCGAGTGCAGCGACGAGAAGAAGCTCAAGGAATTCAAGGACAAGGCCTTTGAAAACCTCGCCGTCGACGGCGGCGGCCACCTCACCTACCTGGCCCCGACCCGCGTCAACCTCAGCCTGATGGAAGAGCGTTGGCCGGAAGTGAAATTCCGCGCCACGCGTGAGCATCACTAAAGGTCTGCACGACTACTCTTTGTAGGAGCCGGCTTGCCGGCGATGCTTCTCTGCTCCAAACAGATCGCCGGCAAGCCGGCTCCTACGAGAGATATATGGAATGGACTCCAGCAAGCCGGCTCCTACGGGGTCGGCTATAGGAGAACGCTTGCGGGCGATCAGCTTCTGAACCACGCTTAACCCTGATCGCCGGCAAGCCGGCTCCTACATTTTGATAGCGAGAGACCTGGAATGGACTCCAGCCGCTTTACCCATCATGGCCATGCCTTGCGCTCCGGGCGCGTTTCCGAAGCGAATCGCGCCTATCTGCTGACGGCAGTCACCTATCAACGACATCCCACCTTTCAGGACTGGCGTCTTGCAAGGCTGCTGATTGCAGAAATGCGCCGCCTGCATGATCAGCAACTCGTCCACTCCCTCGCCTGGGTAGTAATGCCGGATCACTTGCACTGGTTGGTGCAGCTCGCAGACATGCCGTTATCCCAGATATTGCTACAGCTCAAATCCCGCAGCGCCATCGCCATCAACAAGGCTCGAAACGCCAGCGGTCGCGCCTGGCAGAAGGGCTTTCACGATCACGCCCTACGCAAGGAAGAAGATCTGGCCGCCACGGCGCGATACGTTATCGCCAACCCGCTGCGCGCCGGATTGGTAAAGCGCGTCGGAGACTATCCGCACTGGGATGCGATCTGGCTGTAACGCTGATCGCCCGCAAGCGGGCTCCTACAAAAAGCCCATTGCCTCCCATCCACGCGCTACCTTCAACCCAGACTGCGAATGCTATGCTTCGGAGCCAACATGCCCCATCCCAACATCGTCATTCTCACCGGCGCAGGCATCTCCGCCGAAAGCGGCATCCGTACCTTCCGCGCAGCTGACGGCCTCTGGGAAGACCATCGCATCGAAGAGGTGGCCACGCCCGAAGGCTTTGCCCGCGATCCGGCACTGGTACAGCGCTTCTATGACATGCGCCGCGCGCAGTTGCGCGACCCGACCATCGCACCGAATGCCGGGCACCTGGCGCTGGCGGAACTGGAGGCAGGCTGGCAGGGCGAGTTTCTGCTGGTGACGCAGAATGTCGACAACCTGCACGAACGCGCCGGCTCCAAACGCTTGCTGCACATGCACGGCGAGTTGCAGTCGATGCTGTGCAGCAATAGCCAGCAGCGTTTTGCGCTGCTGGATGACATGCCGGTCAGCCAGGCGTGCGCCTGCTGCGGGCGGGTCGGCACCTTGCGCCCGGATATCGTCTGGTTTGGCGAGATGCCCTATCACATGGAGCGCATTTACGACGCGCTGGAGCAGTGCGAGCTGTTCGTCAGCATCGGTACCTCGGGCCATGTCTACCCGGCGGCGGGTTTCGTCGAACAGGCGCGCCGCGCCGGCGCGCACACGCTGGAGATCAATCTGGAGCCCAGCCAGGGCCACTCGCTGTTCGCCGAGAAACGCTACGGCCCGGCCACCGAACAGCTGCCGCGCTGGGTGGCGGAGCTGTTGGCGGGTTGAGCGGCGTGACTGGCGCGTGTTGGCAGGCAACCGACTAGCCACGCCTTGGCACGAGCGGCCCCCTCTTTCATTTATTTGAGGCACGCCTGGCGGAGAGGGATGGGGCTAGGGGGGATGACGACTGGGGTTGCCGGATGCCCCGGCCCCTCTCCCGCAAGCGGGAGAGGGGAGACAAGCACCTACTGCGCAGCGTTCTGAACGGGCGCCGCCGCTTCGACCGGCGCCTCTGGCGCCGGGCTGAATAGCCCGTTGCTCCAGGCGTAATACCCCACACCCAGCGCCAGCAACAGCGCGATGATCCAGGGCCATACCACCGGTTTGTTGGCATAGGGATCGCGCAACGCGCGGTCGCTGCCCTTGGGCAGTTCTGCCATCTGCGTAAGCGCGGTGCCGAAGGGAATGCTGATGCGCGCCTGGGTATTCACCGCCCAGCCGTTACCATCGAGGATCGGCCCCAGGCTGCGGCGCCGCAGTTTAAACCAGGCCAGCAGCATGGCCGGCCCGGAAATCGCCAGCAGTACGCCGAGCAATAGCAGCGGGATCTGCCACCAGGCAAGCCCCAGAATCCCCGTGACCACGGCAGCGAGCGCCGTGCCCAAGGCACCGACCGCCAGGCCTATGGCGGCGAATATACCGGCGAACTTGGCAATGTCGAATGCCGGGGTCGGCGTGGCGGCTGGCGCTGCCCCAGTTTCCCCCACCTTGGCGGCGGTCTTGTTGACCAGGTCGGCATCGCGGCTGGCAGCCAGCTTCTGTACCTGATCGGAAACCAGCTTGGAAATGCGCCGATAGGGTGACCAAAACGCCTCGCGAATGCTGATAGCGTTCTGTACTACCTTGACCACGGTAGCGTCCCAATCATTGCCGTCGCGGTCATAGAACAGACCATGGCGACCCGCCTGCAGGTCGCCCTCGCTACCGGCCGTCACCGCCACCACGATGTTCAGCGTCTCCTTGCCGCGCACCGGCTCGCCGCGACGGGTGCAGGCGCAGTAGAGCAGGAAGCAGTCGCTGGCCGCCGCCACCTTGGCGTGGGCTTCGACGTTGTCGACCTCGACCACCAGTTCGCAGCTCTTGCCGTCGATGTACAGAACCCCGGCCTGGAAAACGGCCTTCTCTTGACGCGAATAAAACGCCTGGAAGGACACGAAGTTGCGTAGCAACGTGACCAGGCCATGACGCAGGCGAATCAGCTTGTCCAGCTCAACCAGCCCGTCCGCCGCTTCGGCCACGGTCTTATCCTCTGCCACCAGCGCCAGCAGGCGCGCTTCGGCGCCCTGCTCCACCAGTTCGAGAATACGTCCGCGCTCAAGTACCTCGGCAATCGCCACGCTCGGCGTCTCGGCGCGCCAGGCCAGGTAGTTGCCGCACAGCGCAACCAGGTGCTGCCACTGCTCGCGTGACAGGCTGTCCTGCTCGCCATACACCGGCACCACCACGCGCTGGCGGAACTCGTCGATGGCACTCTGCCAGGCCGGGTTGAGGCCCTTGCTCAACGGCAAGTCGTCGCCCTGCTGCACGGAGGCCAACGGCAGGCCCGCAACCTCGCCGGCATCGGCCAGAGACAGTGAAGCCAGACGCACCAGCTCCTCTTCCCTGGCATTCATCAAGGCGGCTGCACGCGGATCGAACTCGGCCATGGCCACACGGGTGAAGTAATCGTCGATCTTCTCGCGCACGGCGCTCAGCGCCTCGACCGCCGCCACGGTACCTTCACCGAAGGCATCCAGCCCCTGTTCGGCAGCCCGTGCGTGCCAGGCATGCAGCAGGCGCGCCTGGTCGAAGAAAGCGGTGATCTGCTCGGCACCGATGGCCGGCTCACCACTGCGGTCGGTCTGCGCACCGAGGCAGGCGATGATGTCGGTAATGGCGGCCTTGAGTTCGGCATCTTCGGTCAGGGTCGCCGGCACCAGACCATCACCATTGGGCTGGTGAGGCGGGAACAGCTTGGCCAGGTCAGCGGTATCAGCCGGTACCAGGCTGTCGCCATCCGGGCGCCCAAGCACACTCAGCAGGCGCTGCGCAGCCAGGCGCAGATGTGTACCCACGGTATCGTCGGTGAGCGATGTCAACTGCAA
Organism: uncultured Pseudomonas sp.; assembly: GCA_964543555.1. Classification (GTDB taxonomy): domain Bacteria; phylum Pseudomonadota; class Gammaproteobacteria; order Pseudomonadales; family Pseudomonadaceae; genus Aquipseudomonas. Next base: position 4,307 of record CAZIZA010000025.1, read on the forward strand.
CGGCCCAGGCTGGAACAGTACAGCGGGGTCACGCAGACGCGCGAGGGTCCAGTCGACCACGTCGAGTATCTCCGGGGCGCGAATCCGACCGTCCCTGTTCAGGTCGATGTAATCGAGCATGCGCCGGTCCAGCTCCAGGCTGTTCACCGGGCAGGCCAGGCTGGCCCAAAGTTTCTGATCCAGGCCGCGCAAGGCGGCGAGGTCAGCAGGGGTTTCCAGTTGCACCTGATCGAAACCGCCGGCACGGAAGAAGCGCCAGCGATGCGCGAGAGCTTGGGTCATCTGCAGAAGATCCTTTCTGGGTGAGGGCGACTGCGTCAGGGTGCGCACGGGTGGACCGCCGCCCTATTTCCTGACGCAGATGGAGCCAGTGTAACCGAGCCCCGTCACTCTGCACTCACTCTGCGCCAGCCATCATGGGTTGTGCTTCCGGCCGTTTGATCAAGGCATAGAGCACACCCGTGAGCAGACTGCCGGCGACGATGGCCAGCAGGTACAACAGTGCATGGTTGATGGCGTTGGGGATCAGCAATACGAACAGGCCGCCATGCGGGGCCATCAACTTGCAACCGAAGTACATGGACAGCGCCCCCGTCAGCGCGCCGCCGGCAATACTCGCCGGGATCACCCGCATCGGGTCTTTCGCCGCAAAGGGAATCGCCCCCTCGGAGATGAAGCACAGCCCGAGTACACCCGCCGCCTTGCCGGCCTGACGCTCGCTCTGGGCGAACTTGCGCCGCGCCAGCACGGTGGCAATGGCCATGGCGATAGGCGGCACCATACCCCCGGCCATGGTCGCCGCCATCGGCGCATAGCTGCTCGACGCCAACAGACCGACCGAGAAGGCATACGCCGCCTTGTTGATCGGCCCACCAAGGTCCACGCACATCATGCCGCCAAGCAATGCACCGAGCAGGATGGCATTGGTACTGCCCATGCTGTCGAGAAACTGCGTGAGCGACTTCAGTACGCCCGCGACCGGGCTGCCAACGACATAGATCATCGCCATACCGGTAATCAGGCTGGCCAGCAGCGGGATGATCAGAATCGGCTTGAGCGCCTCCAGGCTTTCCGGCAAGCGCACCCAGCGGGCAATGGCCTTGGCCGAATAACCGGCAATGAAGCCAGCGACAATGCCACCGATGAAGCCGGCACCCAGTGAACCGGCGAGCAGGCCGCCAATCATCCCCGGCGCCAGCCCCGGACGGTCGGCGATGGAATAGGCGATGTAACCGGCCAACAGCGGCACCATCAGCTGAAAGGCGCTCTCCCCCCCAATTTTCATCAGCGCGGCAGCCAGTGTGCCTTCTTCCTTGAACGCCTCGATGCCGAAGACGAACGACAGGGCGATCAACAGACCGCCCGCCACTACCATCGGCAGCATGTAGGACACGCCGGTAAGCAGGTGCTTGTAGGGGCCGCTCTTTTCGCCACTGCCGGCGCCTGCCTTGCCCTCGGCAGGCGCTGCCGCCTCGGCCAGTGGCCGGGCCTCACTCAGGGCCTTTTCCAGCGTCTGTTGCGGCTGTTTCAATGCCACCCCGGTGCCGCAGCGATAGACCTTCTTGCCGGCGAAGCGGCTGGTATCCACTTCGATGTCGGTGGCCAGCAGTACCGCATCGGCGGCGGCAATGGCAGCCTCGTCGAGCAGGTTGCGCGCCCCGACCGAGCCACGGGTCTCCACCTGCAGATCGATGCCCATACGCTGCGCCGCCTGTTGCAGCGCTTCGGCGGCCATGAAGGTATGCGCCACACCGGTCGGGCAGGCGGTGATGGCGACCAGCCGGCGGCGACCAGCGGTTTCAGGCTCGGCGCTTTCTACATAGGGCTGAGCGCGTTCGGCGGCTTCACGCAGGAAACGCTGCGGGTCGGCCAGTGCCTCTGCCGGCGTAGCCTGAACCAGACGCTTGCCGGCGAAACGCGCCAGCGGCAATTCACCGGTCTTGACCACCAGCACCCAGTCGGCGGCAGCGATTTGCGCCTCGCTCAGCGGCGCGCCGATGGCACGGCTGTCATGCACCTCCACACGGGTTTGCCAGCCCAGACGCTCAGCCGCTGCCTGCAACAGGCGCGAACAGAGCACGCTGGTGACTTGGCCGTTGGGGCAGGCAGTGACGATCAACAGATTCATGGTGTGGGCCTCTTATTGTTCTAGGGGGTGCAACTGCACGGCCGCTTCGAGACGGGCCAGTTGCTCGCGATCATGGATGCCGAAGCCGATCTGGGTAACCGCCTGCGCAGCCACCGCCGTGGCCAGGCGCAGGGTACGTTCAGCCGGCCAGCCTGCGAGCAGGCCATGCAGGCTGGCAGCCAGCAGCGAGTCACCAGCCCCTACCGTGCTGACCACCTCGACACGCGGCGGTGTGGCGCGCAGGGCGATGTTCGGCCCATGCCAGTCGACCCCCTCGGCACCACGCGACAGCAGCACATGCTCGATGCCCTGCGCACGCAAACCTTGCACGGCGGTCGGCAGATCGCTGCCACAGACCTCGGTCAGTTCTTCTTCATTGGGTTTGATCAGCCAGGGCGCGACGCCGAGGGCCGCGTGTAGCGCGGCACCACTGCTATCCACCGCCAGCGGCACGCCAGTGGCCTTGATCCGCCGCAGCAGGCCGGCGAACCACTGCGGCGTCACCCCACGCGGCAGGCTGCCGGCGACCACCACGGCGTCATGCCCGGCGAGCAGCGGTTCCAGTTCGGCCTCCAGGCGTTGCAAATGCTCGGCCTCAACCTGCAGACCAGGCCCGTTGAGGTCGGTGATGCAGCCATCGGCCTCGGCCAGCTTGATATTGCTGCGCGTCTCGCCCGGCACGCGGACGAACAGGTCGTGAAAGCCGCGCTTGTGCATCAGGCTCTCGAACGGCGCGGCATTGCTGCGACCGAGAAAACCGGCAACGCTCAGGCTGTGGCCAAGGTCGGCCAGCACCTGGGCGACATTCAGCCCCTTGCCGGCGGCGTGGCTGCGCAGCTCGTGGCAGCGGTTGACCGCACCGGGCTGCAGGCGATCCAGAAGCAGGGTCAGATCCAGCGCCGGGTTCAGGGTCAGGGTCAGGATTCGCGCCATCAGTGCATCTCCGCCACCAGCGCACGTACGGCGCTGGCACTGTCCAGGGTCAGGGCACGGTCGGCCAGGGTACGCGCCTGGCGGCTGTCCAGCTCACGCACACGCGCCTTGACCAGCGCCATCGAACGCGGCGTTACGCTCAGCTCGTCCACCCCCAGACCAACCAGCAAGGGTACGGCCAGACGATCACTGGCCAGCTCACCGCAAACACCTACCCACTTGCCCTGGGCATGGGCGGCGGTCACGGTCATGTCGATCAGGCGCAGCACCGCAGGGTGCAGGCCATCGGCCTGGGCCGACAGCAGCGGATGGCCACGGTCGATGGCCAGGCAGTATTGGGTCAGGTCGTTGGTGCCGATGCTGAAGAAGTCCACCTCACGCGCCAGCACCGGCGCCAGCAGCGCCGCTGAGGGCACCTCGATCATGATGCCAACCTGCAGATCGCTGACAGCGATCTCCTCGCGCAGGCGCTGCACCATGTCGCGCGCCGCGCGCCACTCTTCCACCGAGCCGACCATGGGGAACATGATGCGCAGCGGCCGGCCATCGGCCGAGGCAAGCAAGGCGCGCAACTGGGTTTCCAGAATCTCCGGGCGCTGCAGGCTCAGGCGAATGCCGCGCACGCCCAGGAAAGGGTTTTCCTCGGCAGGCATCGGCCAATACGGCAACGGCTTGTCGCCGCCGACATCCAGGGTCCGCACCACCAGCGGGCGCCCGTCCAGCGCATCGAGCACGCAACGGTACTCTCGCTCCTGCGCGGCTTGATCCGGCGCCTGGGCATGCTCCATGAACACCAGCTCGGTGCGCAGCAGGCCCACTGCTTCCGCGCCCAGCTCCACCGCCTCGGCGGTTTCGCCACTGGCGCCGATATTGGCGGCCACTTCCACGCGCACACCATCACGGGTCTGCGCCAACTCAAAGCGCGCGGCATGCGCCAGTTCGCGGCGTTGCTGCGCCGTCTGGCGTTCCTGCAGCGCCTGATCACGCTCGGCGGCATCCGGGGCGATGCGTAACAGGCCACTGTCGCCATCGAGCAGCAGTGGCGTGCCTTGCGCCAACGCCAGCACGCCATCACCGGCGCCAACCACCGCGGGAATCCCCAGGGCGCGGGCGATGATGGCGCTGTGTGCCGTCGCACCACCGCGCGCGGTCAGAATGCCCGCCACACGCTGACGGTCGAGGCCGGCGACGTCCGACGGCACCACCTCGGCCATCACCAGAATGTAAGGTTCGTTTGGCTCGCCGGGCAGTTCCACGCCACACAAATGCGCCAACACGCGGTTGCCGATATCGCGCAGATCTGCCGCGCGCTCGGCCAGTAGCGGGTCGTGCAATGCTTCCTGACGGGTGGCCGCTGCCTCGATCTCGCCCTGCCAGGCCGCCTCGGCGCTCGCGCCCTTGGCCAGACGAGCATCGACGTCTTCGCGCAGCGCGGGATCGCCAAGCATCGCCAGGTGGGCACTGAAGATTTCCCGAATGCTCGCCACGCCGGCACCATCAACCAAACGCTGGATCTGCGCGCCGACAGCGACCAAGGCTGCATCGAGACGCGTGCGCTCCTGATCGACACCCTGACCTTGCTCGGCGAAATGAAACGCCGGCGGCGTACGCACCAATGCCGGGCCCATGGCGATACCCGGCGAAGCACCAACCGCCACCAGACGACTTCCGGCGACCGGGGCCAATACTTCGACGGGCTCGAACTGTGCCGCCAGCTCTGGCAATGCCTCGCTCAGCGGCTCGACGGCCTCACCCAGGCCGCTTTCCAGGGCCGCGCGAATGGCCGGCAGGGCGCTGTCGGCAATCGCCGGCTCGGCGCTGAATTCAAGTATCTGCCCACGCCGCGCACCCAAAGCCAACAAACGGCTGAGGCTCTTGGCTGACACGCCCGCGCCGCTGTCGCCGAGCAGACGCACACGAATCTCACCGCTGAAGCCCTGCGCCAGCTCGCTCAGCGCCTTGGCCGGACGCGCATGCAGGCCATGGGCGTTGAGCAGTGGTACGCCGAGGCTGGGCCAGTCCGGCGGCACCTCACCGCCCAGCGCCTCGATCACCTGACGGCTGTCGCTGGCTTCACTGAACGCCGCCGCACGGCCACCGATCAGCACATCACACAGCCGCTCCAGTGCCTGGCGATGCGCCTCACCCTGGCTGGCCAGGCAAAACAGGCCACGCAGCGCCTCGCCACGAAAACTCAGCGGCTGAGCGGGGGTAACGAATGCCAGCCCCGGGCGCTCGACGCTGGCCTCGCTGTGCAGCCACCACAGACCATCGCCCAGCGGTAGCGGCTCGCCACGCGCCAACCCGAGGGCAAATCCGCTGCGTGCGCAACCGGCCTGACGCAACAGGCGCGCCCCCTGCCAGAGCAGCTCGTCGAAGTCTTCAGCCGGCTGCGCCAGCGCCACCAGTTGACCATCCAGCGCCAGCGCCTGCGGTGCACCCTGCAGCAGCTCGAGAATCTGCGTCGGCTCGCGAGCGTCACGCAGCGCCTGGCTCAGATCACCCTCGCCCAATGCACGGGTCAGCAGTTGCAGCAGATGCAGGTGCTCATCGGATTGCGCGGCAATGGCGATAGCCAGGTACACCTGCTGGCCATTGCCCCAGTCCACCCCGGCGGGGAACTGGATCAGGCTAACGCCAGTGCGCAGCACCTGATCGCGGGTCTGTGGCGTGCCATGCGGAATGGCAATGCCCTGACCGAGAAAAGTCGAGCCCTGGGCTTCACGCGCCTCAAGGCCTTCAAGGTAAGCCGGATTGGCCAGGCCGGCACTGACCAAGGCATCACCGAGCATGGCCAGGGCTTCGCCCTTATTCGCCGCAACCCGGCCCATCTGAATTTGGCTGGCATCAAGTTCGAGCATGAGGGTGCCTCCGGCACAGGATTCTTGTTGTTGGCTATGAGATTCCACCGCCGACCGCACTGCGTCATGCCGCCTTGTGGATTCTTTCTAGACTAGCTGATGAATGCGTTTGCTGAAACGATTCATCAAGCACTGGCACCTTATCCGATTATGGTTGATCCTTGAAGCCCGGCCGTCGTCGACTCACTGTAAACTTCCGGCGCCCGCATGCCATCAAACCCAGCGACTCAGGATGCGCCCGTGAAACTCAGCGACATCGCCCGCCTGGCCCAGGTCTCGGTCACCACCGCCAGCTACGTGATCAACGGTCAGGCCGAAAAACGGCGCATCAGCCCTGCGACCGTGGCCCGGGTACTGGCCGTGGTCGAGGCGCACAACTATCACCCGGACCAACAGGCCGCCAGCCTTCGGCGCGGGCAGAGTCGCTGCCTGGGTTTCATCCTGCCGGACCTGGAAAACCCCAGCTATGCGCGCCTGGCCAAGCTGCTTGAACAGAAAGCCCGCGCCGCCGGCTATCAGTTGCTGATCGCCAGCTCTGACGATGACCCGAGCAGCGAGCGGCAATTGCTCGAGCTGTTCCGCTCGCGTCGCTGCGAAGCGCTGATCGTCGCCAGTTGCCTGCCACCAGACGACCCGCTGTATCCGTCCATTGTCGCCGCCGGCCTACCCGTTATAGCCGTGGATCGTGCGCTGTCACCCACCCACATCCGTTCGGTGGTCAGCGATGACGAGCAGGCCGGGCGTACCCTGACCGAAAGTCTGCTGACCCCCAAACCGCGGCACATTGCCCTGCTCGGCGCCCGCGCTGAACTGGTCATCAGTCAGGCGCGCGAACGTGGCTTTCGTTCGGCGCTGAACGGTTTTTCTGGGCACATCAGCGTCTACCACGGCGAGCTGTTCAACCGCGCCTGTGGCTACCGGCAGATGAAAATGCTGATGGATGAAGTCGGCTCGCCAGATGCCTTACTGACCACCGCCTACGTGCTGCTCGAAGGGGTGTTCGATGCCCTGCGTGAACAGGGCAGCGAGCCATGGCCCGCAGTACACCTGGCTACCTTCGGCGATACCCAGTTGCTGGATTTCCTGCCACTGCGAATCAACGCCATGAGCCAACAACATGAGCGCATCGCCGAGCGGGTGCTGGCCTGGACACTGCGGGCAGTGGAGCTCGGCGACTACCAACCTGGTATCGAAGCCATCGACCGAAGTTTCAAAGCCCGCACCTGAGCACAGGCGCGCTTAGCCGCCGCGAATCTTCTGCAGCAAAGGCTCACACTGGCTGGGCTCGTCACCGGCGCTGGGCGCTACCAGCGCCAGCAAACCGGCTGCCGGCGCCACGGCGACACCCAATGCCACCAGCCCGGCACCACGCAAGGCCAGCGGCGTCGCCTGTACGCCCGGCGCCGGCTGCTTGAAGGTGCCGCGCACATACAGCGGCGAGCGCAGCGAGAAGATGCGAAAGCCCTTGGTCGCCGGCGTGATGGTGAAATCCAGCCGTTCGCTGGCGAAGTTGGCGCTGCCGTCGACCTTGATTACCGCGTTCTCGGTATCGATGACGAACAGACGCGTGCTCATCAGGCCCTGCTTGATGCCCAGATCGGCAGCCGCGCAGTTGATCTTCACCTCTTCGTCGCCGAACAGCCGGCCCACCAGGTAATTACCGACGTTCAGCCCGGCGATTTCCATCAACCCTCGGCTTACCGCACCGTCGTTGATCAGCATCTTCAATTCGCCATCGGCGCTGCCCAGCAGTGCCGCAACCGAGTTGCCGAGGCCGCTGAGTTGCGCATCGCCATTCAAGGCCCCCAGGCTGGTCTGCATCGGTGCGAAGGTGGGGAACAGCTGCTTGAGCTTGAGATCTCGGGCACGCAGGCGCATCTGCCCCTGCAACGGGGTAGCCGCGCCGTTGAGACGAATCTGCGCGTCGAGCGCTCCGCCGGCCATGCCGAAGCGCAGCGGCTCCAGACTCAGCATGCCGTCATTGAGCACCACATGAGTATCCAGATCGCTGATCGGCAACTGCTCACTGTGCACGATGCGTTTGCCAGTGAAACGCACATCGGCATCCATCGCACGCCAACGGTCGGTGCGGAACTGCGCGACCGGCAGCACCTTGTTCGCTGGCTGCGTATCGCGTTCACCACGCTGCCGTTTGTCAGCGCTGGAGTCGGCGCCGATCAGTGGCGCCAGGTCACTGAACAGCAGTTGGTTGGAAGTCAGTCGCCCGGACAGCTTCGGCCGTGGCTGGCGCGCGACGAAGGTCAGATCGCCATGGATATCACTGTCGCCGATACGCCCATTGAAACCGAGATAGCGAAAGGTCGCCCCACCGGCGTCACGCAGGTCGGCCTGCAGACGACCGTCCGTGCTGTAGGGCGGCGTATCCGGCAGGGTAATGCCGGCCAGCGGGTAGAGGTGGCCCAGACTTGCCCCGGACAGTTGCAGGCGCAGATCCAGCGCGCCCAGATTCTGCGGATCGGTCAGGCTGCCAGCGACACGAATACGGGTGGCGCCGATACGCACATCCGCCTGCAGCGGGAAGGGCTGCGAGGCATCATGCAAGGCGAGCAGACCGCCGACCTTGCCGTCACCGGCAAGCGGCTGGCCACGAAAACTGCCCTTGGCCTGCCAGGCGAAGGCGTAGTCCTGAGCACTGGCATTGCTTTCAGCCAGGCGTTCGGCGGCGCTCTTGCCGACGATCTCGGCGAAGGGTATCGGCTCGCCCAGCGGCTGGATGACTGCATCCAGCCGCGTGTTACTGACCTTGTCGTCGAGCTTCACCTGCCCCTTGTCGAAGGCGATGGTGCCGATATCCAGCGTCCAGGGGTTGGGCTGCTTGTCGTCATCCGCCTGCTCACTGCCCAGGTCGAACACCCAGTTGGCGCGACCATCGGCCAGACGCTGCAGGTCGGCCGTCGGCGCACCGAGCTCGATGCTCGGGATGCTCACGGTCTTCCACAGCAGCGGCAGGGGCGACAAGCGCAAACGCACGCGGTCGAGACTGACGAAGGTATCGCCCTGCGCCCAGTCAGGATTGCCCAGACGCAGTTGCTCGGCAGCGAAATGCGGCCAGGGCAGCCAGGCGCTCAGCCCCGGTTGGCCAGGTTCGCGCTGCCAGATCACGCGCAGATCACCCTCGATGGCGAATGGCCGATTCAACGCCGCCGATACCTGCTCATTGATCAGCGGCCGTGCGCGGTTCCAGTCGAACAGCGCCAGAAACAGCATCAGCGCCGCCAGCAACAGCAGAAAAATGGCGAACAACGCGCCCATCAGCTTGCGTACCTGGCGCACCCCGGTGACCTCCCTACTTCGCGTGCCGAGTGAAACTCGTCCATAGCCATACGACCGAGAAGATTAGCCAACGCTCCCCGGCACTGGCGGCAATAGCGAAAATAGTCGACCCTGAAAGCCCGTCCGTGAGCCGACCAATGCGCCTGATCGATACCCACACCCACCTGGATTTTCCCGACTTCGACGCCGACCGCACCGAAGTGCTCGCACGCAGCCGCGAACTGGGCGTGCAGCGTCTGGTGGTGCTCGGGGTGTACCAGGGCAACTGGCAGCGTCTGTGGCAATTGGTCGAAGCGAACGATGGCCTGCATGCCGCGTTTGGCTTGCACCCGGTCTATCTGGACGAGCATCAACCGCAGCATCTTGCCGAACTGCGCGACTGGCTGGGCAGACTGGCCGGACACCGCAAACTGTGCGCCGTTGGCGAGTTCGGCCTGGATTACTACCTGGACAGCCTGGACCGGCAGCGTCAGCAGGCCCTGTTCGAGGCGCAGCTCGAACTGGCTGCCGAGTTCGAGTTGCCGGCACTGCTGCATGTGCGCCGCGCCCATGCCGCGACCATCGCCACGCTCAAGCGCTTTCGCCTGAAACGCGGTGGCATCGTCCACGCCTTCGCCGGCAGTCAGGAAGAAGCACGCGAGTACATCAAGCTGGGATTTCGTCTCGGCCTGGGCGGCGCGGCCACCTGGCCTCAGGCCAATCGCCTGCGCAAGGTCGTGGCCGGGCTACCACTGGACGCCATCGTGCTGGAAACCGATGCCCCGGACATGGCACCAGCCATGCACCCCAACCAGCGCAACAGCCCGGAATACCTGGCCGAAATATGTGCCGAGCTGGCAGCGCTACGTGGCATTTCGGCCGAAGAACTGGCCGCGGCCAGCAGCCGCAATGCAGATGAGCTGTTCGGCTGGAACTAAAGCCAGGTCGCCTCTGTGGGAGTAATGCTGTTCACTCAAGGTTGCACGCGTTTGGCTCCCCTCTCCCATTTATTGGGGGCACACCTAGTGGAGAGGGGTTGGGGGAGAGGGCTGAAAACATCGCATAACTGCCAGTTATCCCCTCTCCCCACTGGGGCGAGGGGACTGATCGCAACCTACCGCTCTAAAGCGAACAGCATTCGTCTTTGTGGGAGGGGCTTTAGCCGCGACGACTACAACATCGCCGCTAAAGCACCGCCCACGAGGCCAGTCCTCATTCACACGCGAAACGCGCTGATCAGTTGCTTGAGCCGTGTCACCAGTTCGCTCAACTCGCGGCTGGCCTGCTCGGTCTGGCTGGCGCCAGCCGCCGTGCGCTCGCCGGCATGGTTGATTTCGACGATGTTCTGATCGATATCGTGCGCCACCGCTGTTTGCTGTTCGGCTGCGGTCGCGATCTGCTGGTTCTGGTCGACAATCATGCCCACCGCACCGAGGATATTGTCCAGCCCCTGCTGCACCTTCGACGATTCACTGACCGTCGCATCGGCCATCTGGTGGCTGGCATTCATCGCTTTCACTGCCGCACCGACGCCACCTTGCAGCTTGGCGATCATCGCCTCGATCTCTGCGGTGGACTGCTGGGTACGCTTGGCCAGGTTACGCACTTCATCGGCCACCACGGCAAAACCACGCCCCTGCTCACCCGCGCGGGCCGCCTCGATGGCGGCATTGAGCGCCAGCAGGTTGGTCTGTTCAGCAATCCCCTTGATCACGTCCAGCACCTGGCTGATCGAGGCACTGTCACTGGCCAGTTGATTGATGACCGCCACCGACTGATCGATCTCGCTGGCCAGCCGCCCAATGGCACCGACCTGCGCCTCCACCAGAGCGCGGCCACTGACTGTTTCCTGATTCACACTCTGCGCACAGCCCACGGCAGCCGCAGCGCTGCGTGCGACTTCCTGAGCAGTAGCGGCCATCTGGTTCATGGCCGCAGCCACCTGTTCGATCTGCGACCGCTGGCCGGCCACCGCCTGGTTACTCTCGCCCGAGACGACCTCAACACGATCCGCCTGCCGACCGACTTCGCCCACGGTGTGCCCCACGCGCTCGATCAGGTCATGAATGCGTTGCACGGTCTGATTGAAAACCTGCCCCAGCTCACCCAGTTCATCACGGCTCTGCGCCTGGAAGGTGACCGTCATATCGCCCGCCGCCACCTTATCCATCACCTGCCCCAGGTTTTTCAGGGTGGCGCGGGTGGAGACGTAAAAGCCGCCGTAGAGATAGCCGATCAGCAGAAATACCACGACCAGCGCCACCACCAGCAACAGCATCTGCCCCCGGTTCTGGGTGAGGCGCTTGCTCAACTCACTCTCGAGAAAGGTCAGCAGAGCGTCGTTGAAGGCATAGGTCTTGCCCATTTCCTGGCTGACCTGATCGAAGAACTGCGCCCAGGGCGTATCCAGACTGTCAGCGATAATTACCTGGTCCTCGAACAGCGCGGCACTGTCCTTGAGTGTCTGCCGGCTTGCCTCGGCCAGACTGCCCAGGCCATGCTGCGCGGCCACGTTGCCTGCCAAAGCGTCCTGCAGATTGAGGCCATACTCGGCGTGCAGTTTCTCCAACCGCAGCAGCAGATCGTCAAACTTGGTACTGGCAGCCGAATTGAGGAACCCCTGGCCCAGGGAATAGGCACCGATTGCACGCCCCTGACTGAGCGCCCCGGTAATGTGCGGTGTCACGTTGGTGAGCAGTTCGGTCATGCCCCGCACCCGCGGCTGCGGGTCCTGACTCAGGCCGGCCTGGCTGGCCACCTGCTTGATGAAAACCTGCGAAGAACCCAGCAACTTCTCGACGATGACGGCCTTGCTCTGCAACGACGTCTCGGCCTCTGCGCTTTTCAGCTCGGCCAACAGCTCATCGCGTTTGGCGAGAAATTCCGCTGCCTGTTCAGCGTCGCTGGTCACCGGCTGCAGCCCCTGCAAACCATCACTGAGCGATTGCTCCAGTTGACCGATGCGCACCTCGAGATCGCCCGCCTGACCGGACTGGCCGATCATCGAGTTGATCAGCACCAGATCATTGAGGTTTTCCAGATCACGCCGCAATTGCAGGCTGCTGCCCAGCAGCTCCAGGCTTTGCAGAGCCGTCTGGGTACCCACGAACTGACGATAGGAGTCACGCACCAGATAAAAATTGGTGACGAGCATGGGCAGGAAGAACAGAACGCAGATCAGGCTGAACTTCATCCCGAAGCTGAGGCGATTCATCAGCGCGATGGCCGGGTACAACACGGTCTTCACTAGACGTCTCCAGTTACCATTATTGTTATTGGTGTAGCTGAACGGCCGTAAACCACCTACGGGCTGACGACGACGTCCTGCGCAGCCCGACCTGCAGTCGCAGGCACATGTGACAACCGTCACCCAAACGGGCGGCTGACAGCCCTTATACCCCTTATCGACAGGCCACTCTGTAACTTAAGGTTAAGCGCTCGCCGCACTGGCCGGGCGCATACCGTCGCAGCGCCCGCAGACGAACAACATCAGGGCGCGCTCTAGCGCCCACCAAAGGGTGCTAGATGAACAGGACCCACACCGCATAACCGGCGTACCAGACCACTGCCGCGCGTATCAGCAGTTGCCAGAGCTGATCAAGCGTCTCGACACCCTCCTCGCCCATGACCGGCGCCGGCATCTCACCCGCCGCACGCCCGGCCTTGGTCACCATCTGCGCAGCAGAAATGTCCCAACTCAGCAGTTCATGCAGCAAGGCGCGACTGACCGCGACGAAATTGCCCACCAGGGCAAAACTGGAGGCCAACACCCGCGCCGGCAGCCAATCGAAGGCATGTCGCACTTGCACGGCACGCTCACGCAGGGCCGGCTGCTCGGCATGCTCGGCGCTCAATGCCAACAGGCGATAGGCCAGCGCCGCCATCGGCCCGAGCAGGAGATACCAGAAAATGACCGCGAAGAAGCTTTGATACGCCTGCCACAACAAATGCCCCTGAACCTGCACCAGTAGCTCGCCACCCTCTTCCGGCTGCAAGGCCAGGTCACGCTCGGCAACGTGGTACGCGGCCTGGGCATCACCGCGCCGCCAGGCATCACGGAAGGGTCCCAGGGCAGCGAGCAAATCGCCACGCCCCAGGCTGTAGATCAGCACCAGCACATGCACAGGCAACGCCAGCCAGCCGTAAGCCAGAGGTTCGAGGATCAGCAAGACCACGCCCAGTGCCAACACCGGTAGCAGCACCAAAATGGCCAGGCACAACCACGGCGCCTGCTGCAACCCACCCTGCTGCAAGCGCTGCAGCTGTGCCAGCCAGGGGCCGTCCTGCTGGATACGCATGCGCCAGGCAGAAAACTTCTCGACCCACAGCACCAGTAAGATCACCAGAAAACTCATTGCTCCCCCTCCTTAAGTTCGGCGTGCAGGCGCGCCCAGTCGAACGCCGGCCCCGGATCGGTCTTGCGACCGGGCGCGATATCGCTATGGCCACGGATACGCTGCGTCGACAACGCCGGATAGGCGCCCAGCAATTGCCGGGTCAACTCGGCCAGCCTGGCGTATTGAGCATCGGTATAGGGCAGATCATCCGTCCCTTCCAGCTCCACGCCTAGCGAAAAATCATTGCAGTTATCGCGTCCGTCGAAGCTGGAAACACCGGCATGCCAGGCACGATCCTGGCAGGAGACGAACTGCGTCAGCTCGCCATCACGCTCGATGAAGAAATGCGCGGAGACCTGCAAGGACGCGATCTCGGCGAAGAAAGGATGTTCGCCCAGCGGCAAGCGGTTCTGAAAGAACGCCTGCACCTTGCCAGTGCCGAACTGCCCTGGCGGCAAACTGATGTTGTGCACCACCAGCAGGGAAACCTCACCTGCCGGACGGGCGTTGAAGTTGGGCGAGGGACAGTGACGAATGCCCTGAAACCAGCCAGTCGAGGGATCGAGCTGCATGAGATGCTCCTGAACGAGCGACCACTCTAGAGCAGGCCACTACTGCGGCCAAGACCGAGGCCGCATCAGGATGTGCAAAGACGGGAGATTTCACCGCAAACCGAAGCGTGGCAAACGCCAGCAGGCGAGCGATACCAATCAACCAGACGCTGACGGGCGTTTGCAGTAACCCGTTTGCCGACGATCACAGGCTCGCCTGACAAGGGCCGTCGACGACAAGCCGGCCCCTGCGGATATCAGCAGCGGAGCTACTCTCAGGCGTTCTTCAACCTGCGCAAATTGCCAATTACCGACTCCAGCGCACGGTCGAAGAGCAACGCATCGTCGAGCAGGCGAATGGAGTTGCGACGAAACTCCACGGCCAATGCGTTGCGCGTCTTCTCCAGCACCTTCATGCCAGTGCGATTGACGAACACATACTTGCCGGTCGGCTTGATGATGGCCGCCAGTTTGCAGCGCAGCTTGTGCTCCTCATCTTCCTGGATCTCGACCCAACTGCCGACACGCAACGCATCGACCTGCAACAGGGCCTGATCATCGTCCGGCAACAGCACATCCGGCTCCTGCGGATGCATCTGCCCCGGCGCCAGCAGAATGATCTCTTCCACCACCTCGACCATGGCCGTTACGTCTGCAGCAGCCTCTTGAACGGCCGGCAACTCCAGCAATGGCAGTTCGAAGCCTGCCTCGGCAGCATCCGTTGTCACCTCAGGCGTCGATTCGCTGTCAGGCACCCGCTTGAAGCGCTGGAAGGCCTGCACATGCAGCGCTTCCAACTGACTGAAAAACTCGCTGGTGGAGAACGGATCGAAGGCCGCACTGGCCATGCCCTCGCGCAACGCCTTGAGCAAACCCGGCACCAACTCCAGCAAGCGCAGACGCGCCTCCGGCTCTTCATGCGGAGCAACGCTCCACACCAGATCATCCATGGTCTGCAGGGCTGCCTGCCACTCCTCGGAATCGACACCATGCTTGAGGCAGGTCAGCATCAGCACCTTGCTCCAGGCCTCCTGCAGCAGACGCACCACCACTTCCGGCAATGTCTTGCCCAGCAGCCGCTCATTCAGCGCCTGCTCGACCTGACGACGCGCCAGTTCTGCCTTGGCGCTGCCTTCCTCGGCGTCACGCGTGCGCTGCTCGAGCAGCTCACTGCGACGACGCTCATCGCCGGTGAAGGCCATAAAGTCAGCCAGCAGCTCGGAGAAAATCGCCGGGTCATCAACGAAATCGTTCAACAGGCGTTGCACCACCTGCTCGATCTTCTGATACAGGCTGTCACGCTGGGCGTTGTCCTGATCCACCCAGCCCAGGGCTGCAGAGGCGATTTCATTGAGCAGTCGACGCGCCGGATGGCTGCCACGACTGAAGAAGGTCTTGTCCAGCACCGCAACCTTGAGCATCGGAATCTGCAAACGACCGATCAGCGCCTTCAGCGAATCCGGCAGAGTGCGATCATCGAGAATGAACTCGAACAGCATCGACACCAGGTTGATCACATCTTCATCGACCTCGCCAACGACCCGCGCCTTGCCGCTCTTGGCACTGGCGCGCTCGAGCAGTAGTTCGAGTTGCTGGCGCAGGTCGAAATCTTCGACATTGGCATGCGCCGGCGCACGCTGCTGCATATGGGACAGCAGGCGCATCAGGTCATTGCTGGTAATGGGCAGCGCATCGGCCACTTGCGCACGACGCGGCATCGCCGTACCGCGCACCTGCGAGAGCAAGTCCTGCAGCGCGCCGAAGACTTCCTGTACGCTCGCTTCGGCACCTTCGAGCAAGGGCATGCCTTCCTCGCTGGAGGACTGCACATAAGCGGAAGCTGCCTGGCGTGGCTGCCGACGAGGCGGTACGGATTTCAGCTCAGGCAATACACCGGCACTGACCAATGCCTGATTGGCTTCGGCGTACAACTGATCACAGCCACCGAGCACGTATTTTTCGAACAGCTTGAGAATGATCAGCTTGACCTTGATCTCCACCCCCAGGCCGCTACAGGCATCGAGGAAATACTCGCTGAGCAGGCCTGGCCCAAGCGGATTGCTCTTGTCGTCAAGCTTCTTGCTGATCACCGCATTGAGACGTGTGGTGAGATGCCCAAGCGCAACGGCATCACGGCTCATCACCCTGGCGACCATGGCATCCAGCGCCACGGTTTCTTCCAGCTCATCGTTCTGCACCAGGCTAAGGCTGTCGAACGACACAGCGTCCAGCGCCGGTTGCGGCTTGCCGATTTCGTACTGATTGAGGTTGGCGAAGGACTCGAACACCTTCTGCAGGAAGCCCCGCTCGATGTTCTTGCGCCTCAGGCGCAGGTCGCGCATGGCCTCGAAGAAGGCGTTCTGTTCGGCATTGCTGGTTGCCCGATCCGCCATCTCGAAGAGGGTATCGTCGGCGTTGTCGAACAGGCTCTGCAGGCTCTGCTTGAGCTGTTGCGCCGCTTTGTCACGCACCTGAATCAGCGCCACGGGCAGTCTTCCTACCGGCGAGGTTGGCGATTGCTCTGCAGTGACCGTGTTCAGGTGCACCACATTCGCGTCGGTCTTCATTCTAGTCTCCCGCAGACTGCCCGCACCCGGGCTTCCTGGTCTGCACAGCGTCAACCGAGCGTCGTCCGTAACGTCAAAGGCCTGGCGTCAATAATGTAAAAAGTAAAGCCATTATAGGGAGGATACGCGCCACACCAAGCCAATTTTTACTGCAGACATGAAGCAGATCACAGATAGCCAGACGCCACCTCCAGACGGTAGAGCAGACACGACGGCAGCCCCTCCTGCAGCCTAATACTGAACGCGCCCCAGCGCTGCCCCACCGGTCGGCGTACCGCTTTTTGTCCCTCAGCGACTCACGCCCATTGCCCGCCCCCAGCCTGCCTCTATAATCGCCCCTCGCCTACACCGGAGCTGATCATGCCCAACCTGACCCTCGCCGACCTCAGCAACGAAATCGAAGCCAATGTCCGCCGCGCCCTGGCCGAAGACATCGGCAGCGGCGACATCACCGCCCAGTTGATTCCGGCAGAGCGCCTGGCCAGTGCCCGCATCATCACCCGCGAAGCCGCAGTGATTTGCGGCACCGCCTGGGTAGACGCGGTATTTCGCCAGCTCGACCCGCGCGTTGCAGTGCATTGGCAGGTGCAGGATGGCGACAAGGTCAGCGCCGACCAGACCCTGTTCCGCCTCGAAGGCCCCGCCCGCGCCCTGCTCAGCGGCGAGCGCAGCGCCCTGAACTTTCTGCAGACCCTGTCTGCCGTAGCCACCCGCTGCCGCCAATATGCCGACCTGGTCCAGGGCACCCCGGTGAAACTGCTGGACACCCGCAAGACCCTTCCAGGTCTGCGCCTGGCACAGAAATACGCCGTGACCTGCGGCGGCTGCCACAACCACCGCATCGGCCTCTACGACGCCTTCCTGATCAAGGAAAACCACATCGCCGCTTGCGGCGGCATCGCCCAGGCCATTAACGCAGCCCACCAGATCGCTCCGGGCAAGCCAGTGGAAGTGGAAGTGGAAAACCTGGAAGAACTGCGCGAAGCGCTGGAGGCCGGCGCCGATATCGTCATGCTCGAC
>CAZIZA010000026.1:0-21923 GCA_964543555.1 uncultured Pseudomonas sp.
TGCGTGGCCGCGAGTTCATCATGAAGGACGCCTACTCCTTCCATGCCGACCAGGCGTCCCTGCAGGAAACCTATGACCGCATGCACCAGGCCTACTGCAACGTGTTCAGCCGCCTGGGCCTGAACTTCCGCCCGGTGCAGGCTGACACCGGCTCGATCGGCGGTACTGGCTCACATGAGTTCCACGTATTGGCCGACTCCGGCGAAGACGATATCGCCTTCAGCAATGCCTCCGACTACGCCGCCAATATCGAGAAAGCCGAAGCCATCCCGCGCGAGACAGTACGCGGCGCTGCAACAGAAGACATGCGCCTGGTCGACACGCCCGATACCAAGACCATCGATGCACTGGTGCAGGGCTTTGGCCTGGCCATCGAAAAAACCATCAAGACTCTGGTGGTACACGCTGCCGAGGAAGGCAAGCTGATCGCCTTGATCGTCCGTGGCGACCACGAGTTGAACGAGATCAAGGCCGCCAACCTGGAGCAGGTGGCCAGCCCGCTGCAAATGGCCAATGAAGCCGAGATTCGCGCCGCCATCGGCGCCGGCCCCGGCTCACTGGGCCCGGTCAACCTGCCGATCCCCTGCATCATCGACCGCAGCGTCGCGCTGATGAGCGATTTCGCGGCCGGTGCCAACATCGAAGACAAGCACTACTTCGGCGTCAACTGGGAGCGCGACCTGCCGCTGCCTGAAGTTGCCGACCTGCGTAATGTCGTCGCCGGTGACCCCAGCCCGGATGGCCAGGGCACCCTGGAAATCAAGCGCGGCATCGAAGTCGGTCACATCTTCCAGCTTGGCACCAAGTACAGCGAGGCGATGAACTGCCAGGTGCTGGGCGAGAATGGCAAGCCGGTCACGCTGACCATGGGCTGCTACGGTATTGGCGTATCCCGCGTCGTGGCGGCGGCCATCGAGCAGAATTTCGACGAGCGTGGCATCCGCTGGAACGATGCTCTGGCGCCCTTCCAGATCGCCCTGGTGCCGCTGCGCTATGAAACCGAGCAGGTTCGCGAAGCCACCGACAAGCTGTATGCCGAGCTGACCGCCGCTGGTTACGAGGTGCTGCTGGATGATCGTGACAAGAAAACCAGCCCCGGCATCAAGTTCGCCGACATGGAGCTGATCGGCATACCACACCGTGTCGTCGTCAGCGATCGTGGCCTGGCCGAGGGTAACCTCGAATACAAGAGCCGCGCCGAAACAGACGCACAAGCCGTGCCGCTGGCCGAGATCATGTCGTTCCTGCAAACCCGTATCAGCCGCTGATCACGCCGTACCGAGACATCATGCACACGAGCAACAAGCTTCGCCTCATCGGTGCCGTTCTGTGCGGCGCCCTCTTACTCAGCGGCTGCGCCAACCAGTTGCCGCAACGCAGCGAGCATGAGGAGCGTATCGAACGCAAACTGCTGGATCACCAGTTGCAAATCGATGCTGGCGAACCCAAGGTGCTGGAACTCCCGCAACGCCGCGTGCGTGTGCATGACCAGAAGAGCTACGAGGTCACCGCCTTCGAAGTGACCCGTCGCTACGACCGCTACACCCCCTACCAACCTTGGCGCGAGCTGTACGAAGTGCCAATGGGGGCGGTGGCGGTGGTAGCCGGTGTCGGCGCCAACATCCTCAATGTCGTATTGCTCGGCAGCCTGCCGGAAACCGCGACGCGTGACTGGATCAGCTACGGCATGGCCGGACTCAACCCGTTCATGAACGTCGAGTCCAACGGCCGTGCCGAGCAAAACCTGGCAAGTATTAACGAGGTGCAGCGCGACAGGCGTATGGAGTACAGCAACCTGCCCTGGAGCGAGCGTCCCGTGCAGGTCAAGGCGGGTGACCAGCAGTTCGAGCTACTCACCGACAACAGCGGCGTGCTGCGCCTCAATCTGCTGGACAGCCCCTTCACCGAGCAGGACATCGCCCGTCTGAACATGCTGCAACTGAGCGTTGAAGACCAGCTTGGCGATGACATCGCACGCGCAGAAGCAACGCTCATGGTCAGTCATACCCTGCGCGGTAAGCTACGCGAGGCACATGATCTGATCTTCGATGACCTTGAGGGCGATGATGTCGACCAGTGGGTTCATCGAGTCAAACGCCTGTCAGACCTGGGCCTTGAAGAAGAAGCCAGCGAGCTGGAGCAGAGCCTGATCGAATTGACGCGCAATGACCCGGAACTGCAGGAAGCGTTCCTCAAGGCTTTGCTTCAGGATGCTGGACGTCTGGCGGCTGACCCGGCGGCCAACTGATCGCCAATGGCAGCGCAGGCGGCTCCAGGGCGCCTGCCTGCTTCAGTTCATAGCGGCTTGAGCAATAACAATAGGGAAACGGGCTGAACACTTTCAGGGTGTAGCGGCTCCTGTAGCCACTCCAGGCGCCAGCCGGTTTCGCTCATCAGCGTCAGCCAGGATTGCAACGTCCGAAAGAACCAGGGCATGGGCGCCTGGAATCCCTCGCCAAAGCCGGCAAAGTCCTCGACCCGCCAGCCATCCTGATAAGGCTCGCCATGACTGGCACGCCACGGATGCAAGGTCTGGATCAGCAAACTGCCGCCTGACGCGAGCAGCCCGTGCAGGCTGCGCATAACAGGCTGCAGTGGCTCTTCGAGCAGCGCGAAATTGCACACCAGCACCTCGAAACGACCAAGCTGCGCAGCATGGGCCTCCAGTTCGGCATACCCACAGACTCGATACTGGCTACGCCCATCACACGCTGCCCGGGCCGCCTCGATCAGCGGCGCCGAGGCATCCACGCCAACAGGCTCGATGCCATGCTCGGCAAGGCCACGGCACAGCCACCCCTCACCACAGCCGATGTCCAACACGCGTTTGGGCTGCAGTGCCAGTACGGCCTGGATGATTGCCGCATCGGTAACCAGGCGCCGGCTTTCTATGCGCTGCTCACGCACCGCCGCCGCCCACGCATCGGCGTTGGCCTGCCAGCTCTGCTGAAGCTGCTCTCGGTGGTCGCGCTGCATGGTGATTGCCTGCATCGATGCAATCGCGTGAGTCTAGCAGGCCTTCCCGGCGTCGCGCAGATGTCGCGCAACCGCTAAAAACCGCCAGCCAGACAGCCCGCTAGCGTCTAAGCTGATATCAGGATGGAAGACCAGCGCGCAGCCCTGCCAGGCCGAAGTCAGCAGCCGGCGAGAGGCGATGTCGCGATGTTGAACGATGCTGACAGGCCAGGCCGGTGATTTATGGGTACATCATGGCAAGGCAATCCACGGCAACATGACCTGGCCATAAAGGCAGGGCGCTACTGGCGCCTGACGTTCTACGCGATGCTGGCTCTTTTACTGCCAGCCATCACCGTCCTGCTGGTATTCGAGTCGCGCAGTGCTCACTTTCAGTCACGCGAGCTGAGCCGTTATGCCGCTGATCTCACCTACAAGGTCGAGCCTGGCCCTAGTGGACAAATTCTTTATCCGGTCGACGGTCCCTTCGACAAACGTCAGGGCTATGCCTATCTGCCGCTGATGCTGGAACGCCTGCAGCAACGCGATTATGACATCACCGAGCAGTCGCGCTTCTCCGACGCACTGATGGCCTATACACGCAGGGGGTTATTCCCCCCTTTTATCGAGAAAAACCAGAGCGGTCTGAGCATCAGCGACTGCCGGGGTACGCCGTTCTACGCATTCCGCTACCCGCAGCAGGGCTATGCTGACTTTGCCAGCATCGCACCGTTGGTGGTCGACAGCCTGCTGTTCATCGAAAACAGGCACCTGCTCGACCCCGCCCAGCCGCTGGCCAACCCGGCGGTTGACTGGCCGCGCTTCGCGATGGCTGCCCTGTCTCAGCTCGGCAAGATGCTCGACATGCAGGACCAAACCGCTGGCGGCAGCACCCTGGCCACGCAACTGGAAAAATACCGCCACTCCCCCGACGGGCTGACGCTGTCTGCCGGGGAAAAGCTGCGACAGATGATTTCGGCCAGCGTGCGCACCTATCAGCAAGGCCCGCAGACGCTTGCAGCACGTCAACGCATCGTGCGCGATTACCTCAACAGCGTGCCGTTGTCCGCCGCCCCCGGACACGGCGAGGTTCACGGCCTGGCCGACGGACTGCGCATCTGGTATGGCGCAGACTTCGAGCACACCAATGCCCTGCTCGACCCGCCTCGTTCACCTGCCGCCAGCCTGGCCGAACGCGGCCTGGCACTGCGCCAGGTACTGTCTCTGATGATCGCCCAGCGCCGTCCCTCCTATTACCTTGCGCAGGGACGCCGAGACATGGAGGCGCTGACTGAAAGTCATATTCGTCTGCTTGCCAGCGCGGGGCTGATCAATGCTGACCTGCGCGACGCCGCGCTCGCACAACGTCTGCAGTATCGCGACTGGCAGTTGGAGCCCAACCTGCGCACCGTGGAAAGCGACAAGGGAATCAGCGTGGCGCGCTCACGCCTGTCCAACCTGCTGGGCATGCCGCTTTACGACCTCGACCGTCTCGATCTCTCTGCACGCAGCACACTGCACTACGCGCTGCAGCAGCAAGCCAGCACCTACCTGCAGAACCTGGCCGACCCGGCGTTCGCCGGGCAGATCGGTCTGTTTGGGGAGCGTCTGCTATCGCCCGAGAAAACCGCCGAGGTACGCTATAGCTTCACCCTATTCGAACGTACGCCAACCGGCAGCCGCGTACGGGTGCAGACTGATAGCACCGACCAGCCTTTCGACATCAACGAGGGCAGCAAACTGGAGCTTGGCTCCACCGCAAAACTGCGCGTATTGGCGACTTACCTGGAAGTCATCGCTGAACTGCATCAGCGTCATGCCGGCAAGAGCCAGGCCGAGCTGCGCCAGGTGGATATCGCCGAGCA
The DNA here is from genome assembly GCA_964543555.1 of uncultured Pseudomonas sp. Classification (GTDB taxonomy): domain Bacteria; phylum Pseudomonadota; class Gammaproteobacteria; order Pseudomonadales; family Pseudomonadaceae; genus Aquipseudomonas. Next base: position 4,821 of record CAZIZA010000026.1, read on the forward strand.
GGACCATTTGAGCCGCTGGGCCGTGGGCTACCTGCAAGCCAACCCTGGCGCCAAGCTGGCTGACATGCTCGACGCCGCACTGGAACGCCGCTACTCCGCCAGCCCAAGTGAACGCTTCTTCACTGGCGGTGGGCTGCACACCTTCGGCAACTTCCGTCGCGAGGACAACCACCGCAACCCGACCTTGCGCGAGTCGTTGCGCGAATCGATCAATCTGCCCTTCGTCCGCCTGATGCGTGACCTGGTGCGCTACAGCACCTACCAGAACAGCGCCGAACTGCTCAAGGACGACAAGGATCCGCGCCGCCAACAATACCTGCAGCGCTTTGCCGATCAGGAGGGACGCACCTTCCTTCTGCGTTTCTGGCGCAAGTACCAGGGCCAGCCACCGCAGCAGCGCCTGGAAACCTTCATCAGCGGCCTGCGCCAGACCTCGGTACGTCTGAGCGCGGTGCACCGCTACCTGCTGCCGCAGGCCGATGAAGCCACCTTCGCCGCCTTTCTGAAGGCACAGTTGCCGCAGGAGAACCTCAGCGACCAACGCATTGCCCGCCTCTACAAGGATTACGCCCCCGGCGCCTACAGCCTGCCGGATCAGGGCTATATCGCCCGTGTGCATCCGCTGGAACTGTGGCTGCTGGGTTATCTGATCGACAACCCACAGGCCAGCTTCAGCGACGCCGTGGCCGCCAGCGTCGACGAGCGTCAGGAGGTTTATGGCTGGCTGCTGCGCACCCGGCACAAGAGCGCCCGTGATAGCCGTATTCGCATCATGCTGGAAGTCGAGGCCTTCTCCGACATTCACCGGCGCTGGCAAAGGCTCGGCTACCCCTTCCAGCATCTGGTGCCGTCGCTGGCCACCGCCCTGGGCAGTTCCGGTGACCGACCGGCAGCACTGGCAGAACTGATGGGCATCATCCAGAACGACGGCATTCGCCAACCGGTACTGCGCATCGACGAACTGCACTTTGCCGCTGATACGCCTTATGAAACACGGGTCGAACGCAGTATCCACAGCGGCAAGCGGGTGATGCAATCGGAGGTGGCAGCCGCATTGCGCAATGCCCTCTCACAGGTGGTCGAAGGGGGTACCGCGCGGCGCCTGCAGGGCACGTTCCAGTTGCAGGACGGCCAGGATCTGACACTTGGCGGCAAGACTGGCACGGGCGACAACCGGATCGAAAGCATCGGCCCTGGCGGTCGGGTGATCAGTTCACGGGCCATGAACCGCACGGCGACCTTTGTGTTCTTTCTTGGCCCGCGCCACTACGGCACCCTCACTGCCTTCGTACCGGGGCGGGATGCCGAGCGTTTCACCTTCACCTCGGCGTTGCCGGTGCAGGTGCTCAAAGGCATGGCACCAATCCTTGCGCCCTACCTCGAACCCGGCAGCGCAACCTTGTGTGACACGCCGCTGAGCACCCCACAGGTCAGTTGGCGGTAATACCCGGTAACCACAACATCGACAGACCGGCGAAACCCGGCATCGACTGTGCAGTCCATGCCTGCATCATCCGTCGCTGTGTGTGAGTCCTGTCCATGCCTTCATCCTGGCTGCCCCTTTTGCGTCGCCGTCGCCTGAGCCTGATCGTCCTGACCTGCCTGCTGGTCTTGCTGCCCATCGGCTGCGCCAAACTGGAGCAAACCGAACGCGAACTGGTGTTTCGTATCGAGCCGGGCACCGCGCGCTGGTTCAGCGGCCTGCCCGCTGGCGTCGAAGACGTGCAATTGCAATCACCCACGCTGGCTGCCGATGAAAGCCTGCATGCCTGGTGGTGGCCGGCCACCCGCAAGGACGCTCCGGCGCTGCTCTACCTGCATGGTTCGCGCTGGAACCTGACAGGTCAGCTGTTTCGCATCGAGCAGTTGCACGCCATGGGCTTCTCGGTGCTGGCAGTGGACTACCGGGGCTTTGGTCAGAGCCGTGGCCCCCTGCCCTCCGAAGCCAGCGTCTACCAGGATGCGCTGATCGCCTGGGAGCATCTGGTACGCCTGCAACCAGAGGCGAGCAAACGCTTCATCTACGGCCATTCACTCGGCGGCGCAGTGGCCGTCAACCTGGCCCATGAACTGGCTGGCGAAGCGCAATCGCCCCAGGCGGCAGGGCTGATCGTCGAATCCAGCTTTACCAATCTGGGCGACGTGGCCACTGCGGTGAGCAATACTTCACTGCCGGTACGCTGGCTGCTGTCGCAGGAATTCGACTCGCTGAGCAAGATCGGCAAGGTCGACATCCCGGTATTGATCGCCCATGGTCGTGACGACCGCTACGTACCGGCACGCTTCAGTGAGGCGCTGTTCGAGGCCGCCAGCGAACCCAAGCAGTTACTGCTGATCGACGGCGCCAACCACAACAACAGCCTGCGCATGGCCGGCAACAGTTACCGCCAGGCTTTACAGGCGCTGGGGCTGCAGATCAACTGAACATTCAGGGCTTGAACTGCTGCAGATAGAGTTGCTCGACCCTGGCCCGTGCCCAGGGCGTCTTGCGCAGGAAGGTCAGGCTCGATTTGATGCTCGGCTCATGCTTGAAGCAGCGCACATCGACATGCACGGCAAGGCCATCCCAACCGATGCGCTCGACCAGAGCGGTGAGTATCGCCTGCAGGGTCAGGCCGTGAAGCGGGTCATTGCTGCTCATACAGACATCCGTCGATTTGAAGTGCGCCTATCTTAGTGCCAGAAACAAAAAAGGCGATGACTACACTGCAGTCATCGCCTTGATTGCCAGCCAGCAGGATTACGCCGACTTGTATTCGCTCTCGGCCTTGTCGAAGCGGCTCAGCATCGACTGGCTTGGTGCCTGACCGATACGGCTGAAGATGACGATGGCCAGCGTAGCGAGGATGAAGCCCGGAATGATTTCGTACAGGCCCAGACCGATCCAGTTCTTCCAGACGATCACGGTGGCGGCACCCACCAACATACCGGCCAATGCGCCGTTACGGGTCATGCCCTTCCACAGCAGGGAGAGGAGCACCACCGGACCGAACGCAGCCCCGAAACCAGCCCAGGCGTAGGACACCAGGCCCAGTACACGGTTTTCAGGGTTGGCAGCCAGGGCAATGGCGATCAGCGCGACCAGTAGCACCATGGCGCGGCCGACCCAGACCAGTTCAGTCTGCGAAGCACCCTTGCGCAGGAAGGCCTTGTAGAAGTCTTCAGTCAGTGCGCTGGAGCACACCAGCAACTGACAGCTCAGGGTACTCATCACCGCAGCCAGAATGGCCGACAGCAGGATACCGGCGATCCACGGGTTGAACAGCAGCTTGGCCAGTTCAATAAACACGCGCTCCGGGTTCTCGCCGACCGGGCCGGCAACTTCCGGGTGTGCGGAGAAATAAGCAATGCCGAAGAAGCCGACGGCAACTGCGCCAGCCAGGGTCAGGATCATCCAGGTCATGGAGATGCGGCGGGCAGCCGGGATCGACTTGACCGAATCAGCGGCCATGAAGCGCGCCAGAATATGCGGCTGACCGAAATAACCCAGACCCCAGGCCAACAGCGAGATCACGCCGACGAAGGTCGCGCCCTTGAGCATATCGAAATTGGTCGGGTCGACCGCCTCGATGGCAACCATGGCCGGATCGAAGCCGCCGGTCGCGATCATCACCACAACCGGAGTGAGGATCAGCGCGAAGATCATCAGCGTGGCCTGCACGGTGTCAGTCCAGCTCACAGCCAGGAAGCCACCGATGAAGGTATAGGCGATGGTCGCAGCAGCGCCGGCCCACAGGGCAGTCTCGTAGGACATGCCGAAGGTGCTTTCGAACAGGCGGGCACCGGCCACGACACCGGAGGCGCAGTAGATGGTGAAGAACACCAGAATCACCAGCGCCGAGAAGATGCGCAGGATACGGCTGTTGTCTTCGAAGCGATTGGTGAAGTAGTCCGGCAGGGTCAGGGCGTTGCCGTTGTGTTCGGTCTGCACGCGCAGACGACCGGCGACGAACAGCCAGTTCAGGTAAGCACCGATGACCAGGCCGATGGCGATCCAGCTTTCCGAGATACCGGCAACGAAGATCGCGCCTGGCAAGCCCATCAGCAACCAGCCACTCATGTCGGAGGCACCTGCGGACAACGCAGTCACAAAGCTTCCGAGGCTGCGGCCACCCAGGATGTAGTCGGAAAGGTTCTTGGTACGCAGATAGGCGATCAGGCCAATCAGCACCATGGCTGCGATGTACACCACGAAGGTGACGAGCATTGGAGTACTAGCTGTCATTTGGGGGGCTCCCCTCTCGTTTGTTGTTCTTGGGCACCGTGCCCTGCTTGGCAAAGCGCATCCGTTCAGGAGGATGCGAGGCTCCGGTCTCTTTTCTCGTCACACCGATGACCGCCGAATTGATCAGGGCAGATTCCAGTGCACTTCAAACCGTGCGCCACTGGGCACTACCACTGAGCTCCACGGCTCACGCCTGCGGCCACCGAATCGCGTTACCACCCTTCAGGCTGCTGCCACCGTTGCGAGCACTCCAGTTTCACAGGCCGGACTCACCGATGGGCGCAGAAAAACGGTCGTAACGAAAGTGAAGGGCGGAATTTAGTAGCAGATGTGAACCCGCTTCTTGCTGAAAGCTCTGGAGTTTTTACAGAAATCTCCGCGCCGGGGAACTTATGACGAACCGCTATTTCCCGCCCCACATAGCAACCTGATCACTTGGTCAGGCCTCACCGGTCTGTCGAAAAGGCAGGTATGCGCGCGCCTGCTCGGCGTAAAGCCTCACGCCAGAGCGCTCCTGCTCGAGAAACTCGATGACCGCTGCTCGCAACCCAGGGTGACAGAGATAATGCCATGAACGGGTAATGACAGGTTCAAAACCACGAATCAGCTTGTGCTCGCCCTGCGCGCCGGCATCGAAACGCTGGAGCCCCTCGGCAATAGCAATATCGATACCCTGATAGAAGCAGGTTTCGAAATGCAGCCGGTCGAACTCGGCCAGACAGCCCCAGTAGCGGCCATAAAAGGTACTGCCATCGACCAGGCTGAACGCCATGGCCAGCGGCCGTCCATGCTGCCGGGCGAACACCACGCGAATCATCTGCGGCATGCGCTCGGCCAGGATGCTGAAGAAATCCCGCCTCAAATAAGGTGCCTGGCCACGCACATGGTAAGTATTGGCGTAGCAGTGATAGACGAAATCCCAGTCTGCCTCGTTCAACTCATGGCCCTGGCGCCTATCGAAGTCGATACCCTGCGTGGCGACCTGTTCACGCTCCTTACGCATCTGCTTGCGTTTGCGCGAGGCAAGCGTGTCGAGAAAGTCCTGAAAATCACGGTAGCCCCGATTGTGCCAGTGGAACTGGCAACCAAGCCGCTCCAGCCATCCCTCGCGCGGCCCGATCACTGCATCACAGACGGGGCTGGTGAAATTCACATGCAAGCCTGACACCCCCTCGGCATTCAAGCTGGCCGTCAGCGCGTCGAGCAACTGCCCGGCTGCCTGTGCATCACCCAGCACGCGCGCGCCGCCTACCGGCGAGAACGGCACGGCACACAGTAACTTGGGGTAATAGGCGATACCCGCACGCCTGCAGGCATCGGCCCAGGCGTGATCGAACACGTATTCGCCGTAGGAATGCTGCTTCAGGTACGCCGGCATGGCCGCCTGCACCCTACCCTGCTCATCGCACCAGAGCCGGTGTGACGGCTGCCAGCCGCTGCGCCCGCCCACGCTGCCACTGTCCTCCAGCGCCGACAGGAAGGCATGGCGCAAGAAGGGTTGAGGCGCTGGCAACAGGGCGTCCCAGCTCGCAGCTGGTAATTGGGATATGAGGGGCAAGGTTTGTACATGCATGGAACCAGTCTGGCGAAAACGACGGACGAAAAAAAGCCCCGCCAAAAGGCGGGGCTCAATCAGGAGCAGAATCGCTGATGCGTTAGAACTGGTACTGCAGACGCAGACTGACAGCATCGCCATCGTCATCGCCGGCAGCATTGACAACGTTATCCGCGGAGGCTGTCAGGTAGTTGGCCGAAACCTTGATTGCTTCGTTGGCATACCAGTTGACGCCGACAGTATGGATCTTGGCTTTGGTATCGACTACGTTCGACTCTTCAGCCTTGATATTGTCGTAACGATAGAACAGTTCCCACGCGCCGAGCTGCTTGTCATTCGGCTTGATGCTGTCGAACTTGCCGCCGTCAAGTTTGTAACCACGGGCCTCACCCGTCAGGGTGTACGCAAGCTGGACGTTGTAGCCAGTCGCTTCGCGGTCATCACGCGCCGAGCCAGACTTGGCATCGATATCACGACGCAGGTATTCGCTCTGAACAGAGAACGGGCCGGCTGCGAAAGCCGCTTCCAGACCCCAGGCGCTGTCACCGTCGAACTGGCCAGCGACCGCCGGAGCGAAATCAGGACGGTTACCGTTTACGCCATCCTCGGTTGTGCCACGTACGTTGAGACGCGAACGGATGCGACCATCGAAATCTTCGGTGTTGCGCTTGGCGTAGTTGACGCCGAAGTGCAGAACATTGCCGGCTTCAGCCATGGGCGCGAATACACCACGCAGGTTGTACGTGTTGTTGTTCTTGCCGTTGGTGTCTTCGTTATTCTTCGCACGGTTGAAGCCAGCCGAACCGTAGAACATATCGCCAGCAACACCGCTGACCTGTACGCCCATGCCGTCCTGTTTGTCGTTCACCCAATCGGCCAGGTCATAGACAGCGGAACGCTCGATAGCGGTGATCCACTTGGAGCTGGTGGCTTTTTCGAGACCGAAGTCAGGATCGAAGCGGCCGATCTTCACGTTGACCGGCTTGAAACCGGTGTAGGTGATCGAGGCTTCGTCCCACTTGCTGCCGCCGCTCTCGCCGAAGTCGACGTTAAAGGCATATTTCCAGTCGGTGTAGGCAACACCGGAAATTTCCAGGATGGCGCGACGGAAATAGGCTTCGTTGGCGGTGTTGCCGTTACGGGTGTAGATGCCGTCGAACTGATCGAAGTCAGCTTGCAGACGACCACCAATCTTGAAACCGAACTGTTTGTCGGTGGTGGAGGCTTCAAAACCACCTTTGGTCTTGATCACGATATCGGCGCCGTCAGTGGTGACGGTACCGGCGAAAGCCTGGGCGGAAACGGCCAGAGCCAGGGCGCTGGCTACGAAACCGGCGAAGTGCTTACGGATCATCGAGAAATTCCCCTGTTGGACTTTTAGTGTTGAAAACACCCGAGCGATAAGCTCGCTCGTGCTGGGGGGAATCTTGGCGAGGGGTTATTTCAGCGCAGTTGCCGATATATAAATATTTGATGACAACGGAACTTTTTACACCGCCTGCTTATAAGCAGATCAGGCGGGAGGCACGCGCGGCCCCATCAGAATGAGGGTGGCACCCGCCAGGCACAGTGCCGCCCCCAGCCAATCGCTGAAGATGGGCCGGGTCTTTTCCATCAGTGCCAACCACAGCAACGATGCGACGACATACACACCCCCATAGGCGGCATAGGCACGACCAGCGAAAGCCGCCTCGACGCGCGTCAGAATCAGGGCGAACAGGGCCAGGCTGAACAGTCCCGGGACAATCCACCAGGCACTGCGATCGAGCCGCAGCCACATCCAGAAGGCATAGCAGCCGGCAATCTCGAATAACGCTGCCAGGAGAAACCACAGGTAATTGATCATCCGCGCAAACCGCCTTCTCGCTCCCACGCACAACGCACGCGCAACCCACCTTCCTGAGGGCTGTGAAAACCGTTGTCGGACTCCCAGCGGAAGGTGTGCAAGCCACCCAGTTCGGTGTCCAGGTGCACCACGGCGCTGGTCCAGTACAGGCGCTTGAGTAGCGCTTCGAACGCTTCGATCCACAGGTTCCATTCGTATTCGATCGCGCCATAGCTGGCGCCGAAGTGGATCACCTGGGTCTGGTACAGACCTGCACCGGGCTCGTCGCAGAAGGAAAACATCTCGCGCCCGAGAAAGGGCCACAAATCACCGGCGGGTAATTCAGCCAACACGGCATGATTGGTTTCACGGCGCAGACGACGCAACTCGGGGTCATCCGAGGGCCAGTCGCGGATGCAGCCATAGACGATGGATTCGGACTCCACACCGGCACTCCTGAAAAAGCAGAACGCCTTCTAACACAGCACGCCTGAGCAAGAAAGGAACTGCTGCCAATTCCTCAATTGCACTGCCGGCGATTGCGCCCCAGCGACCAGGCCACCAGGGTCATCACCAGGGCCAGCCCGGTGAGCACGGCGAACGGCAGGCGGTAACTGCCTGACAAGTCGCGGGCCAGCCCGGTAAGGATGGGCGTCAGGCTGCCAAGGCTGTAACCGGTGAACAGCATCATCGCCGTCCAGCGACTGACAGCCAGTGGTGAACCGGCTTCGTACAATGGCAGCACGAGTGAAAGGGCGAAGGAGCCGCCCATCGAAAAGCCCATGACCACCGCCCACAACTCGGGCACGAAACGCGGCATAAAGGTGACCATCGCCAGGCAACTGCAGGTGACTAGCCCGCACGCCAGCAGCAGCGGGTAGCGGGCGTTAAAACGCTGGGCAAGCCAGGGCAGCAGGAATGAACTGGGCAAGCCCATGAGCATGGCCAGGCTGAGCAGCGAGTTGCTGCGTAACATGCTCAGCCCGGCTTCGTGGTAGCGCGCCACGACCCAGGTGGCGATGGCATAGAACAAACCAGCCTGAATCGCGAAGAAGCAACTGATCAACCAGGCACGCGGCTGCCGCCAGGGCAAACCGGCGCTCTCCTGACCTTCTGCAGCTCCCGCATGATTGGGCAACCACAGCCAGAGCATCACTCCCAGCAACGCCGGCGTGGCCCATACCGCCAGGCCCAGATGCCAGGCATCACCGAACAGCGCAGTGGCCGGCGCGGTGAGCACCGCACCACCAGCGCCACCGATGGCCATACCCAGTGAATACCAGCCAACCACACGCCCCATCTGACTGGCGAAATGACGCTTGATGAAGCCCGAGAGCAACGGCCCGGCCACTGCGATGGCGGCACCGAGGGCGATGGCACTGCCGATAAGCACCACACTCTGATGTGCGGCAAGCCGCGACAGCAACGCCAGACCGATCACCCCGAGACACAGCACGATGGTGCGCTCCAGCCCCCAGCGCACGGCCAGACGTGGCGCCATGGGCGCCAGCAAGCCCATGCACAGAACGGGCAAGGCGGTGGTCAGGCTGATAAAGCTGCGGCTCAGCGACAGCTCCATGGCGATGCGCTCGATCAACGGCGCAAGGGAGGTGATGCCGGGGCGTAAATTGATCGCCGCCAGCACCAGGGCCACCAGCAAAAGGGCCCGAGGGACTGGTTTCACGAGTTATCCGAGGTCATAACGGCAGGCAGGCCGGGGCCGCCACCCTACCCCTGCAAGCTGCGACAGGCAAGCCTGCAGGAGCAAATAGCTGACCCTGCGGTCAGCTGGCAGGCCGGGCCTTGCCACGCATTTTTTCAGCCATGCTGGCCATCTCGTCGTACAGCGCTTGTGGATTCTTCTGTTTCAGTGCCCAGGCCATGCGTCCCATTTCATGTGGCAGGATCATGAAACTGCCCTTGGCCATTTCATCGTGGATGTAATCGGCGATATCCGCAGCAGTGATCGGTGAGCTTTCCAGCAGCTTGCCGACCTGAGCCTTCATCGCCGGGGTCGGACCACGGAAAGAGTCCAGCAGGTTGGTCTGGAAGAAGGACGGACAAACCACGTGCACACCGACCTCCAGTTGGCGCAACTCTGCCAGCAGGCTTTCAGACAGCGCCACCACACCGGCCTTGGCCACGTTGTAATTGCTCATGCCCGGACCCTGCATCAGTGCGGCCATGGAGGCGATATTGACGATCTTGCCCTTGCTCTTCTCCAGCAGCGGCAAAAACGCCTTACAGCCCTTGACCACGCCCATCAGGTTGATTGCGATCTGCCAGTCCCAATCCTCCAGCGACAGCTCGCTGAAGAACCCACCAGAAGCCACACCGGCGTTGTTGACGATCACATCGATACCGCCGAACTGTTCTTCGCAAGCTTGCGCCAGAGCGGTCAGCTGACTGTAGTCACGCACGTCGCAACGGCGAGTGAAACCATCACCACCGGCCTCACGCACCAACTTGAGGGTTTCCGCCAGGCCAGCCTCGTTGACATCCGCCAACGCCAGGCGCCAGCCCTCACGCGCCCAACGCAGGGCCATTTCACGCCCCAGGCCGGAGCCTGCGCCAGTAATCATCATGCGGTTTTGCATAGCAGCCCTGCCTTCAATGTTTGGTTGCGATGGCTGCCAGTGTAGCGAAGGCGATAAAGCTGCCATGCCTTCATCAGACTTATGAATAGCAGGGCAAATCGCAATTACGTTTTCTTGCGGCGGTACCAGAACAGCCAGGCATATACGGCAGCGTTGACCAGCACGACGATGCTCCCCAGCCACAGCTGAATAGCCGGTGTGAGCTCGGCTGGATAGATCAGCGGTATCAGATAATGCTCGATGAAACCGCCCTCATAACCGGACTGCCCCGCCAAGCGGCGCAACTGATTTTCCCAGGGCGTCAGCGGGCATCCCAAGTGCAGACACTCCACGATCACGCCCCAGGTGACCGCCGGCAGATGCAGCCAGATCAGCCTGGGCCAGCACAGCAGCAACAGGCCGCCGAGCATGACGAACAGAATGAAGCCGAGGTGAATCAACACCAGCGCATCGGCAGCCAAACGCCACGCCATCGCCGTCAAGCCACCACGAACAGGCGTGCGCCAGAAACTGTCGAAGAGCGATGTGCCTCAGCGCCATCTGCCACCTGATAACTCATCCCGGGCTTGAGCACGAACACCCGCCCATCCTCGAGCTCGGTGCTCAGCTCACCCTCCAGGCATAACAACACATGCCCTTTGTGGCACCAGTGATCGGCCAGATACCCCGGCGAATACTCGACCATGCGCACACGCAGCGCACCGAACTGGCCAGTACGCCAACGTGCCATGCCACGCTCACCCGGATGTTCGGTTGCGGGTATCACAGCCCACTCCGTCACAGCAAAGGCAATATCCCTGATCTGCATCGCCAGACTCCATCGAAATAGAGCGCAAGCCTAGCGCAACCAGCCTGCCGCAAGATCAATAGAAATAAGCTTCAAAAAAAATACAACCAATCGACCAAAGCTATTGAAGCCATACAAACGCCACATTTCACGACGCTACATGACAAGGCTAGCCTTACACACGGTATGAAATGATTCTCAACGAGGTGCATCATGCTCAAGACTCTGACCTTCACCATCATGCACTTCTGTATTGCCTTCGGTGTTACCTATGCCCTGACTGGCAGCGTCGCCGCCAGTGGTCTGGTGGCCGCTATCGAACCGCTTTGCAACTCGGTGGGTTTCTACTTCCACGAGAAAATCTGGCAGCGTCTCGAGCGTAAACGCATGTCAACAGTGCAGCGCCCCAAACATGCCTGGCTGCACCACCAGGCTTGATCCATACGCCTGCCTTGCGACAAGTAAGCTTCCCTGCGATAAGACAGGATGGTCTGGCACTTTGCCCCACTTACTGCTGTCATACGCCAGCGGTTAAATCCAGACGTTCTCTTATTCAAAGGGACTCAGCACATGCTCAGCCTTGCCCGAATTGCCACCCTGCTCGGTGGTATGGTTTTTTGTGCCTCGTCGCTAGGTGCCGATGTGGATGCCGACAGTTATGGCTACCCGCTGGCCAACCCGTTCGAGGCCACCATCGCCACCACTCCGCCCGAACTGCGCCCGGAGTTGCCGGCCGATGCCGACATCCGGCAGCGTGACTACTCCGTGCGCCTGCGCCCCGACCGCCAATTCGAGCTGCTGGACAACTTCTGGCCAGTCACCAAACTACGCTACCGGCTCGCCGAGCAGAAAGGCCGGGCGCCGCTGATCTTCATCATCGCGGGCACCGGTTCGCACTACGCCAGCGGCACCAACGAGTACCTGAAAAAACTGTTCTACGGCGCCGGCTTTCATGTCGTGCAATTGTCTTCGCCGACCAGTTACGACTTCATGGCTGCCGCTTCGCGTTCTGCCACGCCTGGCTATAGCCCGGAAGATGCCGACGACCTCTATCGTGTCATGCAGGCGGTACGCGCCCAGCATCCAAAGCTCGACGTCAGCGAATTCATGCTCACCGGCTACAGCCTGGGGGCGCTGCATGCCGCCTTCGTCAGCCAGCTGGACGAAACCCGCCGCGCTTTCGATTTCAAGCGCGTGCTGCTGCTCAACCCGCCCGTCAACCTCTACACCTCCATCAGCAACCTGGACAAACTGGTGCAGACCAGGGTGCAGGGCATCGACAACAGCACCAACTTCTATGATCTGGTACTGGGCAAGCTGACGCGTTACTTCAACGACAAGGGCTACCTGGATATCAACGAAGCCATGCTGTATGACTTCCAACAGTCCAGGGAAAAGCTCTCCGACGAACAATTGGCCATGCTCATCGGCACCTCGTTCCGTTTTTCGTCGGCCGATATCGTTTTTACCTCGGACCTGCTCAACCGACGTGGTCTGATCACACCGCGCGACTACCGCATCACCGAAAGCACCAGTCTCACACCGTTCTTTCAGTTGGCACTGCGCTGTGACTTCGACTGCTACATCGCCGAACAGCTGATGCCAATGTGGCGTGCCCGCTATGACGGCGGCAGCCTCACTCAATTGATCGACAAGACCAGCCTGTATGCGCTTGAAGACTACCTGAAGGGCAGCGACAAGATCGCCGTGATGCACAACGCCGATGACCTGATTCTCGGCCAGGGCGATATCGGCTTCCTGCGCCGCGCGTTTGGCGACCGCCTGACCCTCTATCCGCGTGGCGGGCACTGCGGCAACCTCAACTATCGCGTCAATGCCGACGCCATGCTGGAGTTCTTCCGTGGTTAAGCACAGCACTCTGATCATCGCTCTGCTGCTGGGCAGCGGGCAGACCCTGGCCGACAGCCAGATCGACCCTGACGGCTTCACCAACCCGCTGCAGCGCCTGCAGTTCAACCCCGGGCTGGATCAGCAAGAGTTCGAGCGCGCCTCCAGTGACGCCCTGCGCGTTTATGACCCGCTGGAGTCATGGAACCGCCGCGTCTACCACTTCAACTACCGTTTCGATCAATGGGTGTTCCTGCCCGTGGTCGACGGCTACCGCTATGTCACACCGAACCTGGTGCAGACCGGCGTGCACAACTTTTTCAACAACCTCGGCGAGATTCCAACGCTGGCCAACAGCCTGCTGCAACTCAAGGGGCAGCGGGCGATGAACAGCACAGCACGGTTGCTGTTCAATACCATCCTCGGTGTCGGCGGCATCTGGGACCCGGCGACCAGGATGGGTCTGCCTCGCACAAGCGAAGATTTCGGCCAGACCCTGGGGTACTACGGCGTGCCTGCCGGACCTTATCTGATGCTACCGCTGCTAGGGCCATCGAACCTGCGCGATACCGGCGGCCTGGTGGCGGACTACAGCCTGGAGAATGCCGTCAACTACCTTGATGTGGCGGACGCCAGCGCAAACAACCCGGGTATCACGGCGCTACGCATCGTCGACACCCGCGCCAACACCAGCTTCCGCTATGGCCAGCTCAACTCGCCGTTCGAGTACGAGAAGCTGCGCTATTTCTACCATGAGTCGCGCAAGCTGAAGATCGCCGACTGAGCCCCGGCAATGCATCGACTTTATCGATGCATTTCCGGTAAATTTTCCACCCAAATATCGATTTAATGCGACTAGCATGGCGTCATTCCTCTCCTTCAAGGATCGCGCCATGACCTCACCACGCCGTGTTATCAGCATCCAGCCTGGCCAACCCGCCTCCGACGGCGCCGGTGTTCGCCTCAACCGCGTGATCGGCGGGCCAGGCCTGGAGCGCTTCGACCCGTTCCTGATGCTCGACGAATTTTCCACCGACAACCCTGACGATTACATCGCCGGCTTCCCGCCGCACCCGCATCGCGGCTTCGAGACCATCACCTACATGCTCGAAGGACGCATGCGCCATGAAGACCATCTGGGCAACGTCGGCCTGCTCGGCAGCGGTGGCGTGCAATGGATGACTGCTGCACGCGGCATTATTCACAGCGAGATGCCCGAGCAGGAGTCCGGCGCCATGCGCGGCTTCCAGCTGTGGCTCAACCTGCCGGCCAAGGACAAGCTGGGTGAAGCGGGCTACCGCGACATTCCAGCCACGGATATCCCACGTATACGCACGGCATCCGGCGTCGAGGTGGTGGTGATCGCTGGTGAATTCGATGACGGCGAGATGCGTCAGGCCGGCGCCGTCCAGCGTCCACACACCCAGCCGCAGTTGTTCGACCTGATCCTGCCGGCCGGCAGCCAGGTTTCACCACGCCTGGCCGATGGCCAGCGGGTCATGCTGTACGTTTATCAAGGCCTGCTCGAACTGTCCGGGGGCAGTGCACAACCGGTCAGCGCCGGACGCTTGGTGCGGCTATCCGACGCGGGGGAACTGCACCTGGCCAGCCGCCATGGCGCGCGGGTCTTGCTGATCGCGGGCACACCGCTGAACGAGCCCATCGTCCAGTACGGCCCCTTCGTGATGAACAGCCGCGAGGAAATCGAGCAGGCGCTGCGTGACTTCCGTGATGGTGTACTGGCCTGAAGTGACTGCCGGCCTGGCGAGGCTGCGATGCGCGTCTCCTACTGCGACGTACAAGCGCACAAGCGCCTACCGAATCTCAGGCACCAGGGTTGAGACGGGCTGCATGACCTCGGCCACACCAAGAAACCGACACAGGTCGGCCTTGCGCGTCATCGCATCCTGATAACCCAACTCGATCAACTCGCTGCAGTAGCCTGGCTCGAACAACAGATAACTGAGCACACCCGCACCGCCCGCTTTGGTCGCCCCCGGGCCTCGCAGGAACAGACGCAGGGCCTTGGGCAGTTCACGCTGATGGCGTGCAGCGATCTGATCCAGCGGCTGGCTCGGGGCGATCACCAGTACATCCACCGGATTCAATCCAAGGCCACGCGGGCGCCGCTCAGGTGGCACCAGCGCGCTCATCTGATTGAGCCGTTCGAGCAGTTCGATATCGGTTTCCAGGTTGTCGATGAACGTACTGTTGAGCATGTGCCCACCAATCTGCGCCAGACTCGGCGGTCGATTGGCCGGGGTGACGGGCACAGGAGTCGCCGCATTGCTATGCGTATTGCCACTGACGCCAATCACCAGCACACGGCTGGCACCCAGATGCAACGCCGGGCTGATCGGCGCGGCCTGGCGCACTGCACCATCACCAAAATATTCACGGTTGATCTTCACTGGCGGAAAGATCAGCGGGATCGATGCACTGGCCAACAAGTGTTCGAGCTGCAGACGGGTCGGCACGCCGACACGGCGGTGACGAAACCAGGGATCGATGGTGGCGCGGCCCTGATAAAAGGTCATGGCCTGGCCGCTTTCATAGCCAAAGGCCGTCACCGCCACAGCGCGCAGCTGGCGATGACGCACCGCCGCCGCGATACCGGAGAAATCCAGCTCGCGCTGCAGCAGCTCACGCAATGGTGAACTGTCGAGCAAGGCCACCGGCACATCCCGACCCAAACCGAGCAAGCTGTTGCCAACGAAGCGTGCCGCCTGACGCAACACGCCTGGCCAGTCGCTGCGATACACCATATGGGTATGAAAGCCCTGCCAGACCGAGGTCAGGCGCCTTACCGCCTCGCCGAACTGCAACGCGCCACAGGCCAGGCTGACGGCATTGATCGCCCCGGCCGAGGTGCCGACGATCACCGGAAACGGGTTGTGCGAGGCGTCCGGCAGCAGGTCGGCAATAGCCGACAGTACGCCCACCTGATAGGCCGCCCGTGCCCCGCCACCAGAGAGGATCAACCCGGTAACGGGCGCATCGGGGCGGGCAATCACGGTCATCGGGCGATCCTGTTTTTCGCTGCAGTATAGATGGGCTACGTGCGCTTTCCGTACAGCTTCGCTTCGCCCTCGGGACGCGTCTTGAAGCGCCGATGCGCCCACAGGTACTGCTCCGGACAGGCACTGACCACCTGCTCGATCCACTGATTGACCCGCAGGCAATCGGCCTCTTCGCTCTCCCCCGGAAAACCTTCGAGCGCCGGATGGATCACCAGGCGGTAACCGCTGCCATCAGCCAGACGCTGCTGGGTGAACGGCACCACACGCGCCTTGCCCAGGCGAGCGAACTTGGTGGTGGCGGTCACCGTCGCCGCCTGGATGCCGAACAACGGCACGAAAATGCTCTGCTTGCGACCGTAATCCTGATCCGGCGCATACCAGATGGCACGACCGGCACGCAGCACCTTGAGCATCGCCCGAATATCCTCACGCTCGATGGCGGTGGCATCACGGTTGTGGCGCTCGCGGCCACGACGCTGGATGAGGTCGAACAGCGGGTTGTCGTGCTCGCGGTACATGCCATCGATGGTGTGCAACTGACCGAGCAGCGCCGCGCCGATCTCCAGGGTGGTGAAGTGCACCGCCATGAGGATCACCCCCTGCCCCTCGGCTTGTGCCTGCTGCAGGTGTTCGAGGCCTTCGACATGCGCCAGACGGGCCAGGCGCGCCCTGGGCCACCACCAGCTCATGGCCATCTCGAAGAAGGCGATACCGGTGGAGGCGAAGTTCTCCCTGAGCAAGCGCTCGCGCTCGGCAGCGCTCTTGTCGGGGAAACACAGTTCCAGGTTGCGCGCTGCGATCTGCCGACGCGAGCTTGCCGTGCGGTACATCAACCAGCCCAGCGCCCGCCCCAGCTTCAGTTGCAGACCATAGGGCAACTGCACAACCAGCCACAGCAAGCACAAGCCCAGCCACAGCGGCCAAAAGCGCGGATGAAGAAAATAGGCGCGAAAGCGGGGGCGATCCATGAGACGTTTCCGATCACATACAAAGCCGCGCATTCTAACGCAGTTTGTCCGGTCAGCTTGGTGACATGCATAGCACATGAGAGGTTCACGACTTCAACGCGAGTGATACACACGGCCAGGTTGTGGGCCTCACACCGTCCTCACGGACGCACGCCGCTTGCGGCATGCGGGCTATCTCGTTATAAGTCCGGGCATCTTTCGACTCGCCACAAGGCCCATCGCCCCACCATGAGCCAAGCCGACCTCCTCGCCCAAGACCCCGTATTCCAGCTCAAGGG
>CAZIZA010000027.1:0-21784 GCA_964543555.1 uncultured Pseudomonas sp.
CTGGTGTTCGGCTTCTTCGCCTTCCGCTCGCGGATCAAGGGCGTGTACTTCTCGATCATGACCCAGGCGCTGACCTTCGCCGGCATGCTCCTGTTCTTCCGCAACGAAACCGGCTTCGGCGGCAACAACGGCTTTACCGGCTTCACCCGCATCCTCGGCTTCGACATCACCGCGCAGAGCACTCGCGCAATGCTGTTCTTCGCCACCGTGGTGTTGCTGGTGGGCAGCCTGTACCTAGGCTTTCGCCTGGCACGCAGCAAGTTTGGCCGCGTGCTCACGGCCCTGCGTGACGCCGAGAACCGCCTGATGTTCTGCGGCTACGACCCACGCGGTTACAAGCTGTTCATCTGGGTGCTGAGCGCGGTGCTGTGCGGCCTGGCCGGCGCGCTGTACGTGCCGCAGGTGGGCATCATCAACCCCAGCGAGATGGCGCCGACGCAATCGATCGAAGCTGCCGTGTGGGTCGCCCTCGGTGGTCGCGGCACGCTGATCGGCCCGCTGCTCGGCGCTGGCCTGGTCAACGGCATGAAGAGCTGGTTCACCGTGGCCTTCCCGGAATACTGGCTGTTCGCCCTCGGTGCGCTATTCATCGTCGTCACCCTGTTCCTGCCACGCGGCGTGGTTGGCCTGCTGCGCAAGGAGAAGGATCAATGAAAGCCACTCCGGTACCTGAAACCATGCTCGAAGCCGCTTTCGACCCCACCGGCCTGGCGTTGGACACCGGCAAGAACGTCGGCAAAGGCGTCAACGTCCGCCATGGCACCATCCTCACGCTGGAAGATATCAACGTCAGCTTCGACGGCTTCAAGG
The DNA here is from genome assembly GCA_964543555.1 of uncultured Pseudomonas sp. GTDB lineage: Bacteria > Pseudomonadota > Gammaproteobacteria > Pseudomonadales > Pseudomonadaceae > Aquipseudomonas. The sequence continues at coordinate 811 of CAZIZA010000027.1, forward strand.
CGCTGACCAACCTGACGCTGTACATCGGCGTCGGTGAGCTGCGCTGCATCATCGGCCCCAACGGCGCCGGCAAGACCACCATGATGGACGTGATCACCGGCAAGACCCGCCCCGACAACGGCGTGGCCTACTTCGGCGAGCAGTACGACCTCACCACCATGAGCGAAGTACAGATCGCCCAGGCCGGCATCGGCCGCAAGTTCCAGAAGCCCACGGTGTTCGAAGCGCTGACGGTGTTCGAAAACCTGGAGCTGGCGCAGAAGACCAACAAGTCGGTATGGGCCAGCCTGCGCGCCAGACTCAGTGGCGAGCAGAAAGATCGCATCGAGGACGTGCTGACCACCATTCGCCTGGAAGCCTCGCGCAACCGCCCGGCGGGTCTGCTCTCCCATGGTCAGAAGCAGTTCCTCGAGATCGGCATGCTGCTGATGCAGGAGCCGCACCTGCTGCTGCTCGACGAACCGGTAGCAGGCATGACCGATGCCGAGACCGAGTTCACCGCCGAACTGTTCAAGTCGCTGGCACGCAAGCACTCACTGATGGTGGTGGAGCACGACATGGGCTTCGTCGGCTCCATCGCCGACCACGTCACCGTGCTGCACCAGGGCAGCGTGCTGGCCGAAGGCTCGCTGGAGCAGGTACAGAACGATGAGCGGGTGATCGAGGTTTATCTGGGGCGCTGAGCCATCGCTCTCTGATTCGCGGCTGAAGCCGCTCCTACGATACATCCATCACGCCTGTAGGAGCGGCTTCAGCCGCGAAGAAAATTGATGGTTTCCACTGCGAGGCGGCATTGCGCCCGCGCGGGAACCCCTCCCGAAACGCTCTGCGTTCCAGCGACGCGGAGCGTCGTCAGCTACATGTCCACGCAGAGCGTGGGCACGAGAGGTACGCCATGCTGCAAGTCCAACAACTCCACCAGTATTACGGCGGCAGCCACATCCTTCGTGGCCTGTCGTTCGACGTGAAGGTCGGCGAAGTCACCTGCCTGCTTGGCCGCAACGGCGTGGGCAAGACCACCTTGCTCAAATGCCTGATGGGTCTGATCCCGGCCAAGGACGGTAGCGTGCAATGGGAAGGCAAACCCATCACCGCTTTCAAACCGCACCAGCGCGTACACGCCGGTATCGCCTACGTGCCACAGGGCCGCGAGATCTTCGGCCGCCTGACCGTGGAAGAGAACCTGCTGATGGGCCTGTCGCGCTTTCCCGGCAGCCAGGCCAAGGCCGTGCCGGAATTCATCTATGAGCTGTTCCCGGTGCTGCGTGAGATGAAACATCGCCGTGGCGGCGACCTCTCCGGCGGCCAGCAGCAACAGCTGGCCATCGGCCGCGCGCTGGCCAGCCAGCCGCGCCTGCTGATCCTCGACGAGCCCACCGAAGGTATCCAACCCTCGGTGATCAAGGAGATCGGCGCGGTGATCAAGCAGCTCGCCGCCCGTGGCGACATGGCCATCCTGCTGGTGGAGCAGTTCTACGACTTCGCCGCCGAACTGGCCGACCAGTACCTGGTGATGAGCCGTGGCGAGATTGTCCAGCAGGGCCGTGGCGAGAACATGGAAGCCGAAGGCGTGCGCGGGTTGGTGGCGATCTGACCAGCCTCGCAGGGTGGACGACGCTTCATCCGGCCACCACTCTGCGGTGCAAGGGTGGATGAAAAAAACGTCATCCACCCTACGTCCTGATCCGCCTTGCGGGAGGGGCCGGGCGGCGAACCGATTAGCCGCCACAACTCCGTGCATATGCGTGAATGGCAATGGCGACCTGCGCATACGCACCGATTTGGTTCGAGGCACGCCTCTTGCTTGCTCACTCGGTCAACTATCCCGTGGAATCCTGCCCGCTGATGAATCTGCCTGCTGCCCTGTTCACGCCAAGCTGGCCCGCCGAGCTGGAGTTGGCCTACGCACGCCATGGTGAGCGCACCACACCAGTGCAGCGACGCCATGTCGGCCCACTTAGAGTGCAGAAACACCTGTATGCCGAAGGGCCGGAAGTCTGCCAGCACATCATCGTGCATCCGCCTGGCGGCATCGCTGGCGGTGACACGCTGGACATCTCGGTCCATGCCGGTGAGGGTAGCTGGGTGCAGCTCACCAGCCCCGGCGCGGCCAAGTGGTACCGTGCCGCCGGTGTCGCCCGACAGGATCTGCGCCTGCGCGTCGAGGCTGGTGCCACCCTGGAATGGCTGCCGCAGGAAACCATCATCTACGCCGGAGCCCAGGCCGAACTGCACACGCAGATCGAGCTGCACGGCGATGCACGCCTGCTCTACTGGGACATCGTCGCCCTCGGCCGCCCCGCTGCCGACGAGCGTTTTGCCAGCGGCCACTTCCAGGCCGCGCTGGACATCTGCCGTGACGGCAAGCTGCTCTGGCACGAGCGCCAGCGCGTAAGCGGCGGTGACGGCCTGCTCGACTCGCCCATCGGCCTCGGCGGCCAGCCGGTGTTTGCCACCCTGCTGGCCAGCAGTGAAGTGGACAACGATCTGCTGGAGCGCTGCCGTGAATTGAACATCGATGGCGTGCGCGGTGATCTCAGCCAACTGTCGGGTCTGCTGGTCGCTCGCTGCCTGGCCAGCGAGGCACTCAAGGCGCGTGCCTGGCTGATCGCACTCTGGCGCCTGCTGCGTCCTGCCATGCTGGGCCGCGAAGCGGTGTCACCGCGTATCTGGAGCACATGACGGCGGATGTAAAAAGCGACATACGCCCTATCAACACGACGTATTCAGGCGATGCCAGGCAACGCCCTTTTGGAGTGACACGATGGATCTGAGTCCACGCGAAAAAGACAAGCTGCTGATCTTCACTGCCGGCCTGGTGGCCGAGCGCCGTCTGGCGCGCGGGGTGAAACTGAATTACCCGGAAGCCATGGCCTACATCTCCGCCGCGCTGCTCGAAGGCGCACGCGACGGCCAGACCGTCGCCGAGCTGATGCACTTCGGCACCACCCTGCTGAGCCGTGATCAGGTCATGGAAGGTGTGCCGGAAATGATCCCGGAGATCCAGATCGAAGCCACCTTTCCTGACGGCACCAAGCTGGTGACCGTCCATCAGCCGATCGCTTAAACCATGAGCTATTCGATCGTTGATGCGAGCGAAGCTGATCTGCCGGGCATCCTGGCCATCTACAACGACGCGGTGCAACACACCACGGCGATCTGGAACGAGACCCTGGTGGATCTCGCCAACCGCCGCGCCTGGCTGACCGAGCGCACGGCAGCGGGCTTTCCCGTACTGGTCGCCCATGACGACGCCAGCGAGGTGATCGGCTACGCCAGCTACGGCACCTGGCGCACCATCGAAGGTTTCCGCCAGACCGTCGAGCACTCGGTCTACGTGCGCACCGACCAGCGCGGCATGGGCCTTGGCCCGGCGCTGATGCAGGCGCTGATCGAGCGCGCCCGCGCCGCCAACCTGCACGTCATGGTCGCCGCCATCGAGTCGGAAAATGCCGCCTCGATCCGCCTGCACCAGCGCCTCGGCTTCGTCACCAGCGGACAGATGCCCCAGGTCGGCCGCAAGTTCGGCCGCTGGCTGGATCTGACTTTCATGCAACTGATTCTGGAGTGAGCACCCCATGATTCCCGGCCAATACCAGATTGCCGACGGCGAGATCGAGCTCAATGCCGGTCGCCGCACCCTGACCCTGTCCGTGGCCAACAGCGGCGACCGGCCGATTCAGGTCGGCTCGCACTACCACTTTTTCGAGACCAATGACGCCCTGCTGTTCGACCGCGCCAGTAGTCGCGGTATGCGCCTGAATATCCCGGCTGGCACTGCGGTGCGCTTCGAGCCGGGGCAGAGCCGTGACGTGGAACTGGTCGATCTGGCCGGCGCCCGTCGGGTATTCGGCTTCGCCGGCCGGGTGATGGGCGACCTGGATTGAAGTGACGTGTACTGATGGTTCCCACGCTCTGCGTGGGAACCCATAGCGGGACGCTCCGCGTCCCTGCGACGCAGAGTGTCGCCAACTGCATGCCCACGCAGAGCGTGGGCACGATCAAACGAATACAGGAAGTGCCGATGAAGATTTCCCGCCAAGCCTACGCCGACATGTTCGGCCCCACCGTCGGCGATAAGGTGCGCCTGGCCGACACCGACCTGTGGATCGAAGTCGAGAAGGACTTCACCACCTACGGCGAAGAAGTGAAATTCGGCGGCGGCAAGGTGATCCGCGACGGCATGGGCCAGGGCCAGTTGTGCGCCGCCGATGTGGTCGACACCCTGATCACCAACGCCCTGATCATCGATCACTGGGGCATCGTCAAGGCCGACGTCGGCCTCAAGGACGGGCGCATCAAAGCCATCGGCAAGGCCGGCAACCCGGATATCCAGCCGGACGTGACCATCGCCATCGGCGCCGGCACCGAGGTGATCGCCGGTGAAGGCATGATCCTCACCGCTGGTGGCATCGACACCCACATCCACTTCATCTGCCCGCAGCAGATCGAAGAGGCGCTGATGAGCGGCGTCACCACCATGATCGGTGGCGGCACGGGACCTGCCACCGGCACCAACGCCACCACCTGCACCTCCGGCCCGTGGCACATGGCGCGCATGCTCCAGGCCGCCGATGCCTTCCCGATGAACCTGGGCTTCACCGGCAAGGGCAACGCCTCGCTGCCGGAACCGCTGATCGAGCAGGTCAAGGCCGGCGCCATCGGCCTCAAGCTGCACGAAGACTGGGGCACCACCCCGGCGGCCATCGACAACTGCCTGAGTGTGGCCGATGAATACGACGTGCAGGTGGCGATCCACACCGACACGCTGAACGAGTCCGGCTTCGTCGAAACCACCCTCGGCGCGTTCAAGGGCCGCACCATCCACACCTATCACACCGAGGGTGCCGGCGGCGGCCACGCCCCGGACATCATCAAGGCCTGCGGCTTCCCCAACGTGCTGCCGTCCTCGACCAACCCGACCCGGCCCTTCACCAAGAACACCATCGACGAGCACCTGGACATGCTCATGGTCTGCCACCACCTCGACCCGAGCATCGCCGAGGACGTGGCCTTCGCAGAATCGCGTATTCGCCGCGAAACCATCGCCGCCGAGGACATCCTCCACGACCTCGGCGCCTTTTCCATGATCAGCTCCGACAGTCAGGCCATGGGCCGCGTTGGCGAGGTGATCACCCGCACCTGGCAGACCGCCGACAAGATGAAGCAGCAGCGTGGTCCGCTGCCCGAAGATGCACCCGGCAACGACAACTTCCGTGCCAAGCGCTACATCGCCAAGTACACCATCAACCCGGCGATCACCCACGGCATCAGCCATGAAGTGGGCTCCATCGAAGTGGGCAAGTGGGCCGACCTGGTGCTCTGGCGCCCGGCCTTCTTCGGCGTCAAACCAACGCTGATCCTCAAGGGTGGTGCGATTGCCGCCAGCCTGATGGGCGACGCCAACGCCTCGATCCCGACGCCGCAACCGGTGCACTACCGGCCGATGTTCGCCAGCTACGCCGGCAGCCGCCATGCCACCAGCATCACCTTCATCAGCCAGGCGGCGTTCGAAGCGGGCGTGCCCGAACAGCTCGGCCTGCAGAAGAAAATCGGCGTGGTCAAAGGCTGCCGCGAAGTGCAGAAGACCGACCTGATCCACAACGGCTACCTGCCGAACATCGAGGTCGATCCGCAGAACTACCAGGTCAAGGCCGACGGCCAGTTGCTCTGGTGCGAACCGGCCGACGTGCTGCCGATGGCGCAGCGCTATTTCCTGTTCTGAGTTGCCCTGCGGGAAGAGCCGTCGGCAAAGCTAACGCAACTGGCTGTCCTTGCTGCCGCGGCGGTTGTAGCCGGTGCAGGCAGCGCCTTCCCGGTCGTGCTCGGCCTGACACTTCACGCACAGGCGCACGCCGGGGATGGCCTGGCGCCGCGCTTCGGGGATCATCGCGTCGCACGCCTCGCAATGACGAAGGCTTTCGCCCTTGGGCAGTTGACGGCGAGCACGCGCGACGGCGTCCTCGATGCTGCTGTCGATCTGTTCCTGCACCGCGTCGTCGCTTGCCCAACCGCCAGCCATGTTCGACCTCCTCGCACTCACCGGACAGATATGCGCCTGGTCTGTGCGAAGTGCAAGCGCTGCGAATCGTTACTCGCGCACTTCCATGAACTCCTTGGCCCAGACGATGTAATCCTCGGGCATGGTGTACTTGTGCGTCAGTTCGGTGGCATTGAGGTCGCACGGCTGGGCGCCGCGCTGCTCGCGCAGGCAGTCGTAGGTGGCTTTGATCGCGGCGAAGTAGGCCGCATGGCCATTGACCACGATGCGCACGCCCAGACGCGCCAGGCGCTGGTTATCACGCAGCGCCGGGTTGCCATAGGTGACCAGCATCAGCGGCACCTTGAGGCCTTCGGCGATCTGCTCCAGGTGAGCGAAATCCCTGACCCCGACCAGGCAGATGCCATCGGCACCGGCGGCCTCGTAGGCGCGGGTGCGGCGAATCACTTCGTCCACCTCCAGTACCCCGGCGTGGGTACGGGCGATGATCGAGAGTTCCGGGTCGATACGCGCTTCCAGCGCAGCGAGGATCTTGCCAACCCCCTCCTCGATGGAAATCAGGTCGGTGGACTTGCGACCGAACTGGGCCGGCAGCAGGGTGTCCTCGATGGTCAGCGCGGCAACGCCGGCGCGTTCCAGTTCGACTATGGTGCGCATCACGTTGAGCGCATTGCCGTAGCCGTGATCAGCGTCGGCAATCACCGGCAGACGCGCCACACGACCAATGCGCGCGGCCTGCTCGACGAATTCGCTGAGGGTGATCAGGGCGAAGTCCGGCGCGCCCAGTACCTGTAAGGAGGCGACGGAACCACCCAGGATACCGACCTCGAAATCGAGGTCGGCAGCGATGCGGGCGGACATGGGATCGAAGACCGAAGCGGTGTGATAGCAGCGCTCGGAAGCCAGCAGCGCTCGAAAAGCGCGGCGTAGCTCATGATGGGATGCACGTTGCAGGATGGGCATGGGGCGTATTCCAAAGTCGGTTGAATCGCGTTTTCTCTTTTTAATAAAGGCGTAGACGTGACGAATGCTAGCGCAAGGCACTTGCTGCCAGCTTTCAGACGGAGCGCCGTGGTCGAGAACCAGCAATTTATCGGCCAGCCAGCTCCGCGGGCAGCGCCGGGAAGAAGCCACCGCCCGTCAGCAGGCCGTATGCCATCCAGGCGGCGACCATGAGATAGAACAGACGCGGCAGCCAGATCGCCAGCGACTGTTGCTGTGAGGCCAGTTGCTGGGCCTGTAGGCGGGCAAGACGCAGCAGTGCGTCACCCGGCCGGCCGGTCGCTTCGCCCGTGTTGAGTACACCGATGAGCATGGCTTTGCCGGGAAAACTCAACCCCTCGACAGCGCGAACCAACGACTGTCCAGCGGTGATTCGCGGCGCCAGCATGGCGAAATCCCGCCGCAGCCTTGCATTGCCCACGGTATGGCAGGCACGCGGCAAGGCATCGAGTATCGGCATACCCGCCTCCAGCAATAACCCGAGGCTGTCGCAAAAGTTACGCATATCCGCCCGTCGCTGCAGGCCACCGAACAACGGCAAGGCCAGCAACAGATCATCTAACCAGCCGGGCTCGTCGCTGCGGCGCTGGCGGCAACGGCGCAACAGCGTGCTCGCCCCCCATAACAGCGCAGATAGCCACAGCACAGGCAACAACACGGCGCCCAGGTAACCAGCACCACTCAGGCTGCCCGCCACCCAGGCAGGCAAGGGTTTGACCACCAGCGCCAGCAGTAGAACGCCTGCCGGTAGTAGCAGGCGCGACCTCAGTTCTGCCGCATGCCTTGCCTGCTCAGCGTAACGCTGCGCCAGTTGCTGATAGGTATGCGCCAGCGCACCGGCCTCCTGAGCTGCACGAACCAGGCTACTTTCCAGTGGCGTGAAGACGCCACTCAATTGGCCGGAACTCGCCAGATCGCGGCCGTTACTCACCATCTGGCGCAGACGTATGACCGCTTGCTCATGGCGTGCCCCGAGCGCCAGGCTGGCCAGCGCGCGTTCCACAGGGACGCCCGCCTGCTCCATCGCCCCGAGGTGAGCGAACAGACTCGCGCGGCTACGCAGATCGAGCATGAGATAACGACGCGCCATGATTGAACTCGCTGAGAGACCCGCGCTCAGGGTAACCAGTCGCCGTGCGAGCCGCTATGGCGGCATAGGCGGCACCGGTGCATGCGGCAACCAGCGTTTGAGAATCGCCGCCAGGCTGCCATCCTCATGCATCTGCTGCAGGGCGCGCCGCCAGCGCACCACGCGCTCTACCGAGGTCTGAGGGGAAAAAGCGATGTAGTAGGCCGAGCGCATGAGCGGTAGATGCGACGTAACATCCTGCGGTTTGAGATTCACTGCAGCCAGCTCACCGGCCAGGGTCAAGTCCTCGGTGGCGATCAAGTTGACCCGACCATGCCTGAGCATGATCATCATCTGCTTCGAACTGGACACACCATAAAGATTGCTGAAGCCCTTGGCGCTCAGGACCTCGTAGGTGTACCACTGTTTAGGTAGCGCCAGAGGCCCACTGGCGGCGGCCTGCTGCAATGTGTCGATGACCAGGCGGCGGGATTTCAACGAATAAAAGCTGGTGGTACCGACCACGATAGGGCCAACCCAGTGGAATTTATCCTCGCGCACCGGCGTACGCACGGTGGAAAACAGAGCCGTATCGGCCTCCTGCTGAGCCAGATGGAAGGCGCGTGTCCATGGCATCACTTCGATCTGCCCGCTATCACCGGTCCGCGCCAGCAAGGCTCTGACTACTTCGACGGAAAAGCCACTGGGCTCGCCATCACGCGAAAAGCTCATCGGCGGTGCTTCCTCGGTGAGCAGACGCAGTTGAGCCGCTGCTGGCGTACACAGCACCACCAGCACGACACTCAACCAGCGCTGCAGGTGCCTGTTCATCCTGCCTCCTCGTGTACGCCACCATCCGGGATCCGCCCTACAACGCGTTCGGGCGAACAAAGCGATAATCATAAACGCCAGCCCCACGCTCACCAAGATTGCTGCGGCGCACAAGTCTCGGCCTTTAACCTGGGCATCAGCCCCTACGACTCGCATAACAGGTGCAGGCCAGAGGCGGCAGGCCATTGCGTCAGGTTCCTTTGCAGCAGGCACACTGCGCCGCCTGTCAGCAAGCTGTCGACTCATACTTTTTCACATGCAAAAACGACAGTCGGACTAGCTCTGGCGCGCCGGGCAGGCGATCATCGGGCTTCCTACGCAGACTCCAGCTACCATGACCGCCACTACTGACAGCCGCACCCCGACGCACAAACCCCGCCCGCTGATCGATCTGGCCATCAGCATCCTGATCCCCTCGTTCATCCTGATGAAGCTCAGTGGCGAGCACCGTCTCGGTGCCGATGGTGCGCTGATTCTGGCCCTGGCGTTCCCGCTGGCCTGGGGCGCCTTCGAGCTGATCAAATACCGCAAATTCAACTTCATCGCCCTGCTCGGCCTGATCAGCGTCGCGCTGACCGGCGGTATTGGCCTGCTCAAGCTCGATACCCAGTGGCTGGCCGTCAAGGAAGCGCTGATCCCCGGCCTGATCGGCATCGCCGTACTGGTTTCAACCCGCACCCGCTACCCGTTGATTCGCACCCTGCTGTTCAACAAGACCGTGCTCAATATCGACAAGATCCATGACCGCCTGGAGCAAGGCGGCCATGTCGAGCACTTCGAGACGCGCCTGATGCGCGCGACCTACTGGCTCAGCGGTACCTTTTTCTTCTCCTCGTTCATGAACTACGTACTGGCCAAGTGGATCGTGGTCAGCCCAGCCGGCACCGAGGCGTTCAACGACGAGTTGGGACGCATGACGCTGCTCAGCTACCCGATGATCGCCATTCCCTCGATGATCATGCTCATGGCCATCTTCTACTACCTGTGGAAAACCATTCACGGCCTGACCGGCCTGAGCCTGGAAGAGATCATGGCCAACAACGGCCAGGAACCGCAGTCCTGAGCTGCGCCGGCCCGGCGACCGGTGTGCTGCTGGCATGCTGAGCCTGTCCGCCTATCCGGCGCTGTTTCTCTCCGCCTTAGGTGCGGCGACGCTGTTACCGCTGCAGTCCGAAGCGCTGCTGGTCGCCTTGCTGCTGGCAGGCCAGCACCCCGTCTGGGCCTTGTTGCTGATAGCCACCCTGGGCAACGTGCTCGGCTCCTGGATCAACTGGTTGCTAGGGCGGTCCATCGAGCAATACCGCGAGCGGCGCTGGTTTCCTGTGAGCCCAGCGCGCCTGGAGCAGGCGCAGGGCTGGTATGCGCGCTATGGCCGCTGGTCGCTGATGCTCAGCTGGATGCCGGTTATTGGCGACCCGCTGACGCTGGTAGCGGGCGTCATGCGTGAGCGCCTGTGGATATTCCTGACTATCGTCACCCTGGCCAAAGCGAGCCGCTATGCCATTTTGGCCGCACTGACCCTGGCCTGGTTCTGACCCCGGAGTGTTTAACCACAACGCAATAACTGCGTGCCGCGATGTTTGCCAGTTGAGTAGCGGCGGCAGCTCGCAGATACTGCGCAGCGCGCCGCGCGGGCACGATCCGTCAACGGCCACAGGCAAACGGCCTCCGGCCGATGATCAGTAGCCTCGAGAGAGGCAGGCGGCCCCATTACCCTGGAGGCTTAGCGAGCGAGGAATTGCGGTGTCTGTCGTAGAAGCCAAACCCAAACTGAAGCGCAGCGACCTGATCTGGACGCTGATCGGACTCGGTGCCGTGGTGTTCTCTGGCTTTCTGCTCTATCGCGAGCTACGCAATATTTCCCTCGACCAGATCAAGGGCAGCCTCGAAGCGATCTCCCACCTGAACTGGTTGCTCGCCGCTGCCGCCACGCTCGGTGCCTACTGGGCGCTGGCCTGGTACGACCGCATCGCCGTCGCCCATCTGGGCAAGAAAATCCCCTGGCGCTTTATTACCCTGTGCTCCTTCACCACCTACGCCCTGGCGCACAATATCGGCGCCTCGGTGTTCTCCGGGGCGGTGGTGCGTTATCGGGCCTATCGCAGCAAAGGCCTGACACCGCAGGAAATCGGCATCCTGATCGTCTTCTGCTCCTTTACTTTCGCCCTTGGTACGCTGCTGGCCAGTGGCTGTGTGCTGATCGCCCAACCCGACTTGATCCAGCGTGTCATTGACGTCACCCCGCTGGTCTCGGTGGTCATCGGCTGCGTGTTACTGAGCCTGGTCGGCCTCTACGTGCTCGGCTCGTGGCGCCAGTTCAAACCCTGGACTCTGGGCAAGCTGCACGTGGAATATCCACGCCTGCCGATCGTCAGCCGTCAGTTACTGGCCGGCCCGCTGGAATTGCTCTGTGCGGCAGCGATCATCTACTTCGCCCTGCCTGCCGATAATCACCCAGGCTATCTGGTGGTGCTCGGTGTATTTCTCGCCTCCTTCTCCCTGGCCCTGTTGTCTCATGCGCCCGGCGGCCTGGGCGTGCTGGAAGTGACCTTCCTCGCAGCCCTGCCGGAGATTCCCGCCGCCGACGTGCTGGCCGCACTGATCGTGTTCCGCATGTTCTACCTGCTGCTGCCCTTCGCCCTGTCGCTGCTGGTGGTGCTGGGCTTCGAATGGAGTCAGTGGAAAGGCAAGCAGCAGAGCGGCAACCTGCCGTCCTGACGACTCGCCCTCGCCGCGCCACTGGCATAGAATGCGCGGCCATTTTTGCGGCCCTGCGTTCTGTCATGTCCTTTAGCACTCCCGCCCGCGCCTGCGGCATCGACTTCGGCACCTCCAACTCAACCGTCGGCTGGCTGCGTCCCGGCCAGGACAGCCTGCTGCCGCTGGAAGACGGCAAGATCACCCTGCCCTCGGTGATCTTCTTCAACACCGAGGAGCGCCGCCCGGTCTATGGCCGCCTGGCCCTGCACGAGTATCTGGAAGGCTACGAAGGCCGCCTGATGCGCTCGCTGAAAAGCCTGCTGGGCTCCAAGCTGCTGAAGACTGAAACCACCGTGCTGGGCAGCGCCCTGCCGTTCAAGGATCTGCTCGGCTTCTTCATCGGCGAGCTGAAAAAACGCGCCGAAGCCCAGGCCGAGCGCGCCTTCGAGGAGGTGGTGCTGGGCCGCCCGGTATTCTTCGTCGATGACGACCCGGCCGCCGACCAGGAAGCGCAGAACACCCTGGTGGCGGTGGCGCACAAACTCGGATTCAAGGAGGTGTCGTTCCAGTACGAGCCTATCGCTGCGGCTTTCGACTACGAGTCGAACCTCGACCGCGAAGAACTGGTGCTGATCGTCGATATCGGCGGCGGCACCTCGGACTTCTCTCTCTTGCGTCTGGCGCCGGAGCGTCATCACCTGGCCGAGCGCCAGGATGACATCCTCGCCACCGGCGGCGTGCACATCGGCGGTACCGACTTCGACAAGCAGCTGTCACTGGCCGGCGTGATGCCGCTGTTCGGCTACGGCAGCCGGATGAAGAGCGACGCCTTCATGCCCACCAGCTACCACCTCAACCTGGCCACCTGGCACACCATCAACGCGCTGTACGCGCAGAAGACCCAACTGGCGCTGCAGAACATGCGCTACGACATCGTCGACGCCACCGGCATCGACCGCCTGTTCGGCCTGATCGAACAACGCGCCGGGCACTGGCTGGCAATGCAAGTGGAAGACAGCAAGATCGCCCTCAGCGAACAGGATGCGTGCCCCATCGACCTCTCACGCGTCGAGCCGGGCCTGGTCGCCGAGCTGACCCGGCCGCTGTTCGAGAACGCCATCGAGCCGCTGCTCGAGCGCATCCGCGCCAGCCTCACGCAATTGCTCGCGGATGCCGGCATCACGGCCGATCAGGTCGACACGCTGTTCTTCACCGGCGGCTCCAGCGGCGTACCGGCGCTGCGCCAGAGCGTGGCGGCCATGCTACCCAACGCCCGCAGCGTGGAAGGCAACACCTTCGGCAGTATCGGTAGCGGCCTGGCCATCGAAGCCAGGAAACGCTACGGCTAAGTTTTTGTAGGAGCGGCTGGGCGGCATTCCGTTTCAGCCGCGATTCTGGCCTCCCGCACAGGCCGCTCGCGGCTAAAGCCCCTCCTATGCCAGAAGCCCGACCTGTTCTCCCGTGCCTCGCACGACGGGCACTGAGTTATGCTTGCCGCCCATCTGAATGACCGAGGAATAGCGAGATGAAAGCCCAGCTGGAAGAACTGATCGCCAAGATAAGCTCCGGCTGCCTGCCCGAGGACGAGATCGCCCGCATCGCCGACGAAGCCGCACAGGCCTATGCCGATCCGGTGGCCTTCCTCGCCGCCAACCCGGACGTCAACTACGACGACGAATTCCCCATCCCGCTGGGCGAGTGGGTGGTGGTCGGCAGCCTGCCGGAGACAGTGTTGTTCCAGGCCGACAGCTATGAAGAGCTGTTCCAGCGCATCACCGAATCCTTCGGCCCGCAGGTGCAGTTCGTGCTCAAGGCCAAACAACTGGCCAAGACCGAACCGCTCAAGGCGCTCAATCGCATCCAGGTACAACTCGCGGCACTGTCACCGGAAACCGGCGGCTACGTACTGGTGGACTTCAGCGAGCCGCTGGATGACGCGCTGCAAGCGGTGCTGGTGTACGCCAGTGACCTGCCACGGGTCATGGAGCTGGCGGTGGAAGTGGGTATCTACGCCGCACCAGCGCTGGAAGCGGCGCAGGAACAGTCACACGGCTGAACGGAACGCACGCGCTCATCAAGAGTCACTAACCTTGTTCGATCAAACGCAGCCGCAAGGAAACGCTCATGAAGATTCTGCTGGTACTCACTTCCCACGACCGCCTCGGCGAAACCGGCCACAAGACCGGCTTCTGGCTGGAGGAATTCGCCGCACCTTACTACAGCTTCAAGGATGCCGGCGCCCAACTGACCCTGACCTCACCCAAGGGCGCCCAGCCGCCCATCGACCCGAAGAGTGATGACGAGAGTGCGCAGACCGACGCCACCCGCCGCTTCGCCAAGGATGCCGAGGCCCAGCGCGAGCTGGCCAATACCCTGCCGCTGAAGCAGGTACGCGCCGAAGACTTCGATGCGCTGTTCTACCCCGGCGGCCACGGCCCGCTGTGGGATCTGGCCGAAAGCGCCGACTCCATCGCCCTGATCGAACGTTTCCAGGCGCTCGGCAAGCCGGTCGCTGCGGTCTGCCATGCGCCAGGCGTACTGCGCCACGTCAGGGGCAGCGATGGCAAGCCGCTGGTCGCCGGCAAACGCGTCACCGGCTTTAGCAACAGCGAGGAAGAGGCCGTGCAACTGACCGAGGTGGTGCCCTTCCTGGTTGAGGACATGCTCAAGGGCAATGGCGGCCTGTACACCCGTGCCGATGACTGGCAAAGCCATGTCGAAGTCGATGGCCTGCTGATCACCGGGCAGAACCCGGCCTCTTCCGAGGCCTGCGCCGAGGCTTTGCTGGCGCAGCTCAAAAGCCACCAATAAGGTTCAGAACCCCACCAGCAGCATCCACAACGGCAGAGAAACCGCCGCCAGCAGTGTCGACAGAGAGATAGCCGCGCTGACGCTGCGGCTGTCCTCAGCGGTGCGCGCAAAAGCCATCACGTTGACGCCGCTGGGGCATGCCGCGAGCAGCACCAGCACACTGCGCGCGGTGTCGTTAAGGCCAGGTAGTTGGCCGCTGAGCCACCAGACCAGCGCCGGGAACAACAGCAGTTTGACCACCGCCACGCCCCAGGCCTCGCCGGTTGGGCGCAGTCGATAACGCGACAGGCTGGCGCCGAGTACGATCAACGCACAGGGCAGGGCCGCCTGCCCCAGCCAGGTGACGGCACGCCACAGGCTCTCCGGCACCTGCAGCCCGGAGAGATTGAGCAGCGCGCCCAACCCCAGACCAATGATCATCGGGTTGGCCAGGTTTTGCAGCAGCGCGCGACCGTCAACACGCTCCTGACTGCCGAAGGCGGCGTAGAAGCTGTGCAGGGAAAACAGCGTGAGGCTGTGGAACACCAGGATGGCGAAAACATAGAGCAGCCCGTCATTGCCCATCAGGCTGGCGATCAGCGGAATGCCCACCAGCACGTTGTTGGAGAACGCGGCCACCAAGCCCAGCGGCGTCGCCGTACCGCGACGCCAGTGACCCAGCGCATTGACCAGGACGAATACCAGCAGGACCGGCAGGTAATAGGCCAACAACAACATCGGCGACAACCCTTCGGCCAACGAGGCCTTGGCGATGCCCGCGAACAGCAGCGTCGGCATGAACAGCTTGAAGGTGATGTTGGCCAGGCCGGCCGCCGACTCGCTGGTGAGCCACTGGCGCCAACCCAATACATAGCCGAGAACGATCAGCGCGAAGATCGGCAAAATGGCCTGTGCCGCGAGCATGAGTGAACCTGCCTCCAGATAACGGCTGAAGAAGACGGATCGGTCACGATCCGCAAAAGCCGCCAAGCATACGCGTGCCGAACCCTCAGCGCGACGCCATGGGAACAATTCGCCACTGCGTCTGTGTGCCCAGCCAAAACAGCGTGCTAGAGCGGCCCGTAACAGTATTGAGGGGATCGATGTTCACTATCAGGTCAGTCAAGTTCTTATCTGCGCTCATGTCCTTAAGAATTGACTCCGAAGCCACTTATCACTCCCTACGGAGACATCGACATGAAAACTCAACTGACCCTTGCCGCACTGACCCTTAGTCTGATGACCACCAGCGTCTTCGCCGCCACCAGCAGCGCCCCCTTCCCTCTGTTGGGCGAAGCCAAGGACAGCCAGGTACACCAGCAACCCGTCGCACCGCTGGCGGAAGATGGTTCGCAACGCACGCCTGGCGTCCAACGCATCAAGCTGGCCGAAGACGGTGCCGAGCGCACCCCCGGAGCTCAGCGCATCCAATTGGTAGAAGGCGGCTACGAACGCACTCCTGGCGCCCAGCGCATGCAACTGGCCGAGGGCGGCTACGAACGCACCCCTGGTGCCCAGCGCATGCAACTGGCCGAAGGCGGCTACGAACGCACCCCTGGCGCCCAGCGCGAACAACTGGCCGAGGGCGGCTCCGACCGTTTGATCGAACAACGCCGCCACACTGCCTGATCGGCGTGGTAACCCTCGCAGCCCGGCCTACGCCGGGCTTTTTCATGCTCGCCCCGGCGGTGACGCCGACGAGGGCAAGCGATGAATCCAGATACGTTGTAGCACCGTCGCGAACTGCCCCCACAGGCTGCCGCAGTTGTAGTGCTGACCATAACGCTCAGCAATCAGGCGCACCTCGCGCGCCAGTTCGGCATAACGTCGTGCTGGCAGATCAGGAAACAGATGGTGCTCGATCTGATGGCTGAGGTTGCCGGTGAGAATATGCAGCAACGGCCCACCACTGAGGTTGCTCGAACCACGCAACTGACGCAGGTACCAGTGACCGCGTGTCTCGCCCTGCAAGACTTCGGGTGAAAATACCGCTGCCTTCTCGGTGAAATGGCCGCAGAAGATCACCAGAAAAGTCCACAGGTTACGCAGCAGGTTGGCGACCACATTGCCTGCCAGCACAGCCAGGGCATTAGCGCCCAGCAGCAGGGCCAGCAATGGGAAGATCAGATAATCCTTGCCCCACTGCCGTGCCAGCTTGGCGCCGAACTGACGCGCCAGGGGTTTGACCTCTTCCTTGCTGATACGCCCCTTGATCAGCTTGTCCAGGCGCAGGTGCTGAATGGCCACAGCGTACTGGAACAGCAGCGCCTGGATCGTCACCCACAGCGGCTGCCAGCGGTAGAAGGGTTTCCAGCGCTGCTCGGGGAACAGCCGCACCACGCCGTAACCAACATCGTCATCCATGCCCAACACGTTGGTGTAAGTGTGGTGCATATGATTATGCGTATGCCGCCAGAAGTCGGCCGGCCCCACGATGTCCCATTCGTACTGGCGGCCGGCGAATTCCGGGTCGTTCATCCAGTCGTACTGGCCATGCATGACGTTATGGCCCAGCTCCATGTTCTCGAGGATCTTGCCCAGCCCCAGCAGGAAGGTTCCGAGCAGCCAGGTCGGCGGGAACCAGCCGAACATCAGCAGCGCGCGTCCACTCCAGCAGCACAGGCGCACCACGCTACGCACACGGCGGATGTAGCGCGCATCGGCGCCACCCAGGTCGGCCAGGGTGCGCTGACGCAACACGTCCAGTTCCTGACCGAAGGCTTCGAGTTCGGCAGGGGTCAACTCACGATCAGGACGATTGCTCACAGGTCGATCTCCACATCCCCATGCGGGGCGCTGACACACAGGCGGATGGGCTGCCCCGGCTCAGCGAACAACCCGCCACTGCGCAGATCGCGCACCGTACCGGCCAGCAGCAGGCAGGTGCAGCTGCTGCAGATACCCTGGCGACAGCCATGAGCCGGGCGCAACCCGGCTGCTTCGGCCTGCACCAGCAGACTGCTATTACCACTGCCCGCGACACGCTGCTGGCTGCGGGCAAAGCTCAGTCGGACCTCGCCCGCTTGCGCCTCGGGCAGTACCGGCAGCGGGCTGAAACTTTCCGACTGCAGATGGCTACCGCGTCGGGCGTCATGCCACCAGCCGCACGCCTGCTCGACGAAGCCACGCGGGCCACAGACCCGCAAATGCTCGCCCGGCAATGCGGCCAACTGTTCGGCCGACAGGCCGTTGCCCTCGCCACTGAAGGCCCAGCGCACCTGAAAGTTGGCATAACGCGCAGCCAGCGCCTGCAACTCTTCGGTAAAAGCCTGCTGCCCCTGATGGCGTACCTGATGCAACAGTGTCACCGGCGCAGAGAAGCCTCGCGCCAATGCATCACGCAATAACCCGAGCAACGGTGTAATGCCGCTGCCGGCCGCCAGCAACAGCACGGCCTGCGATTCCTGTGGCCAGGCGAAATCACCAAAGGCCTGGCCCAGTTCGATGACCTGCCCGACCTCGAGGTGATCAAGCAACAGATTGGATACGCGCCCGCCCGGTTGACGCTTGATGGCGATCTCGATGCTCCCGTCGGCCGCCACCGAGGTCAGGCTGTAGCTGCGTCCGTGACGTACCCCGTCCTGATCCAGATACAACTGAACATGCTGCCCGGCTCGCCAGGCACGCGCGTTACCGTTGCAGCGCAATCGCACGGCCAACATATCCTCGGCCACCCAGCGGCGTGACTCGACCCGTGCGAATACACGGTTGAGGCGCAGCACCGGGTGCAACAGGCGCAGGCAAAAATCGACATCCGCCTCGCGCAACCAGCCGTCCGCACAGAGCCGGCGCAGCGGCTGCAGGACACACGACACGCGCCGCACCAGTGACAGGGGAATCAGGGTCATCCGCAATTATCCAGTGAACAGTTGTTCACAAGACTGTCAGAAAGCCCATATTTCAGTCAACACTTGCACACAGAACTGCGTCACCGCGGTTCGACGCTGCCGCCCTGCTTTGCTAGAGTGCGGCATCCCCCAATGATCCGATTCCGCATGACGCCACGCGCCGAACAAAAGCAGCAGACCCGCCAGTCCCTGATGGACGCCGCCCTCACGCTGATGGAAAGCGGGCGCGGCTTTGGCAGCCTGAGCCTGCGCGAAGTGACGCGCGTCGCCGGTATCGTGCCAACGGGTTTCTATCGACATTTTGCCGACATGGACGAACTCGGCCTGGCACTGGTAGCGGAAGTCGGTGAAACCTTCCGCGCGGCGATCCGTCAGGTGCGCCGCCACGAATTCGAGATGCGCGGCATGATCGATGCCTCGGTGCGTATCTTCCTCGCGGAAGTGGCGGCCAACCACGCTCAGTTCCTGTTCCTCGCTCGCGAGCAGTACGGCGGCTCACAACCCGTGCGCCAGGCCATCGCAGCCCTGCGGGAGCGGATCACCAGCGACCTGGCCGCCGACCTCAAGCTGATGAATCGCATGCCACACCTCGACGACGCAGCCCGCGACGTGATCTCGGATCTGGTGGTCAAAACCGTGTTCGCCACCCTGCCCGAACTGATCGACCCGCCCGCCGACACCCTACCCGCTCACCTGACCGCTGAGGCCAAGGTCATCCAGCAGTTACGCTTCATCATGGTCGGCGGCAAACACTGGCTCGGTCTGGGCAAGCCATCCGAGTAGCCGCACCAAAATTGGGCGGCCCTGAAGAAAACGCACCAAATAAATCCTGACTGCTTCGCCAAGTTACCTACCGTTCAGTTGAACGCCCCGTCCTGCGCCACTCATCAGCGTTGGCAAGGCACTTGCACTATTTCCGGGCACATTGCCCCGGAATAGATACGCATGCTGGTGATCCACGCCCGAAACGCGTCGCCATCCACCGCCGACGCTGAACTGGAATTGACCTTCGAAGCCCGCAGCAAGAGCCGCCTGCGCTGCTTTACCACGGCAGGTGAGGAAGTCGGCCTGTTCCTCGAACGCGGCCAACCGGCACTGGCCGATGGTGAGCTTCTGCAGGCCAAGGATGGGCGTATCGTGCGCGTGCGCGCCAAGCCCGAACCCCTGCTGCATGTCACCTGTGCCAGCCCGTTCGAGTTGATGCGCGCGGCCTATCACCTGGGCAACCGCCATGTCGCCCTGCAACTGGGTGACGGCTGGCTGCGCCTGCCCGACGACTATGTCCTCAAAGCCATGCTGGAGCAGCTCGGCGCCACGGTCGAAGCCATCGAAGCGCCCTACCAACCCGAGCAGGGCGCCTATGGCGGCGGCCACCACCACTCCCACCACGGCGACGAGGCGTTCAACTACGGCCCGCGCCTGCACCAGTTCGGGGTGCGCACGTGAGTCCGAGCCTATCGCGTCAGGTCGAGTGCGCCGTGCGCACCGGGGCACCATCATGAAACCCGCCTGGGCTCTTTTACGGCTGGCCAGCCCGCAACTGCCTATCGGCGGTTACAGCTACTCGCAAGGCCTGGAATGGGCCATTGACAGCGGCCTGGTCAGCGATGCCGAGAGCGCCGGGCATTGGCTGGCCGATCAGCTCCTGCTCAATCTCGCCCGATTCGAAGCGCCTCTCCTGCTGGCCCACTGTCGCGCTGCAGACGAGGAAAACTGGCCAGCGCTGCTGGCACTCGCCGAACAGCACCGCGCCAGCCGCGAAACCCGCGAGCTGGCCCTGGAAAGCCGACAAATGGGCTATTCGCTGCGGCAATTGCTCGAAGGCTTGCCCGAGCTGGATGAGGCCGCACGCGAGACGCTCCAGACCCAGGAGGAGCCAGGCCTGGCCATGGCCTGGGCGCTGGCTGCACGCGCCTGGCAGATTACTCCGGACGACGCCCTGGCGGCCTGGCTCTGGGGCTGGCTGGAAAACCAGCTCGCCGTGCTGATGAAAGTCCTACCGCTCGGCCAGCAAGCGGCCCAGCGCCTGACCAGCCGCCTGTTACCGCAGCTTGAGGCCGCACAGCAGCAAGCCGCCCGCCTTTCCCCCGAACACTGGGGCAGCGCCGCTTTCGGCCTGGCCCTGGCGAGCATGGCGCACGAGCGCCAGTACTCGCGTCTTTTCCGCTCCTGACGAGGAACAACACCCCATGAACAGCCAACCCCTGCGTGTCGGCATCGGCGGCCCGGTCGGTTCCGGCAAGACTGCCCTCACCCTGGCGCTGTGCCGCGCCCTGCGCGAGCGTTACAACATCGCCGTGGTCACCAACGATATTTATACCCAGGAAGACGCCCAGTTCCTGGTGCGCAACGAGGCGCTGGAGCCCGAGCGCATCATCGGCGTGGAAACCGGCGGCTGCCCGCATACCGCCATTCGCGAAGATGCCTCGATCAACCTGGAGGCAGTCGAGCAGCTCAACCGGCGCTTTCCGGGACTGGATCTGATCATCGTCGAATCCGGTGGCGACAACCTGTCCGCCACCTTCAGCCCGGAGCTGTCCGACCTGACCCTGTACGTGATCGACGTGTCCGCCGGTGACAAGCTGCCACGCAAGGGCGGCCCGGGCATCTGCAAATCCGACCTGCTGGTGATCAACAAGGTCGACCTCGCCCCCATGGTCGGCGCCTCGCTGGAGGTGATGGAACGCGACACGCTGAAGATGCGCGGCGACAAGCCCTTCGTCTTCAGCAACC
>CAZIZA010000028.1:0-21730 GCA_964543555.1 uncultured Pseudomonas sp.
GCCTGGCCGATGCCGGCCATACCTGGCGCGCCAGCCTGGTGGCGCTGATCCTCGCACCATTGGCCTTTGCCCCTAATTTGCTGAGCGTCGGGCTGGGCTGGATCGGCCTGGTCGTCACCGCCATCGTGCTGGATTTCGCGGCTCAGATGAGCATGGTGTTGGGCCAGCGCAGCATCTACGCTCTGGAGCCGCAGAGCCGTGCCCGGCTCAATGCGCTGTATATGACCAGCATTTTCGTCGGTGGCGCCATCGGCTCGGCACTGGCCAGCCCGGTCTACGAGCGCTTCGGCTGGTCGGGTACTGCACTGCTGGCCGCCGGATTGCCGCTGCTGGCACTGCTGGTATTTATTGCCAAGGAGAGGTAAGAGCACTGTCGTACTGAACACAAAAATCGTTGGCAACGATTTTTGAAGGTGCCGGCGACGGCTCGCGGGATTGCCGCCAAGGCCGGTTTTGCCCCCGCAAAACCGGTATTTCCGCCATCGCGATTGGTCAGATCGCAGGCAACAAAAAACCCGCCGAAGCGGGTTTTTTCCCAACCATCCGACATCCTATCGGTAGCCTTCGTGGCCTGTTCATCATCCTTAATCCTCGACACTCTGTCGCTGCCGGCACAGGCACAGGTGAGTGTTACAGCGGTCGGGGCAAAAGCGTCGCATGGCAGCTCAGCGTGTAGGACCATTGGCGACATTCGGCAGGCTCAGCGGCCCACCATGCGCGCCAGCACGTCTTCTCCCCCCTGACGACGGTGAACGAAGGCCATGGTCACATGACCGATCACCATCAACAGCAATAGCCAGCCAAGACTGCCGTGCAACAGGTTGGCCGGAGTGATCATCCACTCGATCTTGCCATCACTGAACCCGGGCATGACGGTCATACCAAAGGCGACGAACTCCCGACCCGAGCCGTACTGACGAAGCAGCGCAACAAAGGGGATCACGAACATGAATCCATACAACGCCAGGTGACCGACGCGTGCCAGGCGGCTGACGGCGGCCGGGCGCCGGCTGCTGTTGTGCAGCGCCCACAGCAGACGAATCACCACCAATACCATCAGTACCAACCCTGTCGCCTTGTGCGTGCTCCAGGCGAACGTGTCCAGTGCACTCTCTTCCCAAAAGGAATGGGCAAGAACAGTCACGAACTGCCACCCCAGCAATACGGCCATGCCCCAATGCAACAAACGTGTAACGACGCCATAGCGCTGTGCGCAATCGTGCAGATTCGCCATCGTGCATCCTCTTTAAATGTCATCAACGAAATCAGTGTTCGTGCCAGCAACAGAGCACCAACCCATCAGGCAAAGACCGATACCAGGCGCAATGGTGCCGTCTGATGGAACATCTGAGGCCATCCAGGTGTTAGTAGATATGTCAGAAAGGCATCACGCCACGCCCCTGGCAGACAGGAGCGTGGCATGAAGATCAGGCGTCGCGCAGCGCTTCGCGCCAGGCGTGGTACTGCGGCTCCTGCCAGATGCGCGCGTGCAGGCGCGCCATGCCGTCAGGGTCGTTGAGCAGACGCCAGCGCGTCGCCTCGACCTTACCCTCAGGCCCGGCATTGAGAATTTCCTCGATACGCGAATCACGCAGCGCTTCAGCGGCTGGCACCACCTTGGCATGACGGGCGCGAGCCATGGCGCAAACCAAAGCGTTATACAGCGGATCGACCACGGCACGCAGGAAGCCCTTGCGCAGGGCGCGGGAGCTGTTCAGGTGCTCATACTCAGCGGTGTTGCTCAGCTCCACCGGTACCTTGTGCTCTTCGGGAATCAGGAACAGCTTGCTACGCCGAGCGGCCAGGCCCGGCGCCGTGCGGCTGGTCAGCACCGAGACCACCGGTGACAGCACCAGTGACACCACGATAGGTGCCAGCCACCAGAGGAAGTCCGGATTGAGCCAGGCGACCAATGCAGTCCAACTGATCCCGATCAGCACCTGGGTGCCGTGACGGCGGAAGGCTTCGCTCCAGGGCGTCGAATCATCCACCCGCTGCGGCGAGTTCCACTGTACCGACCAACCGAGGAAGGCAGCGGTGACGAACAGGCTGTGGAAGAGCATGCGCACCGGCGCCAGCAGCACCGAACAGGACGCCTCCAGCAGCATGGACAGCAGCACCCGCGTGCGACCACCGTAGGCTTCCGCACCCTTGATCCAGATCAGCAGCACGCTGAGCAACTTGGGCAGGAACAGCAGGGTCATGGTCGCCGAGAACAGGGCAATGGCCTCGTGTGGCTGCCAGCGCGGCCACAATGGGTAAAGCTGGTTGGGCTGCAGGAAGTACTCCGGCACCATCAGCGTATGGATGGCCAGCAAGCTGGTGGAGAGCACCAGGAACAGCAGCCATAGCGGCGCGGACAGGTAGGACATGACGCCGGTGAGGAACACCACACGATGCACGGCATGCATGCCGCGCACCAGGAACAGGCGGAAGTTCATCAGGTTGCCATGGCACCAGCGGCGGTCGCGCTTGAGTTCGTCGAGCAGGTTCGGCGGCAACTCTTCATAGCTGCCCGGCAAGTCGTAGGCGATCCATACGCCCCAGCCGGCGCGGCGCATGAGCGCGGCCTCGACAAAGTCGTGAGAAAGGATCGCGCCGGCAAAAGAACCGGTGCCTGGGAGCGGCGCCAGGGCGCAGTGCTCGATGAAGGGTTTGACCCGAATGATCGCGTTGTGCCCCCAGTAGTGCGATTCACCCAGCTGCCAGAAGTTGAGCCCCGCGGTGAACAGCGGCCCGTAAACGCTGGTGGCGAACTGCTGCAGGCGCGCGTACAGGGTGTCCATCCCGGAGGCCTTGGGCGCGGTCTGGATGATGCCAGCACCCGGGTTGGCCTCCATCAGGCGCACCAGGCGGGTCAGGCATTCACCGCTCATCACGCTGTCGGCATCGAGCACCACCATGTAACGGTAATTGCTGCCCCAACGCCGGCAGAAGTCGTCGATGTTGCCACTCTTGCGCTTCACCCGGCGCCGCCGGCGGCGGTAGAAGATGTGGCCGAAGCCCTCCACTTCGCGGCACAGCTCCATCCACGCCTGTTGTTCGGCCACGCAGATGTCCGGGTCGTTGCTGTCGCTGAGGACGAAGAAGTCGAAATGTTCGAGTTGCCCGGTTGCCTTGAGCGATTCGAACGTCGCACGCAAGCCGGCGAACACTCGGGGTACGTGCTCGTTGGCGATTGGCATGACCAGGGCAGTACGTGCCCGCGGTGAAATGGGCTCGTCACCGCAGCTGCTGGCCGAGATGCTGTAGCGATCACGCCCCTTGAGCAGCTGGAAGAAGCCCATCAACGCAGTCCAGAAGCCCATCGACACCCAGCAGAACAGCAGGGCGAACAGCGCCAGGATGCTGGTCTGCACCACATAGGGCAGGATCTGCCGCGCCGACTCCTGCAGCGGTTGCTCGAACACCAGGCCGAGGTCGACCAGCGACCAACCCTGATAGGGCAGTACCGACTTCATGTACCAGGTAGCAACCACCGTCTGCACGATCATCAGCACCAGCAGCGCACTGCGGCGCACTGCGGCGACATGACGCCAATGCTCTTCGGTGAAGTCCTCACTCTCACGCGTGCGGGGGCGCGGTGCCGACTTCTCCCCCTTCAGACGACGCCATCCGCGATCGAGGATGTTGATCTGCCAGGGTTCCGGCACCATGCGCGTGCGCTTGATCGGCGGCGTCGAATCGATGGTCGGACGGCCCTGGTGATCCTGGACGATACGGCAACCACGCTCGAGCGCATCCGGCCAGCCCAATGCCAGGCGCGCCGGCACCGAATCGAGCATCTCGCGGGTTTCTTCCTGCGGCTCAGTGGCCGCGAGATCGTCCTCATGCAGGGCACGATGCAGGGTGGCAAGGTCACCGCCCTGCTCTTCCAGGCGATCAGCCAGGGCTTGCTGCCGCTCATGATCGAGCGGCAGTTCACCCAGGTAATCCTGGATCTGTGTAGCGTCTAGGCTGTTATTCATGAGAAGGCAGCTGATAGCTCCAGGTTTCCGACACAGGCTTGCCGTCCTCGACCAGCGCGGCACGCATCTCTACCGGCTTGGCCGGATCCTTGACCTTGACCCGCAGCAACAGGCGCCAGCCCTTGCTCACCGGGTTATAACGCAGGTTTTCTTCCACCAGTTCGGCATTGTCATCGACACTGACCTGCGTGGCGGGTGCCGCATCGGGCGAACGCTTGGCCAGCTCCTTGCCTACAAAATCGATCACCAGCGCGGTGCTACCATCGGGCTGGCGAATCAGGTTGGCCTGCTTGATATCACCTTCGGACAGACGAGTCTGACTGACCATCGCCAGTTGCGGATCGTGCAGCTTGGCTTCATCACGGCTGAAGTGCAGGCGATAGGCCACATCCAGCGACTCACCTGGCGCCGGCAGTTTCTCCGGACGCCACAGAGCGACGATGTTGTCGTTGGTTTCATCCGGCGTGGGAATTTCCACCAGCTCGACATGGCCGGTGCCCCAGTCACCCACCGTTTCAACCCAGCCACTCGGACGCAGTTCATAACGATCGTCCAGATCCTGATACTGGCTGAAGTCACGGCTGCGCTGCATCAGGCCAAAACCACGCGGGTTGTCGATACGGTAACTGCTGACATTCAGACGCTTGGGGTTGTTCAGCGGACGCCAGATCCATTCGCCATTGCCGGCATGAATCCCCAGACCTTCGGAATCATGCAGCTGCGGACGGTAGTTGGGACGCGGCCAGGGCTGGTTGGCACCGAACAGGTACATGCTGGTCAGCGGCGCAATACCAAGCTTTTCGACGTTCTCGCGCAGGTAGACCTTCGATTGCACGTCGAGCACGCTGTCGCGACCCGGCTTGATTTCCATGCGGTAGGCACCGGTGGCACGCGGCGAGTCGAGCAATGCATAGATCACCAGGCTGCGACGATCCGGTTGCGGCTTCTCGATCCAGAACTCGGTAAAGCGCGGAAATTCCTCACCGGACGGCAACGCCGTATCGATTGCCAGGCCGCGCGCGGACAGACCAAACACCTGGCCTTTGCCGACGATACGGAAGTAGCTGGCGCCCAGCACACTCATCACTTCGTCGTGCGTGCCTTTGGCATTGATCTCGTTGATCACCTTGAAACCGGCGAAGCCCAGATTCTTCAGATCTTCGGGATTGAGGTTGAGGTCAGCGAAGTCGAACATCGACGGGTCATACTTGATCTCGCGAGTGCCTTCGGCAGTCACTTCATTGATCTTCACCGGCACATCGAAATGCATGCCCTGATGGAAGAAATACAGCCGGAACGGCGTCTTGCCATCTGCCCAATGTGCTTTTTCTTCCAGGAAGCGCACCTTCTGATAACCGGCGAACGGCAACTCACGCAGCGAAGCCGGTAACCGGCTCTGCGGTGCACTGTAACCTTCAGCGGCCAGCGCCTTGGCCTTGACGGCCACATCATCCAGCTCGAAGGCCCAGCTCTGGGCAGCGAACAACAGAGGGAGCACACAGAGGGCCAGCTTGCCAGCCTTGCCCATACGGGCTCCAGAACAACGACTCATCGACACACAGCCTCCAGGGCGACACGTACTGACGGACAGCGGCCTGCCCCAGGGGCGGTCGCTGCGCGAGTTGAAATCAGGCGAATAAAGCAAAGACAACGCGAGCACGATACAGAACGCCAGCCGAATGGTGGCGTTTCCGCATGCGCGGATTCTTTCTGCGCATTATTACCAGATCGTGAAGTCCAGCACAGGTGCCCGAGCGAGTAAATTTTCGCCTCCTAGGGCCACGCCCTCATTGGCGTGGCATCAGTTCGAAACGCGCCTCCTGCACGCTCTGCGAATCCAGCCCAAGCTGAATGCGGAAGGCGCCTGGCTCGCTAACATGCTGCAAGCGGGCGTTATAGAAACGCAGCATGGCTTCGTCGATCTCGAAACTCAGCTCACGCGTCTCGCCTGCCTCAAGCTTGACCCTGCGAAAATCCTTGAGTTCCTTCACCGGGCGGATCACCGAAGCGGCCTCATCGTGCAGATACAACTGCACCACGGTGGCGCCAGCCCTTGGCCCGGCGTTCTTCAGGGTGACGCTGACGCGAATTGTTTCGCCCGGCTTCATGCGCTCGGCAGACAACTTCGGGGCTGACAGCTGGAAGTCGCTGTAACTCAAACCATAACCGAACGGATAGAGCGGGCCATTGGGCTCCTCGAAATACTGCGAGGTGTAGTTGCCGGGTGTGCCGGGTGTGTAGGGGCGGCCCAGGCGCAGGTGATTGTAGTAGGTGGGAATCTGCCCGACCGATCGCGGGAAGGTGATCGGCAGCTTGCCGGAGGGGTTGTGCTCACCGAACAGCACATCGGCGATGGCATGGCCGCCCTCGATACCGCTGTACCAGGTCTCCAGGATCGCATCGGCGTTTTCCTTCTCCCAGCTCAATGCCAGCGGCCGGCCGTTCATCAGCACCAACACCAGCGGCTTGCCGGTGGCCTTGAGCGCGCGCAGCAGCGCCTGCTGACTGTCCGGCAGATCCAGCCGGGTGCGGCTGGACGACTCATGCGACATGCCACGCGCCTCACCCACTGCAGCAACGATGACGTCGGCCTGTGCGGCAACGCGCACAGCCTCCTCCAGCATCGCCTGTGGCGTGCGCTTGTCCGGCACCACTTCGGGGCGATCCCAGTTGAGCTGGTTCAGATAATTGATCACATGGGCGTCGTCGGTGACGTTGGCCCCCAGGGCATAGAGCAGCTTGCCTTGACCTTTCAGCGCGGCTTCCATGCCGGTGCGCAAGGTCACCGCCTGCTCGGCCACACCGACTGCCGACCAGCTGCCAAGCATATCAACCGGCGAGTCGGCCAACGGGCCGATCAACGCGACAGTGGTGTTCTTGCTCAGCGGCAGGGTGTCGCCATGGTTTTCCAGCAGCACCAGGGAGTCGCGTGCCATGGCCCGCGCATCGGCGCGGTGCAGGCGGCTTTCGGCATTGACGTCGACCGGGTCGTCTTCGGCGCGGCCGATGCGACGGAACGGATCGTGGAACAGGCCAAGGTCATACTTGGTGTTCAGTACATGGGTGACGGCCTCATCCAGCACGCTCTGCGGCAGCGCGCCGCTGCGCACCAAAGCAGGCAGTTCCTGATCGTAGAGCGTGTCGGCCATGCTCATGCCGACCCCTGCGCTGAGGGCCAGTTTTGCCGCCTCGCGACCATCGGCAGCCACACCATGGCGCAGCAACTCGGTGATGGCGCCATGATCACTCAGCGCCACGCCCCTGAACCCCCAGTCGCGACGCAGCAGATCACGCAACAGCCAGGTGTTGGCAGACGCCGGCACGCCATTGATCGCATTCAGCGCCACCATCACCCCACCCGCACCGGCATCGATGGCAGCACGGTAAGGCGGCAGATAGTCCTGATACATACGCATCGGACTCATATCGACCACGTTGTAGTCGCGCCCGCCCTCCACCGCGCCGTACAGGGCGAAGTGCTTGACGCTGGCCATGATGCGCTGCGGGTCGCTGGGATCGTCGCCCTGATAACCGCGTACCATTGCTGCGGCGATGCGCGAGACCAGGTAGGGATCCTCGCCAAAACCTTCGGAGGTGCGTCCCCAGCGCGGATCGCGGGAGATATCGACGGTCGGCGCGAACGTCATGTCCAGACCATCGGCGCTGGCCTCAAAAGCCGCGACGCGGGCACTGTTCTCGATGGCGGCGATGTCCCAACTCGAGGCCAGCCCCAAACCGATGGGAAAGGTGGTGCGATGACCATGGATGACGTCGTAGGCGAAGAACACCGGGATGCTCAGGCGACTGCGCAGTGCGGCCTCCTGCATCGGGCGATTTTCCGGGCGCACCACCGAGTTGAAGGTGGCGCCGATGCGACCGGCAGCCATCTCCTCGCGGATACGCTCACGCGGCATATCACTGCCGATACTGATCAGGCGTAGCTGGCCGACCTTTTCCTCGAGGGTCATGCGCCCTACCAGGTCGGCAATGAAGGCCGATTTATCATCGATGGACGGCGCGGCGGCCAGCAGATTAGGGGCGAAAAAGGCGGAGACAAGAGCGAACTGGCGCAGGTATTTCATCGGGTGCGGCATCCGGGATGCAGATCATTGTTTGAATGGCCGCAAAGATACTCCGAGTCCTCGTCCCGCGCCTTGGGTTAGTGCAAAAAAACTCCCCCCGTCCACAGACTTTATCAAGAGCATGCCCCCGCTTTGCACAAACTTGCGCTTTTCATCAGCGCCCTAGTGGCTTTGCCTGTCGGCAGGCGTAGCATGGCTGCAACAGGGAGAAGGTGATGGCGCAATTCGAACGTCTGCAGGTGTTTCAAAGCATGAGCCGCTCGCCCAATGCGCGGCTGCACGCCATGGCCGAACTGGGTAATGGTATGGCCGTGGCGCGCTGGAGCAATGCCCATGACGCGCGTGACTACCTGGCCCCCAGCCATCACACACTATCCTGTTACCTGGCCGGGGGCACCGGCACCTTTCGCCGTGAACAGCCGGGCAATAAAGGCGCACCGGACAAGCTGTGCATCCTGCCAGCTGAACACCAGTCTGCCTGGATCATCAACGGTGAGATTCAGCTTGCCCACCTCTATGTCGAGCAGGAGCAGTTCTCCCTGGGTGTGGTCGCCCTGCTCGACCGCGAGCCGCGCAGCCTGCAACTGGAGGAAGCGACCTTTCTCGAGGACGCCGAACAGTCTGCACGCTTTCGCCAGCTCTGTACCCTCGACTGGCAGGAGCCGGGCGAACGCCTGCTGGCCAGTAGCCTGGCCCACCAGTTGCTCGACCATGCCCTGCTCAATCAGGTCGGTCTGCGTCAGGGGCTGCGCCTCAAGGGCGGCCTGGCACCGCTGCAACGCAAACGGGTGCGCGAATTCATCGAGCAGCACCTGGACACCCCCCTGCCGCTGAGCCAGCTCGCCGCGCTCTGTGCCCTGTCTGAATACCACTTCGCACGCATGTTCCAGAGCAGCTTCGGTCTACCGCCGCATCGCTACGTACTGGCCCGTCGCCTGGCGCGTGCCTGTCGGATGCTTCGCCAGCCTGCCCCTGCCTTGAGCGAGGTGGCGCTGGCTTGCGGCTTCGCCAGCGCCAGCCATTTCGGCAATCGTTTTCGCCAGGCGCTGGGCGCAAGCCCCGGACAGTACCGCGCAGCATTCCGCTGACGGCACTGGCGGGCTTCACTCGCCTTACTGTCGGCAATCTGCTGGCAGCGCCTGCTAATCAACGTGCAGCTGTGCGAAAATCTGCGGCTTTGCATTGCCACGGCCCAGTCATGCGCCCATCCATTTTTGCCTCGGGGCTTCGTTGATGCCCCTGGATATCCACCAGCTACGCCAGGAAGACTGGCGCTCGGAATTCGGTGCCGGTGACCTGCGTCGCGGCCAGGGCTACGCCGAGGAAAAGCGCAGCAAACTGCTCACGCTCAAGGACAACAGCCTGCTCGCCAATTGCCGTGGCTCCGGCGCACAGACCTATCAGCAGCGCATCACCCTGCACCCCTATGGGCGCAAATGGAGCGTGACCGGTCACTGCAACTGCCCGGTCGGTTTCAACTGCAAGCACGTGGTTGCCGCCCTGCTCACGCTGGAAGCGCAACAGCGCGCCGGCAGCGACCTGTCGGACATCCTCGTGGCCAACAAGGCGCTGGCCGAAACGCGCCTCGAGGGCATCATGCCGACTGCCATCCTCAGCCTGGGCAGCCAGGTGCGCGTTCACTTCGACGCGCGCAAGGGACGCATGCAGGAGCAGACCCAACACCGCGCCGCGCTGGCCTTCGACTACGCCGGACACAGGGCCTTCGGCAAACCGGCCAAGGATCTGGTCAAGCGCCTGGATGAGCGAACCAACCTGCGCCTGATCCGTGATGGCGCAGCCGAAGCTGCGTTGCGCAAACGTCTGGAAGGCCTGGGCCTGCAGGTCGCCCTGCGCCAAAGCGAGGCGCTGCCAGCCGACGCGGGTGAGCCGTTCGAACTGGAACGCGAGCGTGACTGGCTGGATTTCGTCCAGCAGCAACTGCCGCAGTTGCGCGCCGAAGGCTGGCAAATCCACATGCGCCCGGACTTCCAGTACAACCTCGCTGAGGTCGACGACTGGTACGCCGAGGTCGAGGAAGATCCGCAGCAGAACTGGTTCGATCTGGAGCTGGGCATCGAAGTCGAAGGGCAGCGCCTGAGCCTGCTGCCGATCCTGCTCCAGGCCATTCGTCGTACGCCCTGGCTGCTGGCGCCTGAAGCGCTGGCGCAGCGCGCAGACGAGGATCGCCTGCTGGTCAACCTGCCGCAGGGCGGTAAACGCATCGCCCTGCCCTTCGCGCGATTGAAGCCACTGCTGGCTACGCTCGGCGAGCTGTATTTCCGCGACCCTGGCGACGACCATCTGCCGCTGCGCCTGGGCCGCGCCGACGCCGCACGCCTGGCCGAACTGGCGCATGGCCCTGAACTCAGTTGGCAAGGTGGCGACGAATTGCGCAGCTTCGCCCGCCGCCTGCAGAGTCTGGCAGTGCGCGAGATTGCGCCACCCGAGGGTTTGCAGGCCGAACTGCGCAGCTACCAGCTACAAGGCCTGAACTGGATGCAGACCCTGGCCGAACTGCGCGTTGGTGGCGTGCTGGCCGATGACATGGGCCTGGGCAAGACCCTGCAGACCCTGGCGCATATCCTGTGCGAGAAACAGGCCGGGCGCCTCGACACACCCGCGCTGATCGTCATGCCTACCAGCCTGATCCCCAACTGGCAGGACGAGGCGGCGCGCTTCACCCCGCAGTTGCGCGTGCTGGCTCTGCATGGCAACAAACGCAAGGCACTGTTCGAGAAGATCGCCGAGCACGACCTGATCCTCACCACCTACGCCCTGCTGCCACGCGACCTCAAGGCACTGAACCGGCAGCGTTACCGCCTGCTGATTCTCGACGAAGCGCAGAACATCAAGAACCCACGCAGCAAGGCGGCCACTGCAGCGGCTCAGGTGCAGGCCGACCTGCGCCTGTGCCTGACCGGGACGCCGCTGGAAAACCACCTGGGCGAGCTGTGGTCGCTGTTTCACTTCCTCATGCCCGGCTGGCTGGGTGACGCCAAGGCCTTCACCCGCGATTACCGCACGCCCATCGAAAAACGTGGTGACGCCCAGCGCCTGAATCACCTGAACGGTCGCATCCGCCCCTTCCTGTTGCGCCGTAACAAGGAGCAGGTGGCCAGCGAATTGCCACCGAAGACCGAAATCACCCAATGGGTCGAGCTGACCGAGTTGCAACGTGATCGCTATGAAACCCTACGCCTGGCCATGGACCAGAAGGTACGCGCCGAAATCGCCCGCCAGGGCCTTGCCCGCAGTCATATCGTCATCCTCGAAGCGCTGCTGCGCCTGCGCCAGAGCTGCTGTGACCTGCGCCTGCTTGGCGAGGACAGTGGCGAGCTGAGCGCCAGCGACTCAGGCAAGCTCAGCGCTCTGCTGGACATGCTCCAGGAGCTGGTCGACGAAGGCCGCCGCGTGCTGCTGTTCTCCCAGTTCACCTCGATGCTGGCACTGATCGAAGCGGAGCTGCAGGCGCGCAAGATCGCCTACGCCAAGCTGACCGGCAGCACTCAGGACCGACGCACACCCGTGGCTCGCTTCCAGGCCGGCGAGTTTCCGGTGTTCCTGATCAGCCTCAAGGCCGGCGGCAGTGGCCTGAACCTGACCGCTGCCGACACCGTGATCCACTTCGACCCCTGGTGGAACCCGGCCGCCGAAGCACAGGCCAGCGACCGCGCCTATCGCATCGGTCAGGACAAGCCGGTATTCGTCTACAAGCTGATCACCCGTGGTAGCGTCGAAGAAAAGATCCAGCAACTGCAGCAGGCCAAGGCCAACCTGGCCAAGGGCGTGCTCGACGGCGGCAGCCAGAGCCAGTGGCAACTGGATGAAGAGGATCTCGCGGCGCTGTTCGCGCCGCTGGACTGACACCTCGCGCCACCCTGACAGGCGTTCGAGCGGCGATTTTCGCGGCTCAACGTTGACGTAGCCTGGGTAGAGCGAAGCGAAACCCGGCAGCGGATTACCCGGGTTTCGTGGTGCTCAACCCAGGCTACATGTTCACCGGCTGGAGGATGTGAAGAGCGTCATCCACTCTTGTCTCAGTCAGACGTATCGTCGCGCTCGGCCTCTGCATCTTCACGGTTGCGCGCCTTGCTGCGTGGGTGCGGAGCGGCCACCGCCGGAAAACGCGACGAGGCGTAACGCACCACCAGAATCGCCAGGGCCAGCAGCAGGATCGCCCCGGACACCATCACCACGCCCCAGGTCGGCTTATGGGTGTGGGAAATGTCTGAAATCAGCAAACGGGTCAACGCGGTGATCGCCACATAGATCATGAAGCGAATCGGCATGTGGTTGGTCTTGAAGTAGATGCCCACCATCGCCGCCAATTCCAGGTAGATGAACAGCAGCAGGATGTCATCGACCGTGATGTGACCCTTCTCCAGCATGCCGATGAAGGTCATCACCCCTGCCCAGGCAGTAATCGCACCAATGGCGAACAACGCCAGATAATGGAAGGCCTCCATCAGCAGATTGCCCAGCGACTCCGCCAAGCCATGCATGCCCTCACGCAGACGTTCCGCCCAATTCATCGTTCACCTCTCCCCAAACAAGCATGATGCCCAGGCATCCGACATGGATGCCCACTGACGAGCATGCAGAAAAAAATACCCGCTTGAGGATGATGCAGGGATGTGACGCAAAGACACAGGCCTTTCAGACTGCAGTGAGTACCGGCTGACGTGATTCGGGCCAGGCGAAGCAATGCTTGCCTGCTTCCTTGGCGCGATACATGGCGGTATCCGCTGCAGCCATAAGTCGGCGGCGATCCTCGCCATGCTCGGCGTAGCGCGCCAGCCCCACGCTGACGCCTACGCGAATCTCGGGAAACTGTTCGAGCAAGGGCTTGTCGAGCACATCGATCAAACGTTGCGCCAACCGCTCGACAGCATGGATATCGCCCGCTGCAATCACCACAAACTCATCGCCACCAAGCCGCGCCAGCACT
The DNA here is from genome assembly GCA_964543555.1 of uncultured Pseudomonas sp. GTDB lineage: Bacteria > Pseudomonadota > Gammaproteobacteria > Pseudomonadales > Pseudomonadaceae > Aquipseudomonas. Next base: position 12,999 of record CAZIZA010000028.1, read on the forward strand.
TCTCCTTCGCGTATCACGCTCTGCCACTGTGCGACGACAGCCTTGAGGGTTGCATCCCCGGCAGCATGGCCATACTGATCGTTGACTGGTTTGAAGCCATCGAGATCCAGGTACAACAGCGCTACCTGGCGCTCACCACGCCTGGCCAATGCCAGCGCCTGGTCCAACATGTCGTTGAAGGCACGCCGATTGGGAACACGCGTCAGGCTGTCGTGTTGCGACTCATAGGCCAGTCGCTGCAACAGCTCGGCACGCTCGACCAGATCTCTGCGCAGATCCACGAACAACAGCGTCAGTAGGCCCAGCATCAGCAAGGCGCCACCGCCGCCGCCCCACAATGCAAGGTCTGAACGCCATTCAAGATCCCCCTTCTGCTCCCTGAGCGAGGCTCTGATTCCTTTTTCGATAGTACCGATGCGAAGGCGCATCTCATCCATATACAGCTTGCCCAAATCGTCATCGAGCAGGCTCCTCGAAGCACTCGGCAGTTGTTCCCTGTGAGAGGCTATGCTGCGTGACAGTTTGTCCAACTTCAGCTGACTGAGCCTGGAAACTGCCTCGATATCGGCTGTGTACGCGCGCAAGCTGGGGCTTTGAACCAATAAATCCATGTGTTCATCCAGCACTTCAAGCGCCCGCTGATAAGGCTCAAGGTATCGCTCATCCCCCGTGAGCAAGTAACCGCGATGACCAATCTCCGCGTCCTGCAACACGGAAAGCAGTGAAGACAGGCGGTACAGAGATCGATACAACTCTTGTACATCTCGCCCACTGGACAGACTGGCTTGACTCCCCCAAATAGCGCCGACAAGTAACATCAGGCTCAGGTAAAACAACGCCACCAATGCGAGCAGTTTGCGCTCCACACGACCGACTGAGTTCAAGGCTGGCACCTCATATGAAGGGCACTGCAGAGCAAATTAAAACAAACTGCGTACGACTATAGGCGTCCGGCGAACAGCGGCACAAGCTCCGCCCCTGGAAATCCGTTGATAAATAATTCGGCCTCGAGCAAGCATATACAAAAACTATACAAAAAAGTCGGATCTTGCGGCTGGCCATACCAGCTCCACTGCTGTTGCTCATTGAGCAGAGCTCAAGTCGGGCCATCTGAGGCTCCCTTCAAGGGCAATGCTGGCAAAAGGAAAGCAAGTCCTTTATCCTCGCCGACACTGTACAAAAAACCAGTTGTTTACTGATCAACACATATGAAGGCAAACGAGGTGATGAATGGCCGTCGAAGTGGTGTACCGCAGCAGCCGCGATCCGGAGCGCTTGTTCATGGATAAGGCCGAAGCCGATCGTTACGACAAGATGCTGGAACTGGCAGAGCGCCTGAGTGAGGTTCTGCACAAGGCAGTTCCGTCCTTGAGCGAGGAACAGGGCGAAGAGCTGGGTATCTTCATGGCCAAGAATCGCGACGTGTTCGCCAAAGCGTTCAAGAGTCAACCGGACGCGCTCGACGAACTGGACGTCGCAGCCCCAAGCGAATGATGGCAGCCCCTAGCCCCGTTCCCTCAACGGGGCTAAAACCTACGGGATGCTGGCCGGATATTGAGCGGCAGCCCGCTCCAGCCAGATCGGTAATTCCCGCCGCTTTATGCCCTCACGCCGGGCACGTGCCAACTGCTCCAGCATGTACTGACGCTTGTGCCCGTTGCCTTCGGCAAAGGACAGCGCCAGGTCACGATCACTCCACTGACGAATGCGACCAAACAGCCACCAGTGGAAGTACAGCCCGGCCGCCGTGGTGACGGCGATAATGAAATAGTCCATGGTCAATCCTCCTCTCACCACGCTAATCAAGCCTGTGTGTCACGCCAAGTGCGGCATTGCCGCAGGCCAGGCTGAGCGTTCACACCTGCCCTGGTGAACGGCTAGCAGCCATAGAGCAGGCGCTCGGCAAGGGAATCTGCAACGCGCGCCGGGGAACGTTTTTCAGCTTGAGCATGGCCGAAGATCTCCATGAGCCGGCGACTGATCTGCGCCAAATGCGCGGTAATCGCCGGCAAATCCTCTCCGCGGTGACGCAATGCCACGTAGATCAGCCCACCGGCGTTGAGCACGTAATCCGGCGCATAGAGGATACCGCGTGCTTCCAGTTGGTCCGCCACCTCGGGGCAGGCCAACTGATTGTTGGCCGCGCCTGCCACCGCTGCGCAACGCAGGTGGGTGACCGTCTGCGCGTTCAGCACGCCACCCAGGCCGCAAGGCGCCAGGATGTCGCATGGCGTGCTGAGCAGTGCATCGCAGGCAACCGGATGTGCTCCCAGTTGCTCGACAGCCAGTTGCACACGCCCGGCATCAAGATCGCTGACCAGCAGTTCGGCCCCGGCAGCGTGCAGCGCTTCGGCCAGGGCGAAGCCGACATTGCCCAGCCCCTGTATGGCCACCCGTAAACCTTCCAGGTCGTCACTGCCCAAACGTGCCTGAGCCGTGGTGCGAATCCCGGCGAAGACACCCAGCGTCGTGTGCGGCGATGGATCGCCCTCATGGGTTGTGCTGGTAACGTGCTGGGTATGCTGGGCGATGCAATCCATGTCAACACTGGACGTACCGCTGTCGATGGCGGTGATGTAGCGCCCGTTGAGCGTCTCGACAAAGCGCCCGAAGGCTTCGAACAGGGCGCCACGGCTGGGTACATGCGCAGGACGGATGATCACCGCCTTGCCGCCACCGTGATCGATACCGGCCAACGCTGCCTTGTAGCTCATGCCCCGAGCCAGGGCGATGGCGTCGGCTATAGCGCTCTTTTCATCGCCATAGGCCAGGTAACGGCAACCACCGAGCGCTGGCCCGAAACGGGTGTTGTGAATGGCGATAACGGCCTTGAGACCGCTGGCCGGATCGTCAGCCAGGTGCAGAGCCTCAAGGCGGGCGGCTTGCATCATGCTGAACATGGCTGCGCTCCCGGTCGGATTTCACGTCTGAGTATAGGAGAAGCCCACTGGACGACGACTCAGCCAGGGGCTACAACAGCATCAGTCAGTGGAGAATGCGATGAGCCCGCGCCAAGCTTGCCTGCAGTGTCTGCAACGCGACCCACCCGCCCTGTTCGAGGCGGCGCTGTGGATCGCAGCCGAACACGATCCAGAGCTTCAGCCCGCACAGGTGCTGAACGACCTCCAGGGTTTGCAACTGCAGGTCAGCGCCGGATTACCCATCCTGCCGGCCCGCGAACTGGCCCAGCCATTACTGCGCCGGCTGGCCGAACTGGACTTCCAGGAAGATGACCAAGGCATACCCCGCCCACGCCATGCCCTGCTGCACGAAGTGCTGCGGCGCCGACGTGGCCAGCCGCTGGCGCTGGCGCTGATCGCCCTGGAGTTGGCGCGACGCCTGGAGATCCCTTTGCAGGGGGTCAACTTCCCCGGCCATTTCATGCTGCGCGTCCCCGGCGCCGACCACCTGCTCGACCCCTGTGGGGGGCGCCGTCTATATACGCGCGATTGCCGTGATCAGCTCTATCGCCAGTTGGGCCCGGGCGCCGAACTCAGTGCCGAACATCTGCAAACGGCCGACGCCCAGGCCATGCTGTGCCGCCTGTCACGTAATCTGCGCATGCTGCACATGCAGCACGATGAACCGGAAGCGGCACTCAAGGACGCCGAGCGCGTCCTGCTGCTTGGCCCAGCGACGCTGGCCGACCATCTGGCCCGCGCCGACGTGTACCGGCAACTCGACTGCCCGCAAGGCGAACGCTACGACCTGGAACACGCACTGCTGCTCTGCGACGAAGACGGCCTGCGCCTGAAACTGAGCGAACGCTTGCGCAGCCTGGCACGAACGCCGGCAGTGCATTGAACCTAAGGGAAGGTCATGCCGAAGCCGGCAGGCCGTGAAAACTGAAGTAATAACGCAGGGCGTCGATCATCTCGACATAGTCGGCAGGCGGCGCGACCAGGGCAAAACCCGAGTCGTAGACACCGGGCGTAAGATCTTCACGGCACCATTGGCAATTGCCCGAAAAGTCGACGAAACGCATGCCAGACTGGCCCGGAATCTTCAGACGCATGTCAAAGCGTGCGCCGACCAGCATGGGCAACTGGCTGATCAGCATCAGGCCGTCGAGCGACACATTACCGATGAACCCCATCGGTTTATCGGTGATGCGATTAAACACCTTCAGGTAGTAGGGCAACTGGTGGCGTTCGATTCGGCGCTGGCTACGCATGATGGCACATCGCTACAAAGGGATTCGAGTATGGTCCTAGTCAGACCACTAAACCACCCTCAAGTACAGCGTTGGGCTATTCGCTCACGCAGTTGGCGACGAGCGGCATCGGTTTCCTCATCACTGTAGTAGATACGCTCGCCGTTGGCGTCCGTGCGGTAATAACTGTATCCCTCGGGTATCTGCGCCAGACGCCGGCGCAGGTCACGGCACTCGTTGGCTCGCTGTTCACGTTGCGCTGTCACGGCGGCAGCCTCCTGCTGCGCCTCCTCGCGACGGGCTTCATAAAAACGCTGGCTGCGCGCCTCACGCTCAAGCGTATGCTCATCGCGTTCGACCACCTGAGGTCTGACCTGCACGGTCTCGGCACCGGCCACGGGACGCTGACCGAAATGCACACGGCCTTGCTCATCCGTCCAGCGATAGATTTCCGCTGCGGCCAGGGTTGGCAGCAGCAGCATGATCAACAACCCGTAGCGCATGTTCATCCTCCGTGAGAGACATACGCCAGCTTATACCCCGCCGTGCAAGCGGGAAATATCCACGGCAACAGGTTCAGAGCGTGGCCGGGCTGACTTTGGCCGCAGGCGCCGGACTGTGGTGGCCCAACTGCTCCAGCGTCTGCAGCCGGGCACGGGCCCGGTAGGCATACTCGCTGGCCGGATAGCGCGTGATGATGAACTGATAGGTCTGCGCGGCATCGACGAACAGACTCTCACGCTCCAGACACTGGCCACGCAACAGGGAAATCTCCGGCTGCAGATAACTGCGTGAGCGACTCTTGCGCTCAGCCTGCGACAGTTCCAAAGCGACCTGAGCACAATCGCCCTCGTTGTAGGCGCGATAGGCGTTGTTCAGATGATGGTCGAGCGATACACGGGTACAACCCGAAGCCACCAGGGCCACGGCCAGAATGATCAGGGTTCGCATGGGCAAGTCCTCCAGTGAGCAGTGTATCGACAGCCCCGGAAAAAACTGAACCCACGGGGATTGCCCGAGCGACAGGTTAACGGAGCAGGCGCTGACCCATATCAATGATGCTTTGCACAACAGAGTCTGTAATGCAGATACAGATTCCAGACGAGGACGCGACCATGAACCTGCAACGACTGCTGGTCGTCATCGACCCCGAGCATCCGCAACAGCCCGCACTGCAACGTGCAGCCGACGTGGCACGCAGGACCGGCGCTGAGCTGCACCTGCTGCAAATTGACTATCACCCGAGCCTGGAGGGTGGCTTGCTGGACAGCCATATGCTCAACCGTGCCCGCGAAACCATCATGCGGCAACGCCATGAGGCGCTGCGCGCCAGCGTCGCTCAACTGAGCGATGAGGGGTTCAGGATCGAGGTGGATGTGCGCTGGGGCAAGCATCGCCACGAAGCGATCCTGGCCCACGTCGCCATGCTCCAACCCGACATACTCTTTACCTCGACACAACCCAGCAGCGCACTGCGCCGTCTACTGCTGAGCGATACCAGCTGGCAACTGATTCGTCGCTGCCCGATACCGCTCTGGCTGGCACAGGACGACAACCCCCTGGGCCAGAACCTGTGCGTGGCACTCGATCCCCTGCACAGTGCCGACAAACCTGCTGCCCTCGATCATCAGCTGATTCGTACCGGCCAGACACTGGAAACCGCACTCTTCATGCGGGCCCACTACCTGCATGCACAAGCACCACTGCCGCGTTCGTTGTTGTTCGGTGCCGAGGTAGCGCAGGAATATGAAGACTACGTGAACCAATGCAGCCGCGAGCATCGTCAAGCCTTCGACAGGCTGATCGACCAGCACGGTATCGACCGGACACAGGCTCATCTGCTGGACGGTTTTGCCGAGCAAGCTATCCCACGCTTCGTGCGTGAGCACAAAATCGGACTGCTGCTCATGGGCGCCATCTCCCGTGGCCATCTCGATAGCCTGCTGATCGGCCATACCGCAGAACGGGTGCTGGAACGCATCGAATGTGACCTGTTGGTGCTCAAACCTGACAGCAAAGGGTAGTGCACGGGAACAATGACTACAGCGAAAGGCCGTAGTAGCCTGCTCGTTATCGTTGAATAGGGAGTTCGTGCATGACCTTTCGCCGCACCAAAATCGTCGCCACCCTCGGCCCGGCCAGCAATTCGCCGGAAGTGCTCGAGCAACTGATCCTCGCCGGTCTCGACGTAGCCCGCCTGAACTTTTCCCACGGCACGCCAGACGATCACAAGGCGCGTGCCGCGTTGGTGCGTGAGCTGGCCGCCAAACACGGCCGCCATGTCGCCCTGCTCGGCGACCTGCAAGGCCCGAAGATCCGTATCGCCAAGTTCGAGAACAAGCGCATCGAGCTGAAGGAAGGCGACCTGTTCCGCCTTTCCTCCAGCCACTCGCGCACAGCCGGCACCCAGGAAGTGGTCGGCATCGACTACCCGGCGCTGATTCAGGACTGCGACGTCGGTGACGAACTGCTGCTCGACGACGGCCGTGTGGTCATGCGTGTCGAACTCAAAGGCGCCGATGAACTGCACTGCCGTGTGCTGATCGGTGGCCCGCTGTCTGATAACAAAGGCATCAACCGCCGTGGTGGTGGCCTGACTGCTCCGGCGCTGACCGAGAAGGACAAGGCCGACATCAAGGTCGCCGCCGAGATGGACCTGGACTACCTGGCCGTGTCCTTCCCGCGCGATGCCGCCGACATGGACTATGCCCGTCGCCTGCTTACCGAGGCCGGCGGCACTGCCTGGCTGGTGGCCAAGATCGAGCGCGCCGAAGCGGTGGCCGATGACGAAGCCCTCGATGGCCTGATCCGCGCCAGTGACGCAGTGATGGTGGCCCGTGGCGATCTGGCCGTGGAAATCGGCGACGCCGAGCTGGTCGGTATCCAGAAGAAGATCATCGCCCATGCCCGTCGCCTGAATAAAGCCGTGATCACCGCGACCCAGATGATGGAGTCGATGATCCACAGCCCGATGCCGACCCGCGCCGAAGTGTCCGACGTGGCCAACGCCGCGCTGGACTACACCGATGCCGTGATGCTGTCGGCCGAGAGCGCTGCCGGCGAGTACCCGGTCGAAGCCGTGCAGGCCATGGCCCGCGTGTGCCTGGGCGCCGAGAAGCACCCGACCAGCAAGCAGTCCAGCCACCGTCTGGGCCGCACCTTCGAGCGCTGCGACGAAAGCATCGCCCTGGCCACCATGTACACTGCCAACCACTTCCCGGGCGTCAAGGCCATCATCAGCCTGACCGAGAGTGGCTACAGCCCACTGATCATGTCGCGCATCCGCTCGTCGATCCCGATCTTCGCCTTCACCCCGCACCGCGAAGCCCAGGCCCGTGTAGCGCTGTTCCGTGGCGTCTACACCGTACCGTTCGACCCGGCCTCGTTGCCGGCGAACAAGGTCAGCCAGGCGGCGGTGGACGAACTGCTCAAGCGTGGCGTGGTCGAGCCGGGTGACTGGGTCATCCTGACCAAGGGCGACAGCTACCACGGCACCGGCGGCACCAACACCATGAAGATCCTCCACGTCGGCGATCAGATGGTGTAAACCATCCATGAACGCACAAGGCCGCTCGATGAGCGGCCTTTTGTTTTCTGGGGCGGGCGCAGCCTATGCAAAGCGCGAGAAATCAGGTTTTCTACGCTGCATGAAGGCCGACAACGCCTCGATGGCCTCGGGCGAGCGCAGACGTTGGCCGAAAAGCGCCCCCTCCTCTTCGATCACCTTGCGCAGTTCCTCACGGCCCGGCGCACGCATCAGGCGCTTGCTGTCGGCGATCGCCGAGGGTGCCAGCTCGAGAAAACGTCGCGCCATCTCACGGGCCATGGCCAGCGTGGCAGGACCATCGTCGAGCACCTGGTTGGCAATGCCCCAGGCAGCAGCCTGCTCGCCTGTGAACGCCTGGCCCAGCAGCAACAGTTCGGCCGCCCGTGCATGCCCCAACAGACGCGGCAATATCAGGCTGGAACCGTATTCAGGGCACAACCCAAGGTTGACGAAGGGCATCTTCAACTGCGCATCACGGCTGACGTAAACCAGATCGCAATGCAGTAACAGTGTGGTGCCTATCCCCACTGCCGGCCCCGCCACTGCGGCAACTACCGGCTTGCTGAACTCGAACAGCGCGCGCATGAACTGGAATACTTCGCTGTTGAGCCCGGTCGGTGGCGTCTGGATGAAATCGGCGACATCGTTGCCGCTGGTAAAGCACGTGTCTCCCCCCGTCAGCAGTACCACACGCACACTGGCGTCGCGCTCGGCTGCATCGAGCAGGTCGGCCATGGCGGCGTACATGGCACGGGTCAAGGCATTCTTCTTGTCTGGGCGCTGCATGCGTATGGTCAACAGACCACCATCACGTTCGCTGCGTATATATTCACTCATCACTGGGTTCCGATAGGTGCGTCGCACGCACCGGTGCCGAGCCAACCGGCATAACCTAAGCGCGAGCCAGAAAAACGTCGGCTAGCATCTGGCTGCGTGGCAACCCGGCCATGTAAAGGCGCCTTGCGAAGCTGTCGACTGTCACAGGATGGCCGCAGAGTAAGGCGAGGGTCTGCCGCGAAACAAGGCGCAGTT
>CAZIZA010000029.1:0-21113 GCA_964543555.1 uncultured Pseudomonas sp.
GATCACGCTGCGCCTTATCAAAGCGCCATTGATAGAGTCCAAACAAAAACAGCAGTCCAGCAAAAAGTCCCAGCAATCGGGGAATGGCATAATCCTTGAGTGCAAAACCTGGATAGAGCATCGGGAGCAGTAGCAAGAGTGCCCCTATCCATAAGCCCGTTTGTAATGGAGAAAAGAGCAGACGCTGGCGTAACGTTACTTGCCACAATCCCAATCCAATAGCCAACGAGGCAAACACCCATCCCCATGCGTTAAAGGGCAAATACAGCCCCGCACCACCAGGATTGTGCATAAAAAAGTGCATGCCCAACAACCAATAAGCGATAAAAAGTACGCCAAACAAACCACCTAGGTATTTAATCATCATGCATTCCTAGCATAATTCCCTCAGATTGCCATATATCTTAGGCAGGTAATAAAAGGGCGAGCAGTGTACAACTGCTCGCCCTGTTTGATGAAGAAAGATCAGTCCTATGGCAACTTTCGATTACTGCAGCTCAGTCAAGCCGTAAAGACCATTCTTGCGACTCAACATTTGGCCTCCATCCCGAGTCAAAGGAACCCATCCAATGCTTCCTTTCGCGGTTGTTGGCTTGAGCAGCATCAAATCAAACGGTATCGTGACATAAATTCCTTTGGTAAAGCTACCTTCACCATACTCGTCCGCAGAAACATCTGTAAATGTTGCATACCCCCCCAAGATAACCCCTGAATCAAACCGTTTGGAAAAGTCGAATGTAGCGCCTTTGTCACCAGCCAAATACTGACCCACGGAAACTTTGGCAGTGACATTATTCATGAATGGTAACTGCCAATACGCAGTAACATGTCCGGTCATTACATCATAATCAGCCATTTTCAGGGTGTTGTTCCAGTCTCGCTGTTTCACCCAGTTTGCATCAACACCAATGGCCCAAGTCTTACCGTATGGGCGATAGAGCACCTCACTCCCAACGCCGGCATACATCATCTCCAAATAACCACCATAAGCTTGCCCGTACCAATCTTGAGCAAGTGGTTGCATATGGGTTAACTGCAAGTTGTTGAGTAATACATTAGAAGAATCGACATACTCACGAATCCACGTCCGAACTCGTGGTAAGGCTGCGCCATCTGGAGGAGGGGCTTTATAATTGAACTCATCGTAGTTATTCACAAGATTGACAAACAGCGTACCTTGCAAACTGTTGTTTGCATTTATACGCCAATCGGCATTTGCGTTAATGCCTAACTGATACATATAGAAAGATTCAGCACCACCAAATGATTGCGTTAGATCTGGGTCAAAAGAGTATGAAAAAGCTTTGCGCTCAGATGCATAGATGGATTCTCCCTGAATTTTTCCTGCAGCCTGAACCGTCGATTTTTCATGCTGTTCTTCTCCCAACACCTGTACCACATTGGCACGACGAACAGATGGGAGATCGATGCGGGTCTCTTGCAACTGGAAGTTCGCCTTACGTTCAACAACATTCAGCTCATCAACTGTACTAGGCAGATAACTTGCGGCTAACAAAGAGGTTCTCTTTATCGCCTCACTCTTATTACGATACTTGCTCTGCTTACCGATGACAGTCACAGAATTGGTGGTTGTGTAAAACTCTGTATCCTGCCAACCAGCATTCTCTTTCAAATCGGCGGTTAGTGCCTTCCACTTAACATCAGTCAAGGTGGCAGGAACTTGGTCAGGCTGATAAATGGATCTCGGCTGATCAATATGAGCGGGTTTCATATCATTAAAGTTAGTCCGAAAAGTCACCCCCCACATCAAGGTGTTTCCTCTCTGCCAGCTTAGATGGCTATCCATATTCTCGAAGACTCGGTACACAGCCCCTATATTCCAAGGTGAGTCTTGAGATATATGGCCAGCGAACTCTTTGCTATAATCATTGCCATCATATTCCAGCTTCAACCTAAGTGGCTGCCATGGTGTTTGATATTCAATACCACCGAAGAGTGCTGCTGGCCCATGAAACAAACTATCAAACTCAAACTTACCACCACTACCGGTGAAGCTATTATTTCTTTGACACCAGCTATCCTTATACTCACAAAACGGGTTTTTAATATTACCACTTTCGGCCATATTTCCCCAGCCGATACCGATCGTAAAATCAAATGGACCATAGCGTTTGCTAGCCGTCATAAACTCACTATCAAAGAGACCGGTCCCCATTAAATCTCTAAAGCCCACGGAAACCTGTGGCAGATAGTTAGATTCTTTCCAGAGACGGAACTTGAAATCCATCGCTTTGTCTTTATAGGTTTGATCACCACTAAAATCTTCGTTCGGACTATATTTTCTTGTTCTTACATCAGTGTATCTTAGTGTCGCCTCAAACCAATCAAATGGCTGTGCAGAAATGGACCATCGACGATACTGGTCATTATCAACATAGTTGGCACTGAATTCACCTGTTTTGGCCATTCGTGCAGTAGGCATTTGAAGCAGCCCCACCCCACCGAAGTCACCTTGTGAGGGACCATAAGGATCAATAACAGACTCTGCAGCACAAACCGCCCCTGAAACAAAGATTGCAATATATTTCAATTTAGGCAGCATCATTCTGGCACTCGATTAGCAATCAGATTGGCAATACGAATATTGATATCCTTATATTGCTCTGGAAGGATTTGGGAATCAAAACCGACAAACAGCGTAGCTCCCGCCATAGGTTCACGATGCAGTTTGTTCCAATTAGCGACAGGAACGCGGCTGATAAAACCGTCAGGCTGGATCAGGAATGCTTCATGCTGCGCAGCGCCAGCCAACAAGCGGTAATCCTGCCAATAGGTTGCCAAACTGGCACCAGGCTGAAGCAGCTGCTTACTGCGACCGTTAATCAGTCCGACGAAGTAGATAAAATCGGGCCTTGAAGCAAGAAAAAGTGTGTACTGCCCTTTCAACAGTGGATTACCATGCGGGTCAACTCTGGATTTAGCAGGGTCTAATGCGATTGACAAACGACCACTGACAGGAACTTTGTCCAGCTCTTGTAGTAACTGCTGAGTTGACTGGATCAATGCACCTTTGTCACCCTCTTGCATCCAAAATACCTGAAGAGATTTAAGATCTTTGAGCAATTGTTCTTTAGTCGCCTGAAATTCCGCTATGGTTTTTTCATTCGCTATTTGTGCAGTACGCCAATATATATCATCTGGCAATTGAACATTAAATAACAGGTCTGCAAGTCTGGCTCCATCATGCAACTCAATCTTCGCTGTAGCATGACGTTCAAAAATCACGTTTACATCAGCTTGAGCCAAAGCAAAAAATGGTATGAGACCGATCGTCAGGTATCTTTTCATAATGCGTACGGCTTTAATATTGTCATTTCAATCACCGGCAAGTCCGGCCCCAATTGCTGCTGGCTTTTTAATACTCTGCCTGTACTAGGTTCAAACCAATAGTAATTATGCCAGGAGTTCTGGTCATGTCCGAGACTGACCAACTCGTCAATCAACATAACATCATGTGATTTATCAAGGATTAACAACATTTCTGGAACAGCAGATATAAACTTAGCCCGCATGTTATATCCACTCACATAATCCTTTTCCCATTCAGCAGTATACTGCCAAGACATGGAATCTAGGTTCAAAGATATATCGGGTACATTTACCATTTTTTGTAATGGATCAGGCCAAGTCGATGCCACTAAATAGAGATCATTTTCCAAACCCACCGTCTTGTATAGTCGACCTGATTTGGTAACAAAAAGCTTATTATCAGAACTCACCCAGCTCAATGAACCATCAGGATCTGCAAACGCAAGTACTACCAATGCTTGCGGGTTATCACCAACTCGCAGATAAGCACTGGCATAAGGTAATTCTCGCACCTTTTCAGCAGTTACCTGCACATCATCCACCCCCAAAAGGGCATAACGGAGCGTTGCATAGGTATCAGAACTGGTGGCAGAACAACCACTCAAGAGTAACAATCCCAAAGGTACAAACAAACGAAGATAAAACATAGACGGGTCACTCAGTGGAATTGGAAAATGATTGCAAAGTGACAAAAATAAGGCTGCCAATATGGCAGCCTTATTACAATACCAAACAACTTACTTGGTAGCAGTAGTTGTGTTAGTGCTGGTACTGGTCGAGTCGTCGTTTGCCTCTGAAATAACAACCGCTGCCAGTACGGCAGCACCAACACCGACAGCAACCAAAGAGGTGGTACCAACAGCCGCAGTGCCCGCTGTGGAACCCGCTGCAGTCCCTGTGGTTTCTTCAGCAGCAAAAGCATTTGAAGAAAGAACCAACAGAGCAGCCAGAGTCAACGCTGATTTTTTCATTACTAGTTTCCTTGTGTAAACATTATTTAAAGTACTAACAGGATATCGTGAAACAAACCAATAAGCCAGAGTAAGTCGCTCAGATGAGCCCTTAATCAATTACGATAGTGTACGTCCCATTGCATGCCGTACCAGCACGATCATAACGCCTAACATGCCACCAAGCAAAGTCCCCAATACGGCTATCAACGCTCGCTTAGGTTTCGCTTTCTCTTCAGCTACCACAGCAGGATCAAGGGTTTTAAACACATACTCTTGATTTACTTCCGTCAACATCAAGGTCTTGGTCTGATCCTCGATCAGCTGATAGAACACCTTTTGCATATCTGCGACCGGTGTTTTTTCAAGTTGCGCCTTGAGATAGCTAATGTTGCGTGTCGCATCAGTTTGATCCCGCAACTTCATAGCCTCATTGAGATCAGCTACCAACCAGTCAACCCATTGCTTAGCAGATTCGGGGGAGTAGTACTCCACTGCCACCGTAACTAACCCTGATTTGGCATCCTTACTAATGCTGGCAATATCGAGAAATTTCTTAACCAGCTCCCAATCCGTTGGTTCAACAGACTTTCCTGGAGGAACCTCACGCACCCACTTGTTGCTCGTGACATCGTAGGCATTTTCATCAATCACCAATTCGCCGGTCACCTTATCTGCTTTGGTAACAGCCATCAACGGCACTTCCAACTGATGTTGGCGGATAAAGCGACTTAGGAATTGGCGGGATTTCCCAATTTCGACCGCTATGGCCGTCTTGTCCGGACCACCGCCACCACTGAGATTTACGCCAGCCAAGCTAGCAAGACCACCAAACTGGGCAGCAATGGCGGCAAGTCCCCCCCCCTGCTGCTCAGCAGATGGCGCAAGCAAGGCCTCTGAACGATAGATATTTGGCAGTGATATTGCAAAAATGACGGCTATTACCGCACCAACCAAGGTACTGACAACTATCCACCACTTACCACGCCAAAGCGCCACGAGCAGTTCACGCAAATCTATTTCATCTTCCCCCGCCCCATTCATTGCTACTGGCAAGGGAGGGTGTTCTTTTACTTGTGTCATAACAAACCAGATCTCAGAAGAGTCAGGTGGCCTTCACCACCTGACTGAATGGGTTATCAAATAAACTTTGCCATTACTTGATTGCATTCCATGCGACACCCAGTTGATAGAGGATCTGGGTTGCAGAAGTCATGATGCTCAGGTTATCCAGATAGTCAGAATCAACAGGCACCACGATCGTATCACCCGGCTCCAAGCTCTTGCGACCACCAAACCAGCTATCACCTGGCAGCATCACACTACCATTGGCCTTGATAACGTAGATACGGTCGGTATCAGCCTGTTTCTTGGTCCCTCCAGCACGGCTCAAGTAATCATTAACACTCAAGTTACCATCGTAAACATGGGAAGAGGGGAACTGCACCATACCCTGAATAGATACCACATTTTGCAATGCGGGCACATAGAGTTTGTCGCCATCTTGCAGCATCACATCAGCTTGCTTGTCGCCAGACAAGATCGCTGGCATATCGATAGTCATACGACCAACCGCCTTGCTGTTTTCCAGCTGATTAACTACTGTCATCGCTTCGGCAGGTGAGCTGGTATAGTTTGCAATACTGGATTGACGACGCAGTGTCATGGTCGCAATCTCTTGCTTGAGTTCATCACGCAGCAACGCGATGCGTTCTGCTTCCTGTTTACGCAGCGCTTCACGCGCAAAAACAGCACCATTCGGGTTAGCATAGGCGGTAATACCGCCCACTCTCTGGATCAAATCCTGCAGACTTTCACCCCGACGGACAGTGTAAGTACCCGGATACTTCACCTCACCAAATACTTGCACTGTTGCCTCTTCACGCCATTGCGGATGAGGCAAAACATTCAGACTGTCTTTGGACTGTACCTGAGGCGCCCCCAAAACTCGATTGGCTGTTGGTAGATCCAAGCGCGAATTTTCAATTGATATATTATCTCCCACTTCATTAATACGTGAGAGCTCGATGATACTAGCCTGCTCATTCAGCCCACCTGCTGCGACCAATAGATCATGTGTGGTGGTAACCCGACTGATTGGATACACTCCCGGAAACTTCACTTCACCCCGTACTTCAGCAATCTGTACCGGTTTTCCTTGAGCAGCCTGAGCTTTCAGTTTTTCAATTACAGGAGCAAGTAACGCTTGGCGACTGGCAGCGGCTTGCACAACTCTGCTGCTATCAGTCCCCAGTTTTGCAAGGGTCATTTTTTCTGATGTCAATTCTCCTTGACGAACCATGGCACCGGTACTCGAGTCGACAACAGATCGCTGCTCTTGCTGCAATTGCATCGCCAATTGTTGCTGATCAGCAGACGGGGTAACGACCGAGTTATCAGATGTAGATGCCAGTTGACGATGGTTGTCACGCCCGGAATTAGCACCATGAAAAGTAGAGTTATTTATACCATCAAGCGCAGAATTACTAAATATCAGAACCTGATCACGAGGCTGTAACCGCAGATCATCTTCACTCCCAGGGAGTTGAAGTGCACGCCCCAAATTAAATTGCAATACTTCGATATTGCGTAATGCATCCACTTCACGAACCACGAGGGCATAATTCAGATCTGCAGCTGATGTCAAGTCTCGTGAAGCACTTTGCAAAATGCGGCTAATGCGCATACCTGGCTGATAGCTAAACGCACCATCACGAACCACAGCACCTTTCACCATTACAGCCTGACTGTACTCAGTAGTGCTGGGCTTGACTGTTATTTTGTCGCCATCACGTACGACAAACTGACGATCATGATGATTTGACAAGTTCAGATTAAATACCCGCATTCCGGTTTCACCATAGCGAGTCACCGAAATCTCTTTCAGCGCAGCGGCTTTCATCCCACCCGCAAGTCCCAGAACATTGGACAAGGCGGCAGGACCACTCAGCTCGTAAATAGCAGGGCGTTTAACCAGACCATCGATACTCACCTCACTCCCTTTGGCTGGGATAAACACCGTATCCCCAGAGCGCAGGCGGATATCTTGGCTGGTATCACCCCATACCAACATCTTGTAGAGATCAACATCGATAACTTTCTGACCTGCACGCTTGACCTGGATCTTTCGCAGTGACCCAACGGTATCGATACCACCCGCGGCCTGCAAAGCCTGGGTTACGGTAGCCATACCATTGACGTTATAGGCGCCGGGGCGATATGCATCACCCATAACAAATACCTGCATGGTACGCAAAGCGCCAAAACTGATAAACGCTTCAACACCAATCTTCTGCTCTTTGATCCGGTTTTCCAGTTCAGTGCGCAGTTGCTGAAAGGTTTGACCGCTGGCAGCAATAGGGCCAAGGGAAGGGAAATCGATAAAACCTTCACGGCCAATGGCCAGCGTATAATTTGCATTCTCTTTGCCATAGAGTTGCACCCGGATCTCGTCACCCGGCCCCATCACATAGTCATCAGCAACAGGCATATCAACAACTGGAGTATCAGTTAAAGGTTCACCGGCAAACACGTTATAGCCAAAGGGTTGTAACTCCCCCTCTTGTGCTACACCCGCCAATAGAGGACGCTGGGATGCCTGGCTATAATCGACTTCACGCGGCGCAGCAACAGGTGCTGTATTGACAGGGGTAACATTAGCTTTTGCCGATGAGGCCCCCAACTGAGATGGGTCAATACCATATTGTGCTGCCAGCGCCTGCTGCTGGGCAGGGGACAACTGTTTAAATTTTGCCATCATCTCAGGCGTCACTTGCGGTGCGGCCAACACTGAGCCGCCGACCAACGCCAGTGAGAGCATCAATCCCTTTTCTATCATTTTTATCAAATCCACCAAATGTAACTAAAGAAAGTAATGCAACTGACATTCAAAATGTCCTTCATCATAACATAGTGAACGCACAATAATATTTGATGTGGTGAGCTAGGCACCTACAAGTCCAACTACACCTTTTGTCACCTAAAAATCGAGCAAATCATACTGAATACCGTCAAGCCTGCTGCTTAATGAATGGGTTGAGGGCTCTCTGAATTAAGAAAATCAATGTCCTCGACCACACTCAGACAGGGTTCATGCGTCAAAGTTTTTTTGGCCTGCCACACCAGATCGCAGATACCATCTGTGGGGTTAAAACCGGTCGGCATACTCAACAACAAGTGGCGGATCTGTTCATGATCAAAGCGGAAACAAGCGCTATCAAGCTCGGCCAAAAACTCCCGCAATTGTGGCCATGGCAGCATTAACTCAGATGCTTTCATGATCCGGGGATGGGCAGTACCCTCAACCTGCTCACCAATTAGTAGCTCCTCAAACAGCTTCTCACCGGGGCGCAAGCCGGTGATCTTAACCTCGATATCACCAGTGGGGTATTTGTCGCTCTTGAGCTTCAGGCCACTCAAACGGATCATCCGGTGGGCCAAATCAATGATTTTGACTGGCTCGCCCATGTCCAACACAAATACATCCCCACCTTGCCCCATTGCCCCTGCTTGGATCACCAATTGTGATGCCTCAGGAATAGTCATGAAATAACGAATGATGTCTGGGTGGGTCAAGGTCAAAGGGCCACCATCGCGGATCTGCTTGCGAAAGAGCGGCACAACAGAACCCGAAGAGCCTAGAACATTACCAAAACGCACCATGCAAAAACGGGTTTTCCGCTGTTCAGCAGCCAACGATTGCAACACCAGTTCGGCCAATCGCTTGGTGGTCCCCATGGTGTTAGTAGGGCGTACCGCCTTATCAGTCGAAATCAATACAAAAGTTTCCACCTTTGCTCTGATGGCTGCCTGGGCGCAGTAAAGGGTACCAAAGACG
Organism: uncultured Pseudomonas sp.; assembly: GCA_964543555.1. Classification (GTDB taxonomy): domain Bacteria; phylum Pseudomonadota; class Gammaproteobacteria; order Pseudomonadales; family Pseudomonadaceae; genus Aquipseudomonas. Next base: position 9,118 of record CAZIZA010000029.1, read on the forward strand.
TTATTACGCACCCCTTCAACTACGTTGTATTCAACCAGAGGGACATGCTTGTAAGCCGCAGCATGGTAAACCGTTTGGACCTGGAAAGTGCTCATCACTGCTTGCAAACGATGTTGTCGCTGTACCGACCCCAGCAGTGGCACTATCTCAACTTGCAATCCTTCTTGCCGGCTGATTTCTTGCAATTCTTTATCAATGGCATACAAGCCATATTCAGACAGCTCAAACAACACTAATTGCGCGGGTTTACAACGGATGATCTGGCGACACAATTCAGAGCCGATAGAACCGCCCGCCCCCGTCACCATCACCCGCTTTCCAGAGATATTGGCATTGATCAACTCTGGGATCGGGACAACCGAATCACGCCCCAACAGGTCCTCAATACTGACCTCTTTAAGCTCATCGATATGGGCCTTCCCCTCAACCAGATCTGCCATACCAGGGATGGAGAGCACCTCACATGGGCACTGTTCTAGTCGATTGATCACCGCTTGCCTGACACTACGCGAGGCACTAGGCATAGCCAGCAAGATTTTTTTAATATCAAAGCGCTCAATCAACCCCTCAATAGCATCGGTGCTGTAAACGTTCACCCCTTGGATCACGGTTTTAACCAAAGCAGGATCATCGTCGACAAACGCCACCGGCAAAAACTCCTGCCCTTGATTCAACGCAAGTTGCAACTGTCGCCCGGAAGATCCAGCACCATAAATCAGCACCGCGACCCGTTGCTGACCAGTGCGCTGAACCAGCGCCCGAAAAAACAGCCGCACACCACCGACCAGCAACACTGAAAACGCAAAATAGATAACAGATACCGTTCTAGGAAGTGGAACTTCCATAAAGAATGCCAGCATGACTAGAGACATGGTAGACAGAAGAACGCCGAGTGATACCGTCCACAACACCTTGAAACCAACATATCGTAATACCGCGCGATAAAGCCCTAACCGCATAAATACGAGGATGGTAATTGGCAGCAAGAATGTAAGCATTTGCCAATGTGATAAGCTTTGCAATGGAATATTGGCATCCAGCCTTACCCAATAACCTCCCCAAAACGCCAAGCAGAGCAACAATAAATCTACAAAAATACTAACAGCTTGCTTATAAACTCGGGGAATAGCCAAGAAGTAATCCAACATAATGGCACCATTTAGTTAACAACGGTGAAGAAGATCAAACAGAACAACTCATGGTAACACTACTTAGACCCAACAGCATCACCAGCACCGCTACCGGTTGCCGTCATAATTATATAACGAAAGTAGTCCGCTAACGTCAGAGTATCTATCATCTGCCGATCTGTTTTGGCAAGCAACGCCGGGGTCGACATATCGATGTTTTGAACCTGTGCCAAGCCAGTAATACCAGGTAGAACCTCATACACCCCCAATGCATCGCGCTCTTTAATCAATTCCTCCTGATTAAAGAGATTAGGACGCGGCCCAACCAAGCTCATCTCCCCTTTAAGCACATTGATAAGCTGCGGTAGTTCATCAATTTTCGTTTTGCGTAAAAATGCCCCAAGCTTGGTAATGGAACTCGTGCTAGCCAAGTGGCTCGCCACCGACTGGGTATCCATCGACATGGTACGAAACTTAATTAATTTGAATGGCTTCTTGTAACGCCCAACCCGCTCTTGCACAAAAATGGGCGAACCAGTATCAAACAGGCCTATCAGAGTAACGACCAGCAAAATAGGCCAAAGAAATAACAACCCAAAAAATGCTGCACAAAAATCAAGTATTCTAATTAACATTCTTCTTTATCCTCAATAAAACAGCGTTTAATCCCTTCCTCCACAGATATCGGTGGCTGCCAGCCCAATGTTGCCTTAGTGTGGCTGATATCGACTAGTAGATTACCACACAATCGCTCAATCACGGCCTGCTTGCCCATTAGCTTACCAGCCAGTCGTAACAAACCCATTGGCACCGGCAATAAACGAGGTGATTTAGCCGCAGCCCGCGTCATCATCGCAAGCAGTTGTGTGGTAGAGATATCCTCATCATCGCTGACCAAAAATATCTGATTGGCAGCGTTAGGGTGATCAATACAGTTAATGATTAGATCAACTAAATTCTCCAGCGCAACAAAACTTCGCTGATTATGAATTGCCCCAAGTGGTAACCATCGACCATGCCTTACAGCTTGAGTCAACTTACCAAAATTTCCTGGAGCATTGGCGCCATAGACCAATGGTGGACGAATGATGACCACTTCAAGACCCGTCTCTTTAGCTATCTGACGCAATCCCAACTCTGCAGCATATTTTGATTGGGTATATTCATCCCAAGGTACGGCAACATCATCATACTTGAATGGCCCTTGTTGATTATGGCCACCGTTAACACCGATTGAGCTAATAAACACAAACCGCTTAACACCAGCCGCTATTGCTTGACGCGCCAGTTTCAACGTGCCATCACGATTCACATGGTTAAACTCTGCCTGGTGGTCGGTCACATTTTTATTAATATGTGCCTGTGCAGCACAATGAATGACTACATCAACATCAATCAAAGCCGGGGCATAATCAGCCGCAGCACTAATCTCACCCGTGACATGGCTCATCATTTGAGGACGGTCAGCGTTCACCCCAACCGGTGCACGGCGACCATAAGTACGGATTGCCACTTCTGGTTTTTGCATTAGCTGCTTTAACACTGCATTACCCACAAAACCGGTGGCGCCGGTTAGTAGAATCATATATATACCTCAAAAATGATACCGCTAATTTGGAACAACGCCTTCATTACCGTTTTTTATACAACCATATTTTTAATGACTTAGGGGATAAACGAACGAATGACTTTAAAACTAAAGCACTGAACAACTCGTGCTTTTTCAAAAAACCTTCTCTATACATTGTGTTATAGCTTTTTATTTCGCCTTTTAGAAATTTATAACCTCGACGAGTAATAAAGTCTTCGCCTGTACGCATGCGCAGTAACACCTGTGGAATGTTAGCTAACTTGTATCCGGCTTGCAGCACCCGCACCCATAACAAATGATCTTCAGGGTAAATATCTGGGTATCCACCAACATCAAGGATCACTGATTTTCTAAAAATACATGCAGGGTGACTAATGGGAGAACGTATTTTGGCAAATTTAGCGATATCATTATTATTAAGTGGCAATGACCGGCTAGACAGTTGCACGCTAAAATCACTATTCCACTCTTCAATAAAGCCACTAGATACTGCTATTTCTGGGTTGGCCTGCATAAAGGATACTTGAAGCTTAAAGCGTTCCGGCATAGCGATGTCGTCGGTATCCATTCTTGCCACTAGGTCATATCGACAATGCTGTAAGCCATTATTTAATGCTGCAGCCAAGCCAACATTTTTAGGCAAGATAACTAAAGTCAGCACTTCTCCCAACTCAGCTTGCCAACGCGTAATTTCTGCAACCAACTCTGGCGTTAATGGGCCATCTTGCACCAAAACAATTTGACTAGGCTTTGAAATTTGATCATGCCAAATACTAGTTAGCGCTTTAGACAAATACTGTGGATATTCTTTCTTATAAACCGACAACAAAATACTAAGCACCGTCCCCCCTCGATTTATCGCTTTTCTATAATTGGTTTTAATTAGTTTTAGTGGAATTGACCAGATCTTTATTCGTGCATCCCCAAAAAACAACACAACCGCATAAGTAAAAGTCGTAAGGCTTGAAAGCTTTGCGTAAAAAAATGGTAAAATGAAATACCGGCCCATCTGTTATATTTTAACATCTGCTCATATCAAGGGCCGACAATAGCTTAACATAGAAATGTTGGATGTTATTTTTAATATATGCAAAACATTAAGCAACTTTCATAATTACTTTTTTCACTAAGCAGAATCAACTTTTGTACTCACCCATTCGCTTTGCGATACCATCCCTAAACCCTTTAAGCATATATTTCATTCTCTCATTAGAATCTCGTTGAATAAAACCAAAAACTATAAACCTCACCGAAATACTAAAAATTGATCTAATTTTCCAATAAAGAGGCACATAATCACGCCTTAATAAAACCAATATGTTTCTAAATTGATAATACAGTCTAACAGGAGCACCTATTCTATATTTAAAACCAAGTAATGAACCACGAGAATCACCGAGAGTATGCGGCATAATAACATCCTCAGCAATTGCAACTGAAAAGCCTTTTTTATATGCTCGCCAACACCACTCATGATCAACTACATCGATAAAAAGACCATCCTCCATAAATCCCACAACTTTCAAGGCATCAACATCAATTAATTTTCCTGAAGCAATAATCTGACGACAAATAGTTATCCCATTTTCAGATTTTAATTCTTCCTGTATTCTTGGCTTATATTTTTCCCCCGTAAATACATCTAATGGTCTAGGACCTATGCATGCTAATCTCAATTTATTTTTTTTAGCTACACTCATTGCATTGACCAAACCGGAAACCAAATCAGATGATAAAGCCGAGTCTTGATCAAACAACACGATATAGTCAGCACCGCTATCAACAGCTACTTTCATTCCAAAATTTTGAGCAGCAGCAATACCTATATTTTTATAAAAATATTTAACCTCTACATTGTCACTTTTATATTTTTCAAAATTAGCACCATCAGGTGTATTATCTACAATATGAATTCTAGAAATTGATTTATCACCAAGTAACTGTCTTAAATTTGAAGCAACAACATTAACATCAGGGTTATATGTTACGATTATCGCATGGACATTAGCCATTGAAGCACCTTTTTCGATTATTATCTTTTATGTTTTTATGAACAATTAAATGTATTATAAAAAAACAAATTGCATAATATAACCAATTAGACCATGAAAACGTATAAGCAAAAAAGCTTAAAAATAGTGAGCATGAAAAGAAAGAAAAAAAACCTAAAACAAGGCCATTAAAGGCATATCTTAGTTCATAAACCAATGAAAAAAAACAACCTATTAATAAATTGAATACTATGACAAATACAACACCTCCAAACAAGTGTAAATTCATAAGGTAAGAGTAAGTATTAAATGAACCATCAGTATCAATTTTTGTCGATGCTATCGTGTTTTCATCAAAGATGAAAATTTTTGCAAATGGTCCTAATATAAGATTAGCGTTGTAGGTTGGTTGCATGCTAGAAACATACTTATTAAATGTATCTAGGTTTTTGGCGAAATAATCCAGCATTACAAATAATAAGTCAGAGAAAGAACTCGACACATAAAATTGAGATGCCACAAAAGTAAAAATACCGACTACAGCAATAATTGAAATCAACATAGCCTTTAATGAAAGGCCATTATAGTGCATATGATCCTTCAAAACTAAAACGGTAACAACGAGTGATATGATTGATGTTCTCTCTAATTTTGATATAGCACAAAACAATGACACTAAAATCAAACATATTAAAGATTCTTGTTTTTTATATTTATGAATAAAGCAGTACACGAACCAAGATTGACAAAAAATTGCAAAATGAGGAAGTAAATAAAAATCCTGTGGGCTATTGACATGCTCCATCCTTACGTTTATCCAGAATGACTCATAGACACCGTTAACCCCGTGATTAAATCCAACAAATAGATGAGCGACTATAACTACGACCGATAATATTTTAACCCTTTGACTTATTTTAAATAGTAAGCTCTCATTTGGACTATGAAAATTTGGGCTTAGTTTAAATCGTAGATGAGTTTTAATAGAGAATGATAAAATTGTGATAATTGAAAAGCCAACTAGAAACGCCCAAAGACCATAGAATATTTCATTAATCGTAACATCAGTTAAAATGGAATACTTTTCCTCTTGGAAAAACTCATATGCTAAGTATTGAAAAGATAAGATACCAATGAAAATAATAACTGGATGTGTGATTTTTTTATAAAAAAAATAGACGATGAATGGCACAAATAAAACCATATGGGCTGCTGCATATAAAAAAGATTGATCATTCATTATCTTGACTTATTTTAAATAAAACTGAGATAAGTATCTAAATATGGGACGAATATTCCTAAAGGAAAGTATACCTTTCAAAGCAAGTTTAAGACTTAGATGTCTAGATAAACTTAAACCATGTATTGTCATATGCAGACTCCATTTTTCACCAAACAACTCTTTATAATAACCCGCCATTTTCAGGTAACTATCTGAGTCACTATCAGAGACACGGGGACGGTTAGGGTCTACGTTAACAGCATAATCCATACGCTTTAACTTGTAACACTTACCTTTTTCAAGCACTCGAAGGATAAAATCCCAGTCTTCTAGTGACTTATAGCTGATATCAAACCCACCAAAACGAATAAAATCTTCACGCTTCATCATAAAGCCAATATCAATATCATTTTGATATAAAATGTCTTTTAATAGAACCTCACCAAAATACTGTTTAGGAACTGATTTTATAGTGGTGAAATTACCTGTTTCATAAAATCGGCCTGATGACACCATGGTATATTTCCCCTGTGTCATCACACTCAACATATTATTAAGCCTGCCGGGAAGATATATGTCATCATCATCAAGAAAAGTGATGTATATACCTTTTGCGATACTTACACCATAATTACGAGCACTTGCAGCGCCGTGAATGCCAGGATTAGTGACAAAGATTACTGGGTATGATTTCGCAATATTTAGTATTTCATTAGAAATAGGATTATCTGTATCATTTACAATGATAACTTCTAGCCCAGTCACATTTTGACTCAATACCGAATATATTGCTCTAGGCAAAGTATTATTACGATTACAGGTTGGAATAATTACCGAGAGTATAAATTCACTATCAACATTAGTTTTCATTAGTATTACTCAAGTGCATCTTTCAAAAACGCCAGTGAACCAGTACGCAGCTCGGCTAGTTTGGCATTAACGTTGTTATAATCGATGGGTTTACACTCAGCAAAGAATGACGAAAGTAATTGTTGCTCATCGCATAGACGACCTTCAATTCCTAAACTTGCCAACAGACTTTGCAAACGAGCTAGACCACGATCTTTATTGGCAAAGCAGATAAATTCTTTATTGAATAATATTGCCAAGCATACACAGTGAAATGAATCTGTGACCACAAACTTACTGTCACGAATTTTGGCTAACCAGTCGGCGACAGGAATATAACGATAACCAGACTCACTCTTTTGGTAGTAGATATCTTCTATTGGTGCTTGCAAAATATCCCCGATATGTTTAATCGAGCTAATAAATGAGGTATCAACATCCAGTTTGTAATAAACCACATGTTTATTCTGTGGTGCTACCTGCGCCTGCGTTACCACACGTTGAAAAAACTCGACGCCGTTTAATAACGTCGGGTCAAGCACATGTTGAGCCGTCACGCCGAAATGCTCACGGCAAATAGCTACTCCAGTTTTTTCGCGTACTGAAATAGCGTTAAATTTTTTGATTGCATCGAGCACACTGTTAGTTAATGCACTACTTTGATTTTCTTCCCACTTATCCACTCCAAAACTGGCGGCATAAGAGACACGCTTAACTGAATCTGGCAAAAAAGATAAAAAGTATGCCGCTACATCCTGTTGTTTGTTAACAAACATACTAGGCCGCCAAACTTGATCACTGCCAACTACTACAGCTGCGTAGGTCGTGCCAATTGTATTTAACTGGGTTGCAGCTGTGTACGTTTGGGCGCTACGAGCAATCCAAGTTGTGCGAAATTGTTCAAATACTTCACTTCCTGTGACTCGGGACTTTATGTAGACCTTTTGACCTAATAGACGTTTAAGGATCGACTTAATCCCTAACGCCGCCAATACAGAGACCAGTCCCTGACGTAGTGTTTTTTTCTGCTCAATTTTTGCCGGTATGAAATCAATATGCTCTGCATTATAACCAAGTTGCGTCACGACATCAGCCAATGCTGCGGCTTGCAATACAGCTCCATAGTTGTGATCAGAGTAGTGAAAGTTTAATAAACCAATTTTTTTACCCATTTGAATACCCCCCCCCCTGTAAAACTCAATCACAACTTGATCAGCACTTCATCCAATTCACGGCGCTGCGAAAGCGTCACTCTAAATTCATCTTTAGCAACACCGATCGGCACAACACAGATTATTTTTTCAGACTCAGGCAAATCGATAATACCAGAAAGTTTCTTTTCTTCTTGAATAATCTTGCCCCAGTTGGCAGGGCAATTAGCAATTTTATAAAAATGTAAGGCATACAACATGTTCATCAAGAACATACCACCATCAATATAAAACTGATTGCGTTCACCAATGGTATAGAAATAATTACGGTCAACAGTTAAAAGCAAAACTTGATTGATATTTTGAGTGTAGCCTGTTAACCCACCCTGAATAGTTAACAGCTTGTCGATGCGGGCTTTATCTTCCAGCAAATACACTTTGCATGCTTGGCGGTTACAAACTGAAGGTGTATTCAGTGCCAAAGTAATGGCTTGTTCAATAAGTGAACTTGACACCAATTCCCCAGTATATTCACGCACACTTTTTCGCGAGCTAGAAAAGGTTGCAAAATCAGCATTGACTTGCGCATAAAAGTTATCCTTTTGGTAATCAATAGCCCCTTTAAATTTGCTTGTGTATGCATCACCTAAAATTAATTTATAATCTTCATACTGAGCATGTGTGTAATAATCGCTAATATCGACACCTAACTTTTGATGCAATTCATAATACTCACACATTACCTGATAGGCGACTCGAATTTGCGAGCGGTTGATATTATTTTTAATCAGCGTTGAAGCAAGCCTTGGATGCAAACTCAAAATGCGTTGCTGAGCAAATCTTGGCTTGGTTTTTTTAAATAGTAAGCCTTTTTCTACCGAATGATAATCAAGAATTAATTGGCATTCGATTTTATGCAAGCCATCTTGATCAAAAACGGTAGAGTGCTTTAAGTAAAGTTTAAAATCTTCTATTGAATTAGCAGCTAACAATCGATAATTCCGCGCGTAATTAATTTTTTTCAGACCACCAGCACCCAGTATTTTTTTTATAAAAACTTTGATTTTGCTTTTCAAACTAAACTCCAGTAACATAAGATTTAAAAAAATGATGAACACGCTTCTTTATAAAGTCGCGCTCCAATTTATCAAGGCCCAGCATAAACATAACCATAACCGTGTATATTACAATCAATGCCGAGTTTTGAATAAAATCAATAACAATATTACCTGTGTTCAATGTTATTAGGCTAAGCGGCAAAAATGTAGCTAGCACAACGACTAATACTCGACCAATTACCTTTTTAAAAAATTGAGTAACATTAAGGTTGATTGACTCTCTTAACAGCACAAATCTGAAAAGTAACGCAGTTATTGATGTCACTATAGATACATAAAATACAGAATGCGCACTACCACCATTAGACAAAGCCACATAAGATAACGGCAAATTTAAAAGCAATATACCACCAATAACAGCTTGATAACGTTTTATATTTCCTGTTGCTTGAACTGATGCCATTAAACTACCCGACAAACTGGTTATCAAAGCATCAACTAAAACTAACTGGCAAAATAATACTGTATACTCAGGTGGGTTAACAAGCCACAAAGTTAAAACAGCTTCAGTTTGCAATAGAATGGGTAATGCTAATGCGTAAAGCAAGAAAAATGCATACTTAGAACCCCTCATAATTAACTGGTGCAGATAAACATGATTATTTCTGGCGTAAGATTTAACGATTTGTGGATTAATTGATGTTTGCAGACTGGTAACAAAACCGGTAATAGCACTGTTTACTTGAAAGGAAATAGCGCGTGCAGCATTGACCGTTGCACCAAAAAAAATATTAAGTAAAATATTAATTCCTTGGTTCGTCGCTACCGCAGCTATATTACCAAATAAGTTCCAACCGGTATAACTAAACAAGGTTTTAAATAAATCGGTATTCCAATACCAACTAAATCTAGTTACCGTGAACTGCCAGCGGGCATAGGCATAATAACAAACCAAGATCAGCAGGCTCACCACGGCCAGCAACAACGCATATAGTTGCAGCTTGTCGCCATCGTATGCAGCCAATAGAAAAACAACTGTTAATTTAAGCAATACATCGACAATGCTGATATAAGCAAAAGCACTCATCTTCTCATGAGCGATAATCGCTGCGTTGTAGGGCACACCCAACACAGTGCAGCAAAATGAGAAGAGGGCACACTGGAATACCCAATTAGCGGCCACCAAGCGCTCCGGCGGAATAACCAATTGAGTATTGACAAACCACCCCCCCAAGGTTTGCGCCACCAAAATAAAAATGAGTACAATCAACCAATGAATATTTAGGCTCATCTTAAACATCTTGGCTAACTGCTCAAGGTTATTCCGCCCCAGCTCAAAGGAGAAAAAGCGCTGGGTAGCGGAAGACATGGCGCCACTTAAAAATGCCATCATGGTAACAACCCCACCGACGACGTTATAAATGCCGAAATCTTCTACCCCCAAATTGTTGAGCACCACACGAGATGTATAGAGGGTTACACCGAGAGTTAACAGCATCCTAAAATAAAGAAATAGCGTATTTTTAACAATCCGCCGATTGTTATCGGAGTTCGTCATTCATGTCAACTTCATATTGGCAAGAGTGTTTTATTAATCACTCTTTCATTTGCACATAATAAATGCCCACATTATTTGATTTTATCTTATAGGCATCAGCAACATCAGTTGAACATAAGTGCTGAACTAAATTTCATCGCACCTTTGTCCTTCTTCGACAAACTCACTTCACCTTCTAACGGCCACTCAATCCCTACTTGCGGATCATCCCAACAAATAGAGCCTTCAGATTGTGGTGCATAGTAATTAGTTGTTTTATACAAAAACTCCGCCGTCTCGCTCAGAGTTACGAAACCATGTGCAAATCCCTCGGGGATCCACAACTGTCGCTTGTTTTCACCTGACAAGTGTACTCCAACCCATTGCCCGAAGGTCGGTGAGCTTTTGCGGATATCTACCGCCACATCAAAGACTTCGCCGGCCACACACCGGACCAATTTTCCCTGGGCATGGGGCGGCAGCTGATAGTGCAAGCCGCGCAATACCCCTTTCGACGACTTGGAGTGATTATCCTGCACAAAGGTCACTGGATATCCTACCGCCTCTTCAAACAACTTATGGTTGAAACTCTCAAAGAAAAAACCACGCTCATCACCAAAGACTTTTGGCTCAAAAATAAGCACATCAGGAATTGCAGTCTTGATTACATTCATCTGTCTATCCACATTTGATTCAATTTTTATGGGGAGAGCTAATCTCCCCATATCACATCAGGCTTTGGCAACCATTTTTAGCAAATATTGGCCATACGCATTTTTTGCCAACGGCGCTGCAAGTTCACGGACCTGGTCGGCAGTAATAAACTTCTGGCGATAGGCGATCTCTTCCGGGCACGCGACTTTCAACCCCTGACGGGTCTCAATGGTCTGAATAAAGTTGCTCGCTTCGATCAGACTTTCATGGGTTCCGGTATCCAACCAGGCATAACCGCGACCCATCATCGCCACCGACAGATTGCCTTGCTCCAAGTAGATACGGTTTACATCGGTAATTTCCAGCTCACCACGGGGCGATGGCTTCAGGCTCTTGGCGATCTCCACCACGCTGTTGTCGTAGAAATAGAGGCCGGTGACCGCATAGTTGCTCTTGGGCTCCAGTGGTTTCTCCTCCAGAGAGATAGCGGTACCCTCTTTATCAAATTCCACCACCCCATAACGCTCGGGGTCATGCACGTGGTAGGCAAAGACGGTCGCACCACTCTCTTTGGCCGCTGCGGCTTCCAACTGTTTCTGCAGGTCGTGGCCGTAGAAGATGTTGTCACCCAGCACCAGCGCACAGTGGTCTGAACCGATAAACTCTTCACCCAGAATAAAGGCTTGTGCCAACCCGTCCGGACTTGGTTGGACCTTGTATTGCAAGTTCAGGCCCCACTGGCTGCCATCACCCAGCAGTTGCTCAAAGCGGGGAGTATCTTGCGGCGTGCTGATGATCAAAATATCGCGAATC
>CAZIZA010000030.1:0-20895 GCA_964543555.1 uncultured Pseudomonas sp.
ACAACTGCGCCTGCTCGCTCAGGTCGAGGTACAGCAGGCCCATGCGGTAGCGAAAAGCATGGGCACGCGGGGCGAAGCGGCGATGCTGCACCCAGCCGCTGTACAGCGCACTGTGCATCAGAGCGTTTCTCCGAAGGCACGGGCCACGCGCAGCGCGCTGACCACACCGTCTTCATGGAAGCCATTGGCCCAGTAGGCGCCGCAGTAATAGGTGTGCTGGGCACCGAGCAGCTCTTCCCAGCGCCCCTGCGCGGCGGTACCGGCCAGGCTGTACTGCGGGTGGGCATACTGGAAGCGCGCGAGAATCTTGTCCGGGTCGATGGCGGCTGTCTGATTGAGGCTTACGCAGAAGGTGGTATCGCTGTCGATGCCTTGCAGGATGTTCATGTCGTAGGTCACGGCTGCCGGCTGATCGCTTGGGCCGCCCAGGCGATAGTTCCAGCTGGCCCAGGCCAGCTTGCGCTTGGGCAGCAGGCGCGTATCGGTATGCAGCACCACGTCATTGCTGGCGTAGGGCAGGGCGCCGAGAATGTCCTGTTCCTGCTCGCTGGGCTGTTCGAGCAGCGCCAGTGCCTGGTCGCTGTGGCAGGCGAAGATCACCTTGTCGAAGCGCTCGCTGCCGGCTGCGCTGTGCAGGGTGACGCCCTCCTGATCGCGTACGACGCGGCTGACCGGGCAGTTGAGGCGGATGCGCTCGGCGAAGCTGGCGGTCAACGGTGCCACATAGCTGCGCGAGCCGCCTTCGATCACTTGCCAGGTCGGACGGTCGCTGACCGAGAGCAGGCCATGGTTCTTGCAGAAGCGCACGAAGAACTGCAGTGGAAAGCCGAGCATGTCGGCCAACGACATCGACCAGATGGCCGACCCCATCGGCACGATGTAGTGCTCGATGAAGCGCCGGCCATAGCCGTTGTCGTCGAGGTACTGGCCGAGCGTGGTATCGGCATCGATACGGTTATTGGCCAGGTCATCCAGCGACTGACGGTTGAAGCGCAGGATGTCGCGCAACATGCCCCAGAATGCCGGCGACAGCAGGTTGCTGCGCTGAGCGAACAGGGTGTTGAGATCGTGACCGTTGTACTCCACGCCGGTAACCGGATCACTCACCGAGAAGCTCATTTCGGTGGGCTTGAAACCAACGCCGAGTTGCTCCAGCAGGCGGATGAAGTTCGGGTAGGTCCAGTCATTGAATACGATGAAGCCAGTGTCGACGGCGTAGTTGCGGCCCTCTACCTGAACATCGACGGTGTGGGTATGGCCGCCGACCCAGTCGCTGGCTTCGAATACCTGAATGTCATGCTGGCGATTGAGCAGGTAGGCACAGGTCAGGCCGGCAATACCGCTGCCGACGATGGCGATTTTCATGCGTTGTCCTCGTTACGCGCCAGGCGGCGACCTATGGCCAGTTGCAAACCGCTCGGCAGGCTGCCGAGTAGTTTGAGTATGGCAATAAACACGGTGGGGAAGGCAATTTCATGCGGGCGTTTGTCCAGGCGCTCGGCAATGTGTCGGGCGGCGCGCTCGACTGGCCAGCGCATGGGCATCGGAAAATCATTTTTCTGGGTCAGCGGGGTGTCGACGAAGCCCGGGCTGACCAGGGTGACATCGATGCCTTCGCTGGCCAGGTCGATGCGCAGGGTCTGCATCAGGTAACGCATGGCGGCCTTGGATGCACCATAGGCTTCGGCGCGTGGCAGCGGCATGAAGGTGACCGAGCTGCCCACCCCGACCAGGTGGGGGCGGTTGCCCTGGCGCAGCAGCGGCAGGGCCGCTTCGATGCAATAGCTGGCTGAAAACAGGTTGGCCCTGACCACCCGTTCGATCATCGCCGCCTCGAACTGGCGCACGTCGACGTATTCGCAGGTGCCGGCATTGAGGATCACGCAGTCGAGCGCGCCCCAGTGCTGGGCGATGCGCTGGCCAATGGCGCGTACCTGCTCGGCATCGGTCAGGTCACCTGGGGCGACCAGTACCTGATCGCCATAGCGCGAGGCGAAGTCCTGCAGGGGGCCACTGCTGCGTGCGCTCAGCGCCAACTGGTGGCCCGCCTTGAGCAGTTCTTCGGCCAGTGCAGCGCCGATGCCGCTGCTGGCACCCGTGAGCCAGATGCGTTTCATGCCAGTCTCCTTTTCAGCCAGGCAATTACATTGCCGAGTAGCGGCACATGTTCATAGAGCAGGGCACCGGCGTCGAAATAGTCACGGTGCTGATAAACGCGTTCACGCCAGAGCAGGTGCGAGCAGCCCTCCACTGCAATCTCGGCGCCGCCGCGCAGGCGTGGATGGCGATAGCGCATGGTCCAGCGCAGGTAGCCCTCGCCCTCTGCGACCTGGTCGAAGCCATGGAACTCGAAGCGCAGCGTTTCGACATTGGCATACAGCTCGGCAAAGTAGTGATGTACTGCCGTCAGACCATGCACCTCGTGCAGCGGATCACGGAACAGCACGTCGTCGCTGTACAGCTCGCCGAGTCGTTCCAGGTTGTGCCTGTTCAGCGTGGCGAAGCGCTCGGCAAAGGCCTGCAGAAAGCTGCTCATGCAGGTTCTTCCTGTGTCGAGAGGTGCTTGAATGCCGCCAGGGCGCGTGCACGTGAACGCGACAGATCGACGATCGGGCGCGGGTAGCCGGCCGGCGCGAACAAACCGCCCAGTGCAGAAGGATCGTGAATGTCACGTTTGTTCAGCCCGGCCAACTCCGGCACCCACTGGCGAATGAAGCGGCCCTCGGGGTCGAATTTCTGCGACTGGCTGATCGGGTTGAAAATGCGGAAGTAGGGCGCTGCATCGGTGCCGGTCGATGCGCTCCACTGCCAGCCACCGTTGTTTGCGGCCAGGTCGCCGTCGATCAGGTGGCGCATGAAGAAGCGCTCGCCCTCACGCCAGTCGATCAGCAGGTTCTTGGTCAGGAACATGGCCACGATCATGCGCAGGCGGTTATGCATCCAGCCGGTTTCCAGCAACTGGCGCATGGCTGCGTCGATGATCGGCAGGCCGGTACGGCCTTCCTGCCAGGCGGCGAGTTCCTGCGGCGCGTTGCGCCATGGCACGGCCTCGGTCTCCGGGCGAAAGGCCCGATGGCGTGACACGCGCGGGTAGCCCACCAGAACGTGTTTGTAGAACTCGCGCCAGAGCAGTTCGTTGATCCAGGTGACGACGCCGGGATTACCGCTGTCGAATTCACCCTGATTGGCGGCGAGCGCCGCATGCAAACACTGCCGGGGTGACAGCACGCCAGCGGCGAGGTAGGGGGACAACTGACTGGTGCCGGGTTTGTCTGGAAAGTCGCGTTCGTCCTTGTAGAACAGCACCTGTGCGTCGGCAAAGCGTTGCAGGCGTTGCAGAGCTGCGTCCTCACCGGCTGGCCAGAGCAGGCGCAAACTGTCGTTGGGTATGGCGAAACCCTCGACGGCAGCCGGTACGGCATCGCTGCTGACAGACAAGGGCGCTTGTGCCTGCAGTTTGCCGATCACCGCCGGTATTGCGCTGTGCAGGCGCTCATAGCAGACCTTGCGGAATTGGCTGTAGACCTGAAAGTAGCTGCCTGAGCGAGTCAGTACGCTGCCAGGCTTGAAGAAGATCTGATCGAGGTGGCTGTGCCAGGCAATCGCCTGCTGGCTGAGGTAGGCGGCCACATGCTGGTCGCGCCGGCTCTCGTTGATGCCGTATTCCTCGTTGGCATGGACGGCGACGATGTTGTGCGCATGGCAGACCTCAGCCACCTGGGCTGGCACTTCATGCCAGTCGTGGCACTGGCGCACCAGTAGCGGCACGTTGAGCCTGGCCAGCGCCTGGCTCAACTCGACCAGGTTACGCAGCCAGAAATCCACCTTGCTCGGTGCATCGTCATGCTGCAGCCATTGGCCGGGCGTGATCAGGTACAGAGCGATGGTCGGTCCGTGGCTCATCGCCTGGCTGAGAGCGGTGTTGTCCTGGGTACGCAGATCGCTGCGAAACCACATCAGTTGTTGCATGGTGTGACCTCTTTGGCGCCGAGCAGACCGTGGTTCACAAGCCAGGCATGGGCAGCGAGTGGGTCACTGGCTGACTGCAGTTCAGCCAGTGCATCGCGGTGAATGTGGGCAGCGGGGCCGGCAATCAGCAAGGGTACCGCGCATTGTTCGGCCAGACGCGGCAGTTGCCGGCGAACCAGGGTGCCATCCAGCGCTTCTTCGGCATACAACAGCATGCCCCGGGGTTCGATGTGTTCCAGTGCTGTCAGAATTTCGTTGGGTGGCAGCGGCCAATCGAACACTTCAACCGGGCAATCGCTGGCGCTGGCCAGCCAGGCACAGAGCCACAGGCCAGGCTCCATGGGGGCATCGCCAAGGTTGATGAGCAAGAGTGGTGCACCGCCGATCTGGCGGTTGCTGTGGTAGATCCGCGTGGCCAGCTTGCTGCGCAGCCAGGAAAGAAAGAACACCTGCTCGGCACGTGCACCGAACTGCCCCTGCCAGCGTTGGCGTAAATCGCCAAGCAATGGCCATAGCAACTGTTCGACCAGAGTACTGGTGGGGTAAAGCGCCAGGGCCGAGTTGAAGCGATCATCCAGGCGTCGCTCGTTGAGCTGGGCGATGCACCCAAGCAGTTCATTGCGCTGACGCGACCAGTTGTCCGTGCTGGGCGCTTGCGGCACCTGGCCGTGGTCGAGCAAGGCCTTGACCTGGCCAACCGCTACACCGCGTGCAAGCCAGGCGAGAATGGCATTGATGCGTTCGAGGTTGGCAGGTGAATAGAGTCGGTGGCCCTTGGGGGTGCGATACGGCACGATCAGGCCGTAGCGACGCTCCCAGGCACGCAGGGTGACCGCATTGATACCGGTGCTGCGTGATACCTCACGAATCGGCAGGTAACCCTCATCGATGGCCTGAAGGTAGTCGTGGCCATTGTCTTCATCGGTCATGGTTTCACTGGTCATGGCGTCACAAGGCGTTGCGCAATGCGAGGGGTTCAGGGTGCGGCTGCATATAGGCCTGTCCGGCGATATAGCGGTCCGGGTGGCGGCGGAAGTGATGCTTGAGCAGCGTCATGGGCACCACGAGCGGTACGATGCCTTCACGGTATTGGCTGATTAGCTGCTGCATTTCCTGTTTTTCATCAGCGCTGAGCGCGCGCTTCAGGTAACCGCTCAAATGCTGCAACACATTGCTGTGGGTGCGGCGTGTGGCGCACTTCTTCAGGGCTTTCATCAGTTCGCTGAAGTAGCGGGGCGCCAGTTCAGCGAGGTCATGCTGGGCGATGTTGCCAAGCATGCGCCCGAGGGATTTGTAGCGCAGCGGGTCGGTGGCCATCAGCAGGTATTTGTAGCGCGAGTGATAGGCAATCAGTGCGCGGCGGGTAAGCCCCTGCTGGAGCAGACGTTGCCATTCGGCATGGGCATAGACGCGGGTAATGAAGTTCTCACGCAGTACCGGGTCGTTCAGGCGGCCGTCTTCTTCAACCGGCAGGTCGGGGTGACGAGCGCAGAACGCTGCGGCGAAGAGACCGCGCCCGGGTTCGCTGGGACGCCCGCCATCCTGGTAAACCTTGACCCGCTCCAGCCCGCAGGAAGGGGACTGCTGCATAAAGATGTAGCCACTGATGCCCTGTAGCTCATTGGCCATGCGTTCGCCGTAGGCAGTCAATGCGTCGGTGACGTCTCGCGAGCGGTCGACCGTGCCGACCGCGCGTGGAGCCTGCGGGTCGCCGACCAGGCGAATCGGCTCGCGCGGGATGCTCATGCCAATGCCGACCTCCGGACACACCGGGATGAAATCGAAGTGCTCGGTCAGGCTGCGGCTGCATAACCGTGACAACTTGTGGCCACCGTTATAGCGGACCTCGGCGCCCAGCAGGCAGGCACTTATGCCCAGTTTCGCTTTGCTCGCTTGCATGACCTGACCTCTCTAGACCTTGTACACAGTGATGCTGATGTACAACTTGTGTCTATCATAGGGGTGTGGTTATACAAGTCAAATGCTTTGTACAGCTTTGCTATTGCTTGGTGTGTATGGCAGCGACAGCGCCGTTGTGGCCGGATGGTTGGCTGATGTCAGCGCCAGCCCTGAAGCCAGCGCTCGGTGTCCTGCAGTTGGCGCCAGTCGAGCTGCTGACTGCGCTGGGTAAGCACGGCCTGAAGCTCGACGCCAAGGATGTTGTCCTCTTCATCGCGGATCAGTTCGGTGACCAGAAAGTGACGCTCGCGATTCTGTGGTTGCGCGGCTGTCCATTTCGACAGCAGCAGCTTGCGCGGATTGAGACGACGCTTGGGTAACGCGCTCATTGCAGGTGCTCGAGCAGGCGGCGTGCCGCATCCTGGCCGCTGAGCCAGGCGCCTTCGACCCGACCGGACAGGCACCAGTCGCCACAGGCGTACAGGCCCAGGTCGGCGTCGGCCAGTGCGCCCCACTGATGCGCCTGCGCCGGCCGGGCGTAGAGCCAGCGATGGGCGAGGGTGAAACTGGGTGGCGGCACGGCGCAGCCGATCAATTCGGCGAAGGCGCCATGCAGGTGTTCGATCACCGCTTCCTTGGGCAGGTCCAGATGCTGTCGGCTCCAGGTGCTGCTGGCGTGCAGGATCCAGGTGTCGAGATGGCTGTCACGGCCAGGCTTGCTGGGGTTGCGTGCCAGCCAGTCGAGCGGGCTGTCCTGCACGAAGCAACCTTCGACGCGGGTATTCAGCGGGCTGTCGAAACCCAGTGCAACGGCCCAGGTTGGATCCATGATCACGCTGGCTGCTGCACCGGCCAGTTTGGGTGCTGCCGCCAGCAGTGCGCTGGCTTGTGCGGCCGGGGTGGCGACGATGACGTGGCTGTAGGGGCCGTGGCTGTTGCCTTCGGCATCGAGCAGACTCCAGTAGCGATCACCCCGGAACACTTCGGTGATGCGGCAGCTGAATTTGACCGGCAGGGCGCCGAGCATGGCCCGGGTGATGGCGCTCATCCGTGGGGTGCCGACCCAGCGTACCTGCTCGTCCGGCGAGGCGCTGAGTTGGCCGTCCCGCGCGTTGTACAGGCTTGGTTGCCATTCGGCGACCCAGCCGCGCGCTTGCCAATGCTGCACCACCTCGATGAAGCGACGGTCACGGGCGGTGAAGTATTGCGCGCCAAGGTCCAGGCTGCCGGCATCACTGCGTTTGCTGGCCATGCGCCCGCCGCTGCCACGGCTTTTGTCGAACAGTTCGATGTGCTGGCCAGCGGCATGCAGTGCCTGTGCGGCAGAGAGCCCTGCGATACCGGTGCCAATGATGGCGATGGGTGCGTTCATGATTACCTCGTCAGCGCTGAATGCTATACAGGCTAAGGTTTGGACAAAAGCTATACAAGAGTGTTTTCATGTACAGCTGTCGCCGAAAGTGGCGCTCCCTCCTTTTATGTTTAGGACAGACGCAGCAGGTATGCCCGTCATGAACCAGACTAAAGGTGAAGTTTCTTCCATTGCCATGCGAGGACAATGCCATGCACATCCTGCTGACCGGCGGTACCGGTCTGATTGGTCGAGCACTGTGCGCTCACTGGGCTGAACAGGGCCACCAACTGACAGTCTGGAGCCGTGAGCCCGGCAACGTCCCCGGTCTTTGTGGTGCCGGCGTTCGCGGTATTGCCCGGCTCGATGAGCTGGGTGAAGAACCACTGGACGCGGTGATCAACCTCGCCGGTGCGCCCATCGCCGACCGGCCCTGGAGCAGCAAGCGCAAGGCGCTGCTGTGGTCCAGCCGTGTCGGTCTGACCGAGCACTTGCTTGATTGGTTGCACGGGCGTACGCAGCGCCCGGCTGTATTGCTGTCGGGCTCGGCGGTTGGGTGGTACGGCAACGGTGGTGAGCGTGAGTTGAGTGAAGACGCGCAGCCAGTGACCGATGATTTCGCGGCACAACTGTGCGGCGCCTGGGAGGAAACCGCCCTGCGTGCCGAAGAACTGGGTATGCGTGTGGTGCTGATCCGAACGGGGCTGGTGCTGAGCCGTGATGGCGGCATGCTCAAACGCTTGCTGTTGCCGTTCAGGCTCGGTTTGGGAGGGCGTATCGGTGACGGTCGGCAATGGATGCCATGGATTCATATCGCCGATCAAATCGGCCTGATCGATTTTCTCTTGCAGCAAGGCCAGGCGCGCGGTCCTTATAATGCCAGCGCGCCGCTCCCTGTTCGCAACGCCGAGTTCAGCAAGGCGCTGGGGCAGGCGTTGAGCCGTCCAGCCCTGTTGCCGGCACCTGCCTTCGTCCTGCGTGCCGGGCTCGGTGAAATGTCCGAGTTGCTCCTCGGCGGCCAGCGTGCCCTGCCGACACGCCTGCTGGAGGCGGGTTTCAGTTTTCGTTTCACCCATCTGGATGTGGCTCTGGCAGATTTGCTGGGCCATCACTGACTAGGATTTCGCATGACCGATCACGCCTTGTTGCTGGTAAACCTGGGTTCGCCCGCGTCCACCGAAGTTGCCGATGTTCGCCGCTACCTCAATCAGTTCCTGATGGATCCGTATGTGGTCGATCTGCCCTGGCCGTTGCGTCGGCTTTTGGTGTCGCTGATCCTGATCAGGCGCCCGGCGGCATCGGCACATGCCTATGCCTCGATCTGGTGGGAAGACGGCTCGCCGCTGGTGGTCATCAGCCGCCGCCTGCAGCAGGCGATGAAAGCGCACTGGAGCCACGGCCCGGTTGAGTTGGCCATGCGCTATGGCCAGCCTTCGATCGAGTCGACCCTGCAGCGCCTGGCTGCGCAGGGCATCCGCAAGGTGACCTTGGCGCCGTTGTATCCGCAGTTCGCCGACAGCACGACCACGACGGTGATCGAAGAGGTCAAGCGAGTGGTGCGCGAGCAGGGGCTGGATATGCGGCTGTCCATCCTGCCGCCCTTCTACGATCAGCCGGAATACCTCGACGCGCTGGTGGCCAGTGCCAAGCCCTATCTGGAGCAGGGGTTCGATCATCTGCTGCTGAGCTTTCACGGGCTGCCGGAGCGCCACCTGCGCAAGCTGGATCCGACCGGGCATTGCCTGAAAGGGCCGGATTGCTGCCGTACGGCGTCGCCCGAGGTACTGGCCAAGTGTTACCGCGCGCAATGCATGCGCAGTGCCGAGCTGTTTGCCGAGCGCATGGGGCTGCGCCCTGAGCAGTGGTCGGTGAGTTTCCAGTCGCGCCTGGGGCGTGACAAGTGGATCGAGCCGTACACCGAAACCCGACTCGATGAACTGGCCGCGCAGGGGGTGAAGAAAATGCTGGTGATGTGCCCGGCCTTCGTCGCCGACTGCATCGAAACCCTCGAGGAGATTGGCGACCGTGGCCGTGAGCAGTTCGTCGAGGCGGGCGGCGAGAGCCTGCAACTGGTGCCGTGCCTGAACGATCATCCTGATTGGGCGGCGGCCTTGAACGTGCTCTGTGAGCGCGCGCCGCTGATGCTCTGAGAGGCGCCTGACTGCCGGGGCAAATCATTCGCCCCGGCGGGTATAAAGCATTCGCCGGCCTGATAACGCCTCCAGGTGATACTCACCACTGTTTATATCGTCCTAAGCTTGTCGCTCAATTCAACCGCCGCGCACCGCGTTCTGCGGTGCCGAGGAGAGCGTCCGTGCATAACAACAATAACGGCTATCCCTCCAGTGCCAGAGCCTGGGTCACCGTCGTCATCCTGATGGTGGCGTACGTCCTGTCCTTCGTCGATCGGCAGATTCTCAATCTGCTGGTCGAACCCATCCGCCGCGATCTGGCGATCAACGACACGCAGATGAGCCTGCTGATGGGCCTGTCGTTCGCACTGTTCTATACCGTGTGCGGTATTCCCCTTGGGCGTGTGGCCGATACCCGTAGCCGCCGTGGGCTGATTGCGGTCGGCATCCTGTTCTGGAGTGCCGCCACTGCCGCCTGCGGCATGGCCAAAATGTACTGGCAGTTCCTGCTGTGCCGCATCGGCGTGGGCGTGGGCGAGGCAGCGCTGTCCCCCGCCGCCTATTCGCTGATTGCCGACAGTTTCCCTGCCGAGCGCCGTGCGACAGCCATCAGCGTCTATTCCATGGGTGTGTATCTGGGTTCGGGCCTGGCTTTTCTGGTTGGTGGGCTGGTCATTCAGTTCGCCTCTGCGCAGGGCGACGTCACCCTGCCAGTGCTGGGAGAGGTACGTCCCTGGCAGTTGATCTTTCTGATTCTCGGTGTGGCAGGAGTATTTTTCACCCTGCTGATGCTGGCCATCAAGGAGCCGGCCCGGCGCGGTGCCGGTGCGGGGGTCGCGGTGCCGTTGAGCGAAGTGGGGCGCTACATTCGCGCCAATCGCCGCACTGTACTGCTGCACAATTTCGGTTTTGCCGGGCTGGCATTTGCCGGTTACGGCAGTTCGGCCTGGGTGCCGACTTTCTACATTCGTACCTATGGCTGGGACGCCAGTCAGGTCGGTATGGTTTACGGCAGCATCGTTGCGGTATTCGGTTGCCTGGGCATCGTCTTCGGCGGGCGTCTGGCGGACTGGATGGCCAAGCGCGGATACCGCGACGCCAATATGCGTGTCGGTCTTTTTTCAGCCCTGGGTGCCTTGCCGATGGTGGTGCTCTTTCCGCTGATGGACACGGCCTTCTGGGCCAGCGTGTTGATGGCGCCGACGGTGTTCTGCCTGAGCATGCCGTTCGGCGTGGCGCCGGCGGCAATCCAGGAAATCATGCCCAATTCGATGCGCGGCCAGGCTTCAGCCATCTATCTGTTCGTCATCACCCTCATAGGCCTGGGCATCGGGCCGACTGCGGTAGCGCTGGTAACCGACTTCGTTTTTGCCGATGACGCCGCGTTGCGTTACTCGCTGTTGAGTGTCACCACGCTGGCGGTGCTGATGTCGATCATTCTGCTGGCCAAGAGCCTCAAGCCCTATCGCGAAAGCGTCACGCGGCTGGAGCAATGGGCGGCCAATCCGGCTTGAGGGCATATGCCTGTTCAGATGAGGCGCCGCGTCGTCCCCAGGGCTGCATCTTGGCAAGGCGCGGCTCCTTGACGCAGCGCCCGTCGGTCGCTTCGCCGGCTGTCAAGAAAACACAGTTACCCTGAGGGGCGGCTGTCCTCATGCGCCTACGACGGGCCGTCAAGCGAAGTTCGGGGATCAACGCATGCAGGGTTTGGCCGTACCTGTATCGGATTGCTCCGATGCGAGCTTTAACACCATGAGTGTGTAATCGAGGTGTAAATTTTAATTCCAAGCAAATGGTAAGCATTAATATTTGCAGCTGAGTTATCGGCTACACAGCAGTTGTAGCCCCTTTCAACTGAATATTGATCCTTGTCAGGGTGCTTGAATGAAGTCGCAATGGAGTCGGAGTGGGTTGGTGATGGCCATGCTTATGGCCGCAGTCGATGGGGTGGCTGCCGATCAGAAGGCGCCAGACGATGGCCTGCTGGAGCTTTCCGACACGGTTGTGATCGGCACCGCTGAACAAGAGCTGAAGCAGGCTCCGGGAGTCTCGATCATCACGGCCGAAGACATCAAGAAGCGTCCCCCGGTCAATGACCTGTCTGACATCGTGCGCAAGATGCCCGGCGTCAATCTGAGTGGTAACAGTGCCAGTGGCGTGCGAGGTAACAACCGGCAGATCGATCTCCGTGGTATGGGGCCGGAGAACACGCTGATCCTGATTGATGGCAAGCCGGTACTGTCACGCAACTCCGTGCGTTATACCCGCTCGGGTGAGCGTGACACGCGCGGTGACAGTAACTGGGTGCCAGCGGAAATGGTCGATCGGATTGAGGTCTTGCGCGGGCCTGCTGCCGCGCGCTATGGCTCAGGCTCCATGGGCGGCGTCGTCAACATCATTACTAAGCGTCCGAGCGAACGAATCACCGGCTCGATCACGGCGTATACCAATGTGCCCGAAGATTCAGCCGAGGGCGTGACCAAACGTACCAATTTCAACCTCGCCGGACCATTGACCGACAACCTGACCTTTCGCGTTTACGGCAATCTGAATAAAACAGACGCTGATGATCCTGACATCAACCTCGATAACACCACGGCAGTGACCAGCAATGGGGCGCCCAATGTGGCGGCCGGGCGTGAAGGTGTGCGAAACAAGGATGTCAATGGTTTGCTCAGCTGGGCGCTTGATGAGCGGCAAACACTGGATTTCGAGGCCGGTTTCAGTCGCCAGGGCAATATCTATGCGGGCGACGTCGGCACTGGTTCAACGAGTGCGCTGGAAGAAGGCAGCGTGATCAGCGATTTGCTGGGGCGTGAAACCAACACCATGTACCGGCAGAACTTCGCCATCAGCCATACCGGGCATTGGGATTTCGGCACCTCCAAGTTCCTGATGCAGTATGACAATACCCGCAACCGACGCTTTACCGAGGGCCTCACCGGAAGTGTGGACGGGAATATTGGCGCGACCAGTGAGAAGCGTACCAATACGCTCGACAATTATTTTGTTCAGGGCCAGTTGGATATGCCGCTGAACCTGGTGTTCGATCAGATGCTGACCCTGGGGGCCGAGTGGAACCGTCAAACACTCGATGACCCACAAAGTATCGATCAGCAAATCGGTGGGGTAATTGCCGGCTGCCGACTCAGCGGCTCGGGACGCCCTTGCCTGATTCCGTTGCCAAACTCGGCAGCCGGTGCCCGGCCTACCGATATCAGTATCGACAACCGTGCCCTGTTCGTCGAAGACAATATCCAGTTGACCCGTGACTGGACATTGACGCCCGGCGTGCGGCTGGACGACCACGAAAAATTTGGCCTGAACTGGAGCCCCAGTCTTAACAGCGCTTACATCCTGACAGATGACCTGACCCTGAAGGGCGGGATAGCCAAGGCCTTCAAGGCGCCCAATCTGTACCAGATCAACCCTAACTACCTGATTGGCAGCGCCGGAAACGGCTGTGCCGCAGCTGTATCCTCCACCAATGGTTGCTACATCCTCGGCAACGAGAATCTCGAGCCGGAAACCAGTATCAACAAGGAGCTGGGCATCGCCTTCCGTCGCGCAGGCTGGAGTGCTGGCGTTACCTACTTCCGCAACGATTACGACAGCAAGATCGTTGCGGCAAACATCGTCACCGGAGTCGTCAACGGCAGTGGTGGGCAGTACACCAATATTCTCCAGTGGGACAATGCCAAGGATGCGGTGATCAAGGGCTGGGAAGGTAACCTCGGTATCCCACTGCTGGGCGAGGAGGGTGAAATCCTCAGCTGGAGTACCAATTTCACCTACATGCAACATAACAAGGACAGTGACGGCAACCCGCTGTCGGTCGTGCCCAAGTACACCATCAACAGCATGCTCGACTGGCAGGTGACCGACGCGCTTTCGCTGAGCCTGACCGGCACTTTCTATGGTGAGCAGAAACCGCGTGTGGTCAACCCCACCCTGGACACTGCGGTTACCAGTGAAAGCCAGCTTCAACCGCGAGAGGCCTATCATATCTGGGGCATTGGCGGCAGCTACGAGCTGACACGCAACCTGACCCTGGGCGCAGGTATCAATAACCTGTTCGACAAGCGTCTGTACCGTGAAGGCACCGCTACCAATGCAGGGGCCAATACCTACAATGAGCCGGGTCGTTCCTTCTATGCGTCCATCACTGCGTCGTTCTAAAGGAGAGGCCGCATGATTCATCGACTCCTGTTTTCAGGGATTTTTGCAATGGCATGCTGCACCGCTCAGGCAGAGCAGCAGACCCCGGAGTATTACGCGCAACGTGGCTTGCAGGCCGGTCAGGCTTATCCCGGTCTGGCCAATATCTGCGATATTTCCAAACCGTTAAGGATGGCTGGAATGCGGCCGCGCCAGGAGGCCGGCGCGAATGAGCGACGCGCGCGTGCGTCGTCGCAGGTGCCGTTCGAGCCGATGCAGGTTTTCGATAACTTGTATTTCGTTGGTACGGGGGGCGTCGCGAGTTGGGCGCTGAAAACCAGTGAAGGGCTGATTCTTGTCGATGCCCTGAATAATGACGGCGAAGCCGAGCGCTATATCGACGCGGGTTTGCGCAAGCTTGGCCTCGACCCAGCCGATATCCGTTACTTGCTGATCACCCACAGCCATGGCGATCACTATGGCGGTCAGGCTTATCTGGTGGAGAAGTTCAAGCCGCGGCTGGTGATGAGCGAGCAGGATTGGCAGGAGCTGGAAAAGCCCAAGCTGGAGTTCAGCAGTCCCCGCTGGGGGCAGCCGCCCAAGCGTGACATAGCGGTCGAAGATGGCGACCTGCTGACCTTGGGTGATACCCAGGTTCAGCTATACGTCACGCCGGGGCATACGCCTGGCACGCTCTCGCTGATCTTCTCGGTGTATGACCAGGGCGTTGAACATAAAGTGGCCTTGTGGGGCGGTACCGGACTTAACTTCGGCCCGGATCGTCAGCGCATTCTCGCGTATTCTGCGTCGGCCGAGCGTTTCCGTGTATTGGCCAAAGAGCAGGGGGCCGACATTTTCATGTCGAACCATCCGGCCCGTGATGGTGCGCGAGAACGCTTGCCCATGCTCAAGCAGCGTCAGCCCGGTGAGGCCCACCCCTTTGTCGCAGAGTCGGCGCAGGTACTGGGCGCATTCGAATTGCTGCGAGACTGTTCCTATGCGCAGGCTCTGAAGCTTTGAAGCCTGAAAAGTAGCGGCGCCCAGTCATGCTATGCCAGTGACGGGCTGATCTCCGGCAACCGGGGGCTGATAGGCCGTTGATCGTCACCTGTACAGGTGTGGATGTCCGAGAGAGGCCCAGGTTCCTGATTCTCCTCCCGTCGAGACAGACCGTTGCAGCGCTCCTTGAGGGTGGGCTTCACTCTCAAGGCGCACTGTTGAGCCTATATGAGCCTGATGCTTCAAGGTACCGCTCACATATTGGTCGGTACGCCCATGCGCCACGCGACAGGCAGGATGGAATTTTTGCGCTTTACTGAGGTTCTGAGTGTTGCTTGCGCCATCCCGGCGTATGCCAGCCAGGGAACCTCAGCATGGGAGCGAGGCCAGTGTCTGCCGCATTGGGCAGAGCAACCAGCAGTTCGTCGCGTCGTCTACGCAGCATGCTGCCGGGGCTGGTCGTGCTGTGGCTGGTAAGCGGCTGCAGTGGTCGCCTGGATAACGATTCGATCGTCCACACCCGTAGCCCGCTCAAGCCCGCCGAGGTGCTGCAGACCGACGTCGACCGTATGGCTACCCTGGCCATGCGCAACAACCTCAATAGCCTGTACCGGCTGATGAACAAACTGTACCAGCGCAACCCTCGCGAATGGCGCAAGAATGCCCTGCCTGATGCAGCCGCTGCCGAACGCGCCATCCAGTACGCCATCGAACACAATCAGGATTGGCCAACCCTGGGCGGTCGGCGTGATGTCGCCGCCCTGGACCACGCGCTGAGTCCGGCTTTTCAGGGCGACCGTGTGGCGGCCTTTACCTACGCCGTTGGCAGCATGCTGGTGACTGCGCACGGTGGGCGTACCGAGTTCTACCTCACCGACAGCTTCAATGCGCAGTTCATCCACAATGCGGCGCGCAACCTGGAGAAGGCCAGCTGGATGCTCTCGCAACGTCGCGATGCCGCAGGCAGGCCGCTGTTGTTGTCCAACGAGTTCTCCGAACAGGGCAACAACATCAGCTATGCGGTGGAGTTCGGCAAGATGGTGGCGCGTCTCGATCTGCTCACCCATGTGCTCGAGGAGCGCTATCGGCGTATGGGGGCCAACTATGCACAAAGTTTGTTCCTGCTGAATTTCCTGCCCGTGCAGTAACACTCCATCATTGCCAGCGGCGCTGAATTTCATCCAGCTTGCCGGTTTTGCGCAGGCGTACCAGTGCCTCGGAAAACAAACGGGCGCGTTCGATATCGCCCTTGGCGAAGGCAACGAAGCGTGGCATCTGGATCAGCGGGCGGGGCAGTACGCGCACCTGCTCCAGGGCACGCTGCTCGCGGATGAAATAGAGCAGTTGAGCGTGATCGCCGACGAT
This sequence comes from uncultured Pseudomonas sp., assembly GCA_964543555.1. GTDB lineage: Bacteria > Pseudomonadota > Gammaproteobacteria > Pseudomonadales > Pseudomonadaceae > Aquipseudomonas. Next base: position 15,874 of record CAZIZA010000030.1, read on the forward strand.
GATGTCGATACGCCCGGCCAGCAGCATCGACACCAGTTGCCGTGGATTCTGCGCGCTGGTATCACGGGCCAGGTCGGCGCGGTCGAAATGTTCTTCGTAGGCATAGCCGCGAACCTGACCGATCACGTAGGGCGACAGATCATCGAGTGTCTGCCAGTCGCTGATTGCTGTCTTGGTGGTGGTCATGAATACCGTCGAGCCACTGCGCAGTGGGCCGACCAGTTCGTACTGCATCTGGCGCTGTGGTGTCCCTGCGAACTGGAAGGCCATCTGTACTTCACCGCGATCGAGCATGCGCTTGACCCGCTCCCAGGGATACAGACGGATTTCGTAAGGCACCTGTGCTTCGCGCAGCACTGCGTCGACCAGTTCGACGTCCAGCCCGTGCGGCGTATCGTCTTCTATCGTCACGAAGCTGTAGGGGGCGAACTGTTCATCGCCCACGACACGCCAGGGCTGTGCGACCAGGGATGTGCTCAGCGCCATTAGGGCGAGCAGCAGATAGCGCATGGCGGCGTTCCTCATGACGGGCCTTGTTTGAGGCTAGTCAACTTTCATGAGGCGTGCGCGCAATGCAGGGGCGGATCATACCTTGCGTACGAACTCGGACTTGAGCTTCATCGCCCCGATGCCGTCGATCTTGCAGTCGATGTCGTGATCGCCGTCGACCAGGCGGATGTTCTTCACCTTGGTGCCGACCTTGACCACCAGGGACGAGCCCTTGACCTTGAGATCCTTGATCACGGTGATGGTGTCGCCGTCCTGCAACTGGTTGCCGACCGAATCCTTGATCACCCGGGCGTCGTCAGCATTCTCAGCGCTCTCGCCTGCCTTCCATTCGTAAGCGCACTCGGGGCAGATCAGCTGATCGCCGTCTTCGTAGGTGTATTCGGAGTTGCATGTCGGGCAGGGCGGCAGAGCGGTCAAGGGGCATCCTCTGGTGGTAATGATAAAGCCGCAAATTATATAGGGTTTTATGCCCGCGTGCCGCTCTGGTATGCGCAGCCGCTGGCGAGAGAGTGTTCTAAATATTGGACTTTTCAGCTGTGCTCAGTGGGCCCTGGGCTATCGCTGTGCGCCATATCAAGGGTGCTGTAGTGATATTCAATGACGGCGTGGCCAGAAAAAATCACACGTTTTTGTTTGACATATTTTACGCCTCGGGCAGACTGGCTACAGATTCCGTTGCCGAACCGGGTAGCGGGCAGCGTCGCTGCAGCCCTATCTCTGGATGGAGTTGACCTGGTTCGAGCCGCCGTCGGAAGGCGGCACTGGGGCTCAGGAAGCGTCTCGGTGCTCGGGGTTAGCCAAACAGGCCGTCAGTGCTACAGCAGAGTGTTCTGCTGGCCTCCGGTCTGCACAGCAATGACAGGCCCGGCCTGTCCCAAGGTGACGTATGTCCGACAACAAAAACCGCAATACGCTTTGCAAGAACACTCCCCGCAAACCCGTCGTGTTGATGTCCATGGGCGCTCAAGCGCGCAAAGGCCACGACTATCAAGTGATGACTCATAAATACATCCAGCCTCTGGTCGAGTTCTCTGGCTGTGTGCCGGTGCTGGTGCCGACCTGCTGCGGCATCGAGGACCTCGAGCAGTACCTGGATATGGCCGATGGTGTCTACCTGACCGGGGCCGGTAGCAATATCGATCCAGCGCTTTATGGTCAGGAGAACGAAACCCCGAACAAGGGCCAGGACCGCGACCGCGACCTGTTCGATCTGCCGCTGATCAAGGCTGCCATCGCCCGTGGTCTGCCTATTTTTGGCATCTGCCGTGGCATGCAGGAAATCAACGTGGCCCTGGGTGGGGACATCTACCAGAAGGTCTACGCCGAGCCTGGCTTCAACGACCATCGCGAGAACCCCGAGGATCCGGTTGAGGTGCAGTACGCTGCCAGTCATAGCGTTCGCCCGGTTCCCGGGAGCTGGTTCGCCGAGCTACTGGGCAAGGACGAGATTCAGGTCAACTCCCTGCACGGCCAGGCCATTCGCAACCTGGGCAAGGGACTGGAAGTGCTGGCCACCGCCGAGGATGGCCTGATCGAGGCCGTGCATGCGCCGAGCCTGTCGCCCTTCCTCTTCGCGGTGCAATGGCACCCGGAATGGCAGGCCGCACTGAACCCGGATTCGGTGAAGATCTTCCAGGCTTTCGGTGACGCCTGTCACCGCCGTGTGGCCGCGCGTAACAGCCGTCAGGCTGCCTGAGCCAGGTGCCGCCGCCGGCCCTGTTCAGTAAGGGGTTGGCGGTTGTGGCCAGTTCAGGGTGCCGCTATCGCTGAAGCGGCGCGTGCCGAACAGGCCGTCAGCCAGTTTGCCACGCAGCGTGTAGGGCACTTCCTGGCCGGGTTGATAGCCGGCCACGCCCCACGCCTGACGCATCACTGAAAACGCTGAAATGCTCACCGGCACGCTTAATACCGTCTCGCCGAAGCGCGGCACGCTGCCGCTCTGGTCACTGACGCCACTGGCCAGCGGCTGGCCGTTGACGTCCAGATCCAGCGCCATGCCGTTGAAGCTCACCGCGCTGTCGTTGGGGTTCTGTACCCGCAGCTTGACTGCAAAACGCACCTCCAGGCCCTGGCCGGGCAACGGCTCCAGACCGACCAGATCGACCCTCAGTGGATCCCGGTTGCCCAGGCTGGCGCAGGCACTGAGGCCTGCCAGCAGCAGGCAACCGAGGCAAAGACGAAGCAGGCGGTGCATGGCGGTATCCCCGACACGTTATGGGCTCAGGATAGAAGACCGCTGCGCGCGTCGTTAGCTCCCTTCACGTTGTTTGGCACTCAGCACCAGCGCAATGCCACCGAGCACGGCTGCAGCGCTCAACATCAGGCGTAGCGACAGTGTTTCGCTCAGCAGCAGGCTGCCGCCGAGAGCGGCGAGAATCGGTACGCTCAGTTGTACCGTCGCCGCCTGGCTGGCACGCAGACCGGGTAGTGCGCTGTACCAGATGGCATAGCCGACGCCGGAGGTCAGTGCGCCAGAAAGCAGCGCGCAGAGCAGGCCGGGGCCGTCCCAGTCAAGCTTTGGCAGCAATGCCAATGCCAGCAAGAGGGCCAGGGGCGTCGCGCGCAGGAAATTACCGGCCGTCACCGCCAGTGGATCGCCCTGGCCGCGACCGAGCAGTGAATATGCCCCCCAGGCCACACCGGCCAGCAGCATCAGTAGGGCAGCCGATAGGGGCGGGGTGCTGGCGCCAGGCAGCAGCAGCGCCAGCAGGCCGCCGGTGGCCAGTGTGGTGCCGAGACTGGCCACCAGGCCCAGGCGTTCGCCACGTAGCAAACCCCACAGCAGCATGCTCAACTGCACCGCACCGAACAGCAGCAGCGCGCCGATGCCGGTTTCCAGTTGCAGATACGCGAAGGAAAACGCTGCCGCATAGGTGAACAGCGCCAGGGCGCCAGGCCAGTTACCGGCCAGGGGCTGTTGGGGCTGCCGCAGTCTTAGCAACAGCCACAGGGTCGTGGCACCGCAGAGCAGGCGGATGGCGGTGAAGCTGGCCGCATCGATGGTGGTTTCACGCAGTGCCAGGCGACACAGCAGCGAGTTGCCGGCAAAGGCGAGCATGGCAAGGCAGGTAAGCAGCAGGATACGCGGTGGCATCGGCCATCCTTGGGTGAAGGTCTGGTGATGTCAGGCAGCTAAACATGCCAGGGGCAGTGATGGCATTGGCCGAAGGTCGCAAGTGGCTGCGACCTCGGTCCAGCGGGGGGCTTAACGGCGCTTAGAAATGCGCCTTGACCAGCAGGCTGGCGGTGTTCTGGTTGGTGGAGCCAACGAAGTTGTCGCTGACGTAGCCGCCGTCCTTGATGCCGTACTTGTTCTTCCAGTAGTCATACTCGATACCGACGTAGAGCTGTTTTTCGCCCCACTTCATGGCCTTGCCCAGGTCGTACTTGATCTGCGGGTTGAAGTGCAGGTTGGCCTGGTATTCGCCGCGACGGTTCTCGTCGTTGTCCACGACCCAGTCGATAAAACCATCGATGACGACATCGGATTCGCCAACCGGGATGGTGTAGCTCCAGACCGGAGTGATCTGCCAGACGTTCTTGCCAGGACGGCTGCTGGTCGGTTTGCGCAGGTAAGTGTTGAGCTGGAAGTAATCGAAGCCGGGGATGTCCAGATCGACCGCCGGGCCGAGCAGGAGGGCATCGACATCCTTCTCGCCAAACTCGTAGGTGAAGGCCAGCAAGACGTCCTTGACCGGGCCGAAGGACAGGTCGGCACCGCTGATCTTGCCGAACGACAGGCGCGGGCTGAACTCGCCGTAGTAGGTGTGGCCGTCACCATTGCTGTTCTTGGCGTCGGTGTTGTACTTGATCAGGTCGGTGAAGAAGAACAGGTCACCGAAGCTCCAGCCGCTGGCATGCTCGAAGGTGATGGTCTGCTGGATTTCCGGGTCGATCTTGAAGTCCTGGCCATACAGGTAGGACAGGCTGTTGTTCTGCCATTGCAGCAGATCACTGGCAACGGCTTGCCCGCCTGCCAGGAGACCGGCGGCCAGGATCGAGTAAGAGAATGTGCGGTTCATCGGGGGCTCCTGAAGGGCGTTGTGTCGTTATGGTTATGAACCTGTCCAGATAGTCAGGCTGGTGCAGCTAGAGCAAAAACGGCGCCAATTCTCTTCATTGCGCATATCCAATGCAAATCAATTGGATAAAGGGTGGTTTACTGTCGAATAGGTGCTTTTCGCTGCACTTTTTCTGACCGAAAGGACAAAAAAAGCCATAACTTGGTGCGCCGCTGGTTTGCACAGGGTTCTCCTTCTCGCGGCATTATCCGCTGCTGGCGACAGGGGGCGCTTCTGTTCGGCTTGGATGTGGCGGGGCCGTAGGGGGATGGTTGATCGGTGTCTGTGGCGTGGCCGTGGAAATTTTCGCATCCGCCGCAGGTATCGTGCTGAGCAGACGCAGTGCCAGGCGGTGTTGAGCCTGTATGGCGGGCAAGGAAATGGGCGGGGCGGTTAGCCCCGCTCGACGCGCTGGCCGGGTAGGCTGGCGCAGACCCTAAGGTCGGAAGGA
>CAZIZA010000031.1:0-20818 GCA_964543555.1 uncultured Pseudomonas sp.
GCGACCTTCTCGTCCCGAACGAGACGCGCTACCAAGCTGCGCTACACTCCGAATGAGGCGTATTCTACTGAAAAACTTTTACCGCACAAGGGGTTAGCCTGAAAAATATTCGGGCCGATCATCCTTCAGCAGTGCCTCGGGCTTGTCTGCTCAGAGCTCCTTGACGGTCTGCACCTGATCCTTGTTGATCGTGGCACGCTTGCCGTCGAGCTGCTCGAACTCGTAGAAGCCGGAGTCTTCATCGTACTTGGGCTTGTCTACGGTCTGGATCTCACGTCCATCATTGAGCGTGATCACCGAGGGGGTCGAGCAGCCGGCCAGGACAACGAAGCCGAGAGTCATCAGAAGGGCGGGAATGATCCGTTTGGTCATGGTCTGTCTCCTTGGGGGTGCGAATGGTGTGCCATACCTTCGCTCAGACGTGAAACTGTCACATGAGTTCCTTCTGGCTTCAGGGCATCAATGAATACAGGTGCCATTGGTGAGCATGTCCGGGGTGTTCAGGTTGGCCAGTCGGGTGTCATGTGGGTCGCAGTCGACCGCGACGGGCTGCAGTCTGCCGAACCAGCGTTGCGGGCTGCGTTCGCCTGACTGCCAGGCCTGCTCCAGGTCATCGCGCAAATGGGTTGGCAGCAGACAGAACAGCGGTTGCCAGTAGCCGCTCTGGCGAATGACCACGGGCCGGCTACCCGCGCGTGCGAGCAGTGACTCGATCAGGCGATGATCGAGCAGCGGTGCATCGCATGGCAGCACCAGCATCTGTGGGTGGCGTGCCGCAGCCATTGCGGCACGAATACCTGCCAGCGGCCCCTGAAAGTCCTGGTTCTCGTCGGTGACCAGCTGGTCGGCATAGGGCGCATAGCGCTCATGGTTACGATTGCAGGAGATGATCAGGTCATCGCTCAGTGGACGCGTCAGGTCATGCAGCCAGGCGATCAGCGGACGGCCACGCCACTCCAGCAAGCCTTTGTCGCGTCCGCCCATGCGCTGGCCTCGGCCGCCGGACAGCAGCAGCACGGAGCAGGTGGCGGGGCTATTGGAAGATGGCATGCGGGCGGTCTCCGTAGGCGGGCTGTGTGATATAACGGCGCCCATTGTCCCCCAATTGGATGCCTGCCATGAATCATAAGGCTGATGCGGTTTTTGTGCCGCTGAACATCGCCGTGCTGACCGTCAGCGACACACGCACGCTGGAAACCGATACGTCGGGTCAATTGTTGGTTGATCGTCTGACAACTGCCGGTCATCAACTGGCCGCCCGCGTGCTGCTAAAGGACGATTTGTACAAGATCCGTGCCCAGGTGGCGACCTGGATCGCCGAGGATCAGGTGCAGGTCGTGGTGATTACCGGTGGCACCGGTTTCACCGGGCGCGACAGTACGCCGGAGGCGGTCGCCTGCCTGCTCGACAAGCAGGTTGACGGTTTCGGTGAGCTGTTTCGACAGATCTCCGTGGCCGACATCGGCACCTCTACCATCCAGTCGCGCGCGCTGGCCGGCCTGGCCAACGGCACACTGGTCTGCTGCCTGCCGGGTTCGACCAACGCCTGTCGTACCGCCTGGGATGGCATTTTGGGTGATCAGCTGGATGCACGGCACCGTCCCTGCAACTTCGTCCCGCACCTGAAACAGGTGGGCGCCTGCGAGACGCGCGGATGAGTGCTGGCGATCAACCCGGCTTGCTGCCCATGGAGGCTGCGCAGGAGCGCTTGCTGGCGTTGGCCGATGCTTCGCGCATTGATGAAAGCGAGCAGGTTGCGCTGGCAGATGCTGATGGCCGGGTGTTGGCCGAGCCGCTGATTGCGGCGCTGGATCTCCCGCCCTGGCCTAACAGTGCCATGGACGGCTATGCCCTGCGCTTTTGCGACTGGGGCGGGCAGGCAATGCGGGTCACTCAGCGTATTCAGGCGGGCACGGCGCCCACTCCGCTGGAGCCCGGAACCTGTGCGCGCATCTTCACCGGTGCGCCGCTGCCGGAAGGTGCAGATACCGTCGAGATGCAGGAAAACGTTGCACTGGATGAGGCGGGTTTCGTGCATTTTCGCGAGCCGCTGAGCATCGGGCAGAACGTCCGCGCCCAGGGTCAGGAAACCCGTAACGGTGACTGTGTGCTGCCGGCAGGTAGCCGTCTGGGCCCAGTCGAGCTGGGGCTGGCAGCGTCTCTCGGTGTTGCGCAGCTGTCGGTGCGCCGGCGCCTAAGCGTAGCCGTGCTGTCTACCGGCGATGAGCTGGTTGAGCCAGGGCAGGCACTGGGTCCGGGGCAGATCTATAACAGTAATCGACGTCTGTTGGTCGCCTGGCTGCAGCGTCTGGGCTGTAGTGTCATCGATGCAGGCATATTGCCCGATGATCTACCGCGCACCCGCGAAGCGTTGGGGGCGTTGGGCGCTGTTGATCTGATTCTCTCAACGGGCGGCGTGTCGGTGGGCGAGGCGGACTATCTGGGCATGGCACTGCGCGAGGCGGGTCAGTTGACGCTGTGGAAGCTGGCGATCAAGCCCGGTAAGCCGCTGACCTTCGGGCATTATCAGGGCATCCCGGTTATCGGCCTGCCAGGTAATCCGGCTTCGACATTGGTTACGTTCGGCTTGCTGGCGCGTCCCTATCTTCTGCGTCGTCTCGGTGTGCAGCGTGTCGAGCCTCTTGGTTTTGAAGTGCCGGCAGGTTTTGTCTGGCGCAAGCCAGGAAAGCGCCGCGAATACTTGCGTGCACGGATGGAGCAGGGGCGGGTGGTGCCATACGCCAATCAGAGTTCTGGCGTGTTGCTCAGCGCTGCCTGGGCGCATGGGCTGGCTGAGGTCATGGAGGGGAGAACCCTGGCCGAAGGGGATATGCTGCGTTTCATTCCCTTGAGCGAGATGCTCGGCTAGCGCCATCTGGCGCGTCCGGCTGTAGAAATGGTCGGGCGCTTTAGATGGCGCGGCAAAACTACTGGGTCACATTTCCGACGATAGAATTTGCAAATGAGCTTTATAGCGGGCATAGTCGCCAACTCGTAAATTCAATCGACACGGTCGTGCCCATGCTAAAACGCTTCGCACCCCTCGTGCCTCTTGCACTCACTGTATTGCTGGCTGCCTGCGCCGGTCACTCGCCGCAACCGCAGGTTGCCGAAGTCAAGGGCGAGCCTGCCGCCCGTCCGCTCTCGCATCAGACCGTGCCGTCCGACGATGACATCAGCGCGCTGATCGACGACAAACCCTATGAAATGCCTCAGTTGGCCGATAGTTTGCTCGACCTCGGGCGTTCTCTGATCGGCACACGCTATCGCTACGGCGGCACCTCGGTGCAGTCCGGTTTCGATTGCAGCGGTTTCGTGGGCTATCTGTTCCGTGAAGAGGTCGGTCTTGAGCTGCCGCGCTCCACTCGTGAGCTGATCAACATCGATGCACCCAAGGTAGCCCGGTCTGATCTGGAGCCCGGTGATTTGATCCTGTTCAATGACCGTGGCCGTGGCCGCGTCAGCCATGCCGGCATTTACCTGGGTGATGATCAATTCATTCATTCCAGCAGCAGCCGTAGTGGCGGCGTACGTATCGACAGTCTGGATGACAGCTACTGGAATCGTAGTTACCTGCAGGCCAAGCGAGTGCTGGCACTGGCTCCTGTGGAAGAGCAGGTCGCCACCAGCAAACGTCATAACTGATGTTTCCCGGCGTAACCTCAGGGTTGCGCCGTCCGTCGTGACTCGGGCAGAGTAGGCCGCATTCAGATTCTGGATCGTCTCCTCATGTCTGTCGCGGCCCGTTTTGTGCTCATTTCTCTCGCGCTGCTATTGGCTGCCTGTAGCGGTCGCGCTCCCTCGCCTCAGCCTGTTCATGTGCCGCCAGTGGCCTCGCCGTCCTATCAAGGGGGCGCAGAGGATGTGTTGTTTCGTGCATTGGGCCTGGTCGGTACACCCTATCGTTATGGCGGCAATACCCCTGAGGGTGGTTTCGACTGCAGTGGGCTGATCGGTTATGTCTACCGTGATGCCGCCGGGATCAGTTTGCCACGCTCTACACGCGAACTCAGTGTGATGCGTGCGCCGGCCGTGCGCCGTGAGGCGTTGCAGAGCGGTGATCTGGTGTTTTTCGCCACCAATGGCGGTCGCGTCGTCAGTCATGCCGGGATCTATGTGGGGGAGGGGCGCTTTGTTCATGCACCGTCCACCGGCGGTACGGTGCGTCTGGACAGCCTGGACAACGTCTACTGGCAGCGTGTTTACCTCGATGCCAGGCGTGTGATCGCACCAGAGCTTGCTCGCAACCCCTGAGCCGTTATGGTCGAGCTCATTCGCCTGCCGCCACAGCCTGAAGTCTGCGAATTGTGCGCGCGTCCCGTACCATTGACGCGTCACCATCTGATTCCCAAGGCGCTGCACGACAAGGTGTACGTGCAGAAGCGTTTTGCCCGCCATGAACGTATCGCGGCCACGCTCTGGGTCTGTCGTCCCTGTCATAACCAGATTCACCGGTTGTTCAGTGAGAAAGAGCTGGCGCTGACCTACAACAATCGGGAGGCGCTGCTGGCAGATGAACGGCTGCGAACCTTTGTCGATTGGTTGGCCAGCAAGCCGCCCGGTTTTACGCCCAGGCATTAGTGGCATCAGCGTTGACGTGCAGGGTGCGCTGCCTCTAACCTGCGCGCCTTGCTACAGGTGCCCCGCGTCATCATTCGTGATGACCAAGGGGTGAAACAGGGAAGCCGGTTCCAATGCCGGCGCTGCCCCCGCAACGGTAGGTGAGTCAACCGCCGCTCAACGTCACTGTGCAATGCACGGGAAGGCGCGGCGCAGAACCTCGAGTTCGCTCACAAGCCCGGAGACCGGCCTGTCGCAGTTTCACGGCATCGCGGAGGGCGTTGTCCGGCTTATGTTCCGGTTCTACCGGGGCGTTCGTGTTATTTCGTCTTCCGCCCGCCTGACCAGCCATTGGCGCCTGGATGAGTGCGTGCGGATCCTCGTGATCTTCTTCCTCATGGTCGTTCGCACTGTTCGGTGGACAGGCGTCGCGGGTGCCTGACGTACAGGAGCACAGCATGAGTGAGACCGCTGAACGCGATGCCCGCCACAAGGCACGCATGCAACGCAAGAAAGCCCTGATCGACGAGAAGATTGCCCAGGCCCAGGACGAATATGGTCTGCTGCTGGTGCACAGCGGCAATGGCAAGGGCAAGAGCAGCAGCGCCTTCGGCATGGTCGCGCGCGCCCTGGGTCATGGCATCAAGGTCGGCGTGGTGCAGTTCATCAAGGGCGCTGCCAGCACGGGAGAAGAAGCCTTCTTCCGCCGTTTCCCAGAGGAAGTCAGCTATCACGTCATGGGGGAGGGTTTCACCTGGGAAACCCAGGATCGCCAGCGCGACATCGCCAAGGCGCAGGAGGCCTGGGCTGTGGCCCGGCGCCTGCTCAGCAACGAGTCCGTCGGGCTGGTGGTGCTGGATGAATTGAACATCGCCCTCAAGCACGGCTATCTCGAACTGGACGCGGTGCTGGCTGATATCGAAGCGCGTCCGCTGCTGCAGCATGTGGTGGTGACCGGGCGCGGGGCTTTGCCAGGGATGATCGAGGCCGCCGATACCGTCACCGAGATGAGCCTGGTCAAGCATGCGTTCAAATCCGGGGTCAAGGCGCAGAAGGGCATCGAATTTTGATGGATGCACATCACTGTCCGGCGCTGCTGATCGCCGCACCGGCTTCCGGCCAGGGCAAAACCACCGTCACCGCCGCGCTGGCGCGGTTGCATACGCGCCAGGGGCGACGGGTGCGGGTGTTCAAGTGCGGCCCGGATTTTCTTGATCCGATGATTCACGCCCGTGCCAGTGGCGCGCCGGTTTACCAGCTCGATCTGGCCATGGTCGGCGAGGCGGAGAGTCGCCGACTGCTGTGGCAGGCTGCTGGCGAGGCCGACCTGATTCTGATCGAAGGGGTGATGGGGCTGTTCGATGGCAAGCCGTCTGCCGCCGACCTGGCCCGCCACTTCGGTGTGCCGGTGCTGGGGGTGATCGACGGTGCGGCCATGGCGCAGACCTTCGGCGCGCTGGCCCACGGCCTGGCGACCTTTCAGCCGGATCTACCTTTTGCCGGCGTGCTCGGTAACCGTGTTGCCAGCACGCGGCATGGCGATATCTTGCGTGATGCCCTGCCAGCCAGCATTCGCTGGTTCGGTGCCTTACCGCGTAGCGCTGCGGTGGAGCTACCCAGTCGTCATCTGGGGCTGGTGCAGGCCGATGAGCTAGCCGATCTGGACGCACGTCTGGAGGCGGCTGCCGATGCATTGGCAGCCACTGCTGATGTTGATCTGCCGCCTGTGGTGCGCTTTGCCGCGCCGCCGATCAATGAGGCGGCGCCCTTGCTGAGCGGTGTGCGCATCGGTATCGCGCGCGATGCGGCGTTCGCCTTTTTGTATCAGGCCAATCTTGATCTGCTGCAGGCGCTCGGCGCCGAGCTGCACTACTTCTCGCCGCTGACCGACAGCGCGCTGCCGGAGGTGGACAGCCTGTATCTGCCGGGTGGTTATCCCGAACTGTACCTGGCCGAACTGGAAGCCAATCAGGCCATGGCTGCCGCCATCCATGCCCATCATCAGGCGGGCAAGCCGCTGCTGGCCGAGTGTGGCGGCATGCTCTATCTGCTCGATGAGCTGCGCGACAAACAGGGTGTTCGCGGGCGCATGCTTGGTCTGCTCAGTGGCAGCGCAGCGTTGCAGCCGCGTCTGACCGCCCTGGCTCTGCAGGAGGTGACGCTGCCGGAGGGCGAGCTGCGTGGCCACAGTTACCATCACTCACGTCTGGATAGCCCGCTGGCGCCGCTGGCGCTTGGCCGCTGTCCGAACGGCAAGCCGGTGGCCGAGGCGGTGTATCGTCTGGGCCGACTCACGGCCAGCTACATCCACTTCTACTTGCCGTCCAACCCGGAGGCGGCCGCTGCGCTGCTGCGACCATGAGCGAGCAGGCCTTCAGCCCCGAGGAGCGCGCGGCGGTTTACCGCGCCATTGCCCAACGCCGCGATATGCGTCATTTCTGTGGTGGCGAGGTGCCGGTCGACGTGTTGGCGCGTTTGCTCGAAGCGGCGCATCACGCGCCCAGCGTCGGCCTGATGCAGCCCTGGCGCTTTATACGTATCCGTGACCCGCAGCTGCGTGAGGCCACCCATGCGCTGGTGGAGGCCGAGCGCGTGCGCACCGCCGAAGCCCTGGGCGAACGCAGCGACGCGTTCATGCGCCTGAAAGTCGAGGGCATTCGTGATTGTGCGGAATTGCTGGCGGTGGCGCTGATGGACGGGCGCGAGAGGCATGTCTTTGGGCGACGTACGCTGCCGGAAATGGATATGGCCTCGGTCGCCTGCGCCATTCAGAATCTGTGGCTGGCTGCGCGTGCCGAAGGGCTTGGGCTCGGTTGGGTGTCGCTGTTCGATCCCGAGGCATTGGCCGAGCTATTGGGCATGCCCGCTGGGAGTAAGCCGGTGGCCGTGCTGTGCCTCGGGCCAGTGAACGCCTTTTATGAGCAACCCATGCTGGTAGAAGAGGGCTGGGCCTCGCCGCGACCCTTGAGCGAGCTGCTGTTCGAGAACCGATGGGGAGAGCAGGGTGACTGAACGATGAGCCTGGCGTTGATCACCTGTGCCGGTGTGGCGCTGGATGCCGTGCTGGGCGAGCCACGTCGGGCACATCCGCTGGTGGCTTTTGGTCGCCTGGCCGAGCGTCTCGAGCAGCGCTTCAATCCGGCTGGCGGTGGCTGGCGTAGCCATGGTGTGACCGCCTGGTGCCTGGCGGTGCTGCCGCTGACGCTGCTCGTCTGGCTGCTGGTGCAGGTGAGTGGTGTTGGCTGGGCAGTGGAGATTTTCGCCCTGTATTTTGCCCTTGGCCTGCGTAGCCTGTACGAACATGCACAGCCCGTTGCACAGGCGCTGCGCCTCGGTGATCTGCGGCTTGCGCGCGAGCGTGTCGGCTGGATGGTCAGTCGCAACACCGCCGAGCTGGATGCCTCCGGGGTGGCCCGCGCCGGCACCGAGTCGGTGCTGGAGAACGGCTCCGACGCCGTTTTCGCCGCCTTGTTCTGGTTCATCGTCGCCGGCGCCCCTGGCGTGGTTCTGTATCGCCTGAGCAATACCCTCGATGCCATGTGGGGCTACCGCAACGAGCGCTTCGAGCGCTTCGGCTGGGCGGCAGCGAAGATCGATGACCTCCTCAATTACATCCCGGCGCGTCTGGTGGCGCTGACCTATGCGCTGTTCGGCAATACCTTTCTGGCACTGCGTTGCTGGCGTGCACAGGCACCCTTGTGGGACAGTCCCAATGCTGGCCCGGTAATGGCGGCTGGCGCCGGTAGCCTGGGCGTGAGCCTTGGCGGTGTGGCGGAATATCACGGTGAGCTGCATGAGCGCCCGCAGTTGGGTGAAGGCCCGGCGCCGCAGGCGCGGGATATCGAGCGGGCGATGAATCGGGTCGTCGCAGGGGTGGGGCTATGGCTGGTGTGCCTGACGCTATGGGAGGTATGGGGTGCTTGAACATGGCGGTCGACTGCGTGCGGCGGCGCAGCGCTACGGTATTCCCCTGGAAGAGTGGCTGGATCTGTCCACGGGGGTTGCGCCATATGGCTGGGATCTGCCGGCTGTGCCGGTGTCTGCCTGGGCGCGCCTGCCCGAGGCCAATGACGGTTTGGAGCAGGCCGCGCGTGATTATTACGGCGCCGTCAGCCTGCTGCCAGTAGCCGGTTCGCAGGCAGCGATTCAGGCGCTGCCGCGTATGCGCGGACACAGTAGCGTCGGTATTGTCGTGCCTACCTACGCGGAGCATGCAGCGGCCTGGCGTCGCGAAGGCCATCGTGTCACCACGCTCAGCGAGGGGGCGGTGCATCGTGCATTGCCACAACTGGATGTGCTGCTGCTGGTCAACCCGAACAACCCGACAGGGCGCCTGATCGAACCGGCGCGATTGCTCGACTGGCATGACGAACTGGCCGAGCGGGGCGGTTGGCTGGTGGTCGATGAAGCCTTCATGGATTGCACGCCAGAACACAGCCTGGCTGCCTACAGCGATATGCCAGGGTTGATTGTGCTGCGCTCGTTCGGCAAGTTCTTTGGCCTTGCTGGCCTGCGCCTGGGGTTCGTACTGGCTGCCCAGGCGCTGCTGGATGAGCTGGAAATATTACTTGGCCCCTGGGCCGTCAGTGGTCCCGCGCGTAGCGTGGCGCTCAGCCTGCTGGCCGATCATGAGGGGCAGCACCGTCAGCGCCAACGTCTTTTGGCTGATGGTGAACGTCTGGCCAGGCTGCTGCGGGACTGTGGCCTGCCGGCTACAGGTGGCTCGGCGCTGTTTCAGTTTTGCTGCACCCGTCGTGCGGTGCCCTGTGTCGAATTGCTGGCGCGGCGCGGCATTCTGGTGAGGCTGTTCGCCGAGTTGGACAGCCTGCGCTTTGGCCTGCCGGCGCACGAGGCCGGTTGGCAGCGGCTGGAGCAGGGCTTGCTGGACTGCGCACCGATTCTGGCCAGCCTGGAGGAAACACCCTGATGCCAACGTTGATGGTGCAGGGCACCACCTCCGATGCCGGCAAGAGTACGTTGGTAACGGCACTGTGCCGTTGGGCGCGGCGCCAGGGTGTGTCCGTGGCACCCTTCAAACCGCAGAACATGGCGCTCAACTCGGCGGTGACCGCTGACGGTGGCGAGATCGGCCGGGCGCAGGCGGTGCAGGCGCAGGCAGCCGGTCTGGCGCCACATACCGACATGAATCCGGTGCTGCTCAAGCCTAACAGCGATATGGGATCTCAGGTCATCATCCATGGCCGCGCCATCGGCAACATGCAGGCGCTCACCTACCACGGCTACAAGCCGGTGGCCATGGCAGCGGTATTGGCTTCTCACGCACGACTGGTCGAGCGTCATGAACTGGTGCTGGTCGAAGGTGCCGGTTCGCCTGCGGAGATCAACCTGCGCGCGGGTGACATCGCCAACATGGGCTTCGCCGAGGCGGTGGACTGCCCGGTAATTTTGATCGCCGATATCGACAAGGGCGGTGTATTCGCCCATCTGGTCGGCACGCTTGAGCTGCTCAGCCCAAGCGAGCAGGCGCGCATCCGAGGCTTCGTGATCAACCGTTTTCGTGGCGACATCAGCCTGCTCAAACCGGGGCTGGACTGGCTGGAACAGCGCACCGGCAAGCCGGTGCTTGGCGTGCTGCCGTATCTGATGGATTTTCACCTGGAAGCCGAAGACGCCGTCGACACCCGCCAGCAGGCCAAGGACGTACGGGCGTTGCGTGTGGCGGTGCCGGTACTGCCGCGCATCAGTAACCACACCGATTTCGACCCGTTGCGTCTGCATCCCCAGGTACAGCTAACCTTCGTCAAGGCTGGTGAGGTGATTCCACCGGCTGATCTGATCATCCTGCCCGGCTCCAAGAGCGTGCGCGCTGACCTGGCGCGCCTGCGTGAGCAGGGCTGGGACGCCGCCATCACCCGCCACCTGCGCTACGGCGGCAAGGTTCTGGGCATTTGCGGTGGTCTGCAGATGCTCGGCCGGCAGATTCATGATCCGCACGGCCTGGAAGGGGTTGCCGGCAGCAGCGAAGGCCTGGGCTTGCTGGATTTCGAGACGCTGCTTGAGCCGGAAAAGCAGCTACGCAACGTCCGCGGCCGACTGTGCCTGGAACAGGCTGAGGTCAGCGGCTACGAGATTCATGCCGGCGTCAGTCTTGGTCCGGGCCTCAACGGCGCCGTGCACCTGGATGACGGTCGCAGCGATGGCGGTCTCAGCGCCGATGGCCAGGTGCTCGGTACCTACCTGCACGGCCTGTTCGAGCAGCCGACGGCGCTCGCTGCACTGTTGCGCTGGGCCGGGTTGAATGAGGTGCAGACGGTGGATTACCAGGCGCTGCGCGAACGTGATATCGAGCGTCTGGCGGATCAGGTGGAGTTGCACCTGGATACGGAAAGGCTCAGAGCGCTTTGCGGCCTGTAAAAGCCAGCGCTTACAGGAATACATGAATGTGGATGAAAGCATGCTTGAACTGATCCTGGGGGGTGCCCGCTCCGGCAAGAGCCGTCTGGCCGAGAGGCTGGCTGACGAGTCCGGGCTTGATGTGATCTACATCGCCACCAGCCAGCCGCTCGATGGCGAGATGAATGCGCGCGTCGCTCAGCATCGCGCGCGTCGCCCGGCGCACTGGGCGCTGGTCGAGGAACCCCTGCAACTGGCCCGTGTGCTGCGCGAACAGGCCGCGCCCGATCGTTGCCTGCTGGTGGACTGTCTGACCCTGTGGCTGACCAATCTGCTCATGCAGGACGATCCTGCCCGGCTGGCAGCCGAGCGTGAGGCGCTGCTCGATTGTGTCAGCGCGCTACCGGGGCGCATCCTGCTGGTCAGCAACGAAACCGGGCTGGGCGTGGTGCCGCTGGGCGAGCTGACGCGTCGTTATGTCGATGAGGCCGGCTGGCTGCACCAGACGCTGGCCGAGCGCAGCCAGCGGGTGCTATTCACCGTCGCCGGCCTGCCGCTGCTGCTCAAGGGCGACGCGTTATGAGTCTGCAATGGTGGCAGGGGCCGTGCCAGCCGCTGGATCATGTGGCTCGCATAAAGGCACAAGCACGTCAGCAACAGTTGACCAAGCCTGCGGGCTCGCTGGGGCGTCTGGAAGCGCTGGCCATTCATCTGGCTGCGCTGCAGGGGCGTGAGCGGCCGACCCTGGAACATGTGTGGATCGCCATTTTTGCGGGCGATCATGGCGTGGTGGCCGAGGGGATTTCCGCCTATCCGCAGGCAGTGACCGGGCAGATGCTCGCCAACTTCGTCGGCGGTGGCGCGGCGATCAGCGTGCTCGCGCGTCAGTTGGACGCAGCCCTGGAGGTGATCGACCTGGGCACTGCCGAGCCCTTGCCGCCGCTGCCGGGTGTACGTCATCTGCTGGTGGGCGGTGGGACGCAGAACTTTGCCCGTGATCCGGCGATGACCCATGCGCAGGCGCTGATCTGCCTGGAAGCGGGACGCGACAGTATTCAGCGTGCTCGTGCGGTTGGATGTGATCTGTTCGTCGGTGGTGAGATGGGCATCGGCAACACCACGGCGGCGACGGCGTTGGCCTGCTGGCTGCTGGATTGCCCGGCAAGCGAGCTGGCCGGCCCCGGCACCGGCCTGAACGGCGCCGGTGTGGCGCACAAGGCGCGGGTCATCGACGCAGCGCTGGCGCTTCACCACGCGCAGATCGATGGTCCCTTGCAGGCATTGATCCACCTGGGCGGCTTCGAGATTGCTGCGCTCACCGGGGCTTATCTGGCTGCTGCGCAGCAAGGTATCGCGGTGTTGGTCGATGGCTTTATCTGCAGTGTCGCGGCGCTACTCGCCGTGCGCCTGAATCCAGGTTGCCGTGATTGGCTGTTGTTCGCTCATCACGGTGCCGAACCCGGCCATGTCCGCGTCTTGCAGGCACTGGAGGCCAGGCCATTACTGGAGCTGGGCTTGCGCCTGGGTGAGGGCAGTGGCGCAGCCCTGGCTGTGCCGTTGCTGCGGCTGGCCTGTGCCCTGCACGGGCAGATGGCGACGTTCGCCGAGGCTGCCGTGGCGCAGGGGCCTAACTGATGCTGTACCTGGAGCTGCTGCGCCATGGCGAGACCGAGCAGGGTGGCGGCCTGCGCGGCAGTCTGGACGACGCGCTGACCGAGCAGGGCTGGGCGCAGTTACGCGATGCGGTGCTGGACGCCGGCCCCTGGGACCGCCTGATCAGTTCACCGCTGCAACGCTGCGCGCGCTTTGCCGAAGAGCTGGCGACTGCCCAGTGTGTGCCGCTGAGCTACGAGCCAGATCTGCAGGAACTGCATTTCGGTGACTGGGAAGGGCACAGCGCCGCCGCCTTGATGGAAACGGATGCCGAGGCGCTGGGGCGATTCTGGGCTGACCCTTATGCATTCACGCCGCCCAATGGTGAGCCTCTGTTGCAATTCGAATCCCGTATTCTGGCTGCCCTGCAGCGCTTGTGGCAGCGTCATGCGGGCGAGCATCTGCTGGTGGTCACGCACGGTGGTGTGATGCGTCTGCTGCTGGCGCGTGCACGTGGCCTGCCGCGTCAGGATCTGCTGCAGGTTAACGTCGGCTATGCCCAGCGTTTTCGCCTGAGCCTGGACGCCAGTGGGCAACTGACGGAGTTGCCATGATGCCGTTGTTGATTGCCCTGCAGTTTCTGACCCGCCTGCCAGTCAGCCTGCCGGGTATGCCGACACCCGAACAAATGGGCCGTTCACTGCTCTGGTATCCGACTATTGGCTTGCTGCTCGGCCTGCTGCTGTGGCTCGCTCATCTGCTGCTGGGGCAGACGCCTGCTGTATTGCAGGCAGCAATTATCCTGGCGATGTGGGTGGGCCTGAGCGGTGGCCTGCATCTGGATGGTTTGGCTGATACGGCTGACGCCTGGGTCGGTGGTTTTGGTGATCGCGAGCGCACTCTGACGATCATGAAGGACCCGCGCAGCGGTCCCATTGCGGTGGTAGTGCTGGTGCTGCTGTTACTGCTCAAGTTCGCCGCATTATTCACGCTCCTGCAGGCCTGGCAGGGTATCTACCTGTTGCTGCTGCCCTGGCTGGGGCGCAGCCTGTTGCCGTTGCTGCTGGCAACCACGCCCTACGTGCGGGCCGGTGGGCTGGGTCAGGCCCTGGTCGATCATCTGCCGCGTGGGCAACTGCCCTGGGTGCTGGGCGTGCATCTGCTGGGCATGCTGCTGTTCGGCTGGGCGGGGCTGCTGGCGTTGGCCACGGCATTGCTGCTGTTCGTCTGGCTACGCCGCGCGTTGCTGCAACGCCTCGGTGGCAGCACCGGAGATACCGCCGGTGCACTGGTCGAGCTGGCCGAATGCGCCGTGCTCCTGACGCTGGCCCTGAGTCTCTGATCTCAACTGTTATGCCGAGGCGGTGGGCAACTGTATGAGTGTCAATCGCTGATGCGGGTATATACCTGCACCCATGTTGCCGACCTCCTGTCTCTGTACCCAACTGCGCCGCGCCAGCCGCGGTGTCACCCGCCGTTACGACGATGCCCTCGCGGCTGTCGGGCTCGGTGCCGCGCAGTTTTCCCTGTTGCGTCATGTGCAGCGGCTCGGCCAACCGAGTATTTCCCTGCTCGCCGACGCCATGGGGCTGGATCGCAGCACGCTCGGGCGCAACCTGCGGGTGCTGGAGCAGCAGGGGCTGGTGCAACTGGGAGAAGGGCGCGATATGCGCGCTCGCGAGGTACGGCTCACAGAAGCCGGCCTGCAACGCATCGAGCAGGCGCTGCCGCTGTGGGAACAGGTGCAGCGTGAACTCAATGCCCGGTTAGGCGCAGAGCGCCGTGCCGAGCTGATGAGGCTGCTCGAAGAACTGGCCTGATGGCCGCATCACTGCCTACACGGTCGCAGGCGACCGTCTGCTGGAGATACTGATGACCACTGCATGGCGTTCAACCACCTGGCTGCTGCTCGGCGCATCGCTGATCCTGGCGCTGTCGCTCGGCACGCGCCATGGCTTCGGCCTGTTCCTGCCGCCGATGAGTGCGGAGTTCGGCTGGGGGCGTGAGGTGTTCGCCTTCGCCATTGCCCTGCAGAATCTGATCTGGGGGCTGGCGCAGCCGATTACCGGGGCGTTGGCTGATCGTTTCGGCGCACGCAAGGCCATTGTTATCGGTGGTGTGCTCTATGTGCTGGGGCTGCTGTGCATGGGGATGGCCGACTCGCCGCTGTCGCTGTCGCTGAGTGCTGGCCTGTTGATCGGCATCGGTCTGTCCGGCACCTCGTTCTCGGTGATCCTCGGTGTGGTCGGTCGCGCCGTGCCGGTGGAAAAACGCAGCATGGCCATGGGCATCGCGGCTGCCGCCGGTTCCTTCGGTCAGTTCGCCATGCTGCCGGGTACGCTCGGGCTGATCGGCTGGCTCGGCTGGTCGGCAGCACTGCTGGCCTTGGGGTTGCTGGTGGCGCTGATCCTGCCGTTGGCGGCGATGATCAGGGAGACGCCGCCGCCAGTGACCAATGGTCCGCAGCAGACGCTGGTCGAAGCACTGCGCGAGGCCACCAGTCACTCCGGTTTCTGGTTGCTGGCGCTGGGCTTTTTCGTCTGTGGTTTTCAGGTGGTATTCGTCGCCGTGCACCTGCCGGCCTATCTGGTCGATCACCACCTGCCGGCGTTGACCGGTACCACGGTGCTGGCGCTGGTCGGCCTGTTCAATATCTTCGGTACCTACATCGCCGGCTGGCTTGGTGGGCGCATGTCCAAACCACGCCTGCTCAGTGCGCTGTATCTGCTGCGCGGTGTGGTGATCACACTTTTCCTGCTGGCACCGCTGACACAGTGGAGTGCTTATCTGTTCGGTATCGCCATGGGTCTGTTGTGGTTATCGACCGTACCGCTGACCAACGGCACAGTGGCGACGTTGTTCGGTGTGCGCAACCTGTCGATGCTTGGCGGTATCGTCTTCCTGTTTCATCAGCTCGGCTCCTTCCTTGGCGGCTGGCTGGGTGGTTATCTCTACGACACCACCGGCAGCTACGACCTGGTCTGGCAGATTGCGATTGGTCTTAGCCTGATGGCAGCCGCACTGAACTGGCCGGTACGTGAAGTGCCTGTGGCGCGGTTGCAGGGCGCCACGGTATGAGCCGCCAGGTGCTGACCTTCGGTATCGTCATTGTGGGCTTTGTTCTGCTGCTGGCGCTGGTCTGGTGGGGCTGGCGTCAGGGTGGGCTGGCCCTGCTGCAACTGGGTGTCGGCATCTGCTAGTTGCCTGAGGCAGTGTCTGCGAGTAGCTTGGCGAGACCGCGTTTTCGCTTGAGGTCTTCGTCATGTCGTTCAGTCGTTTTGCCTGTTCAGTGTTGCTGTCCTGTCTCGCCTTCCCGGTGTTGGCGGCCGAGTGCCCGGCCATGCTCCAGGGGGAACTGCCCAAGCTGCGTGCCAAGGGGGAGAGCGTGGAACTCTGCCAGTTTGCCGGCAAGCCGCTGGTGGTGGTCAATACCGCCAGTTTCTGCGGCTTTACACCACAATTCAAAGGGCTCGAAACGCTGTATCAGCGGTACAAGGATCAGGGGCTGGAAGTGCTCGGCGTGCCGTCCGATGACTTTCGCCAGGAGTCCGCTGACAGTAAGGAAACCGCCACGGTCTGCTACGTCAATTACGGCGTGACGTTCACCATGACCGAACCGCAGGCGGTATCCGGTACGGATGCGATCCCCTTGTTCAAGGCGCTGGCCGAGCAGAGCAAGGCGCCACGCTGGAATTTCTTCAAGTACGTGGTCGACCGCCAGGGCAAGGTGGTTGCGAGTTTCTCCAGCCTGACCAAACCGGACGATCCCGAGTTGATCGCTGCTGTTGAAAAGGCCATCGCCTCGCAACCATGAACGTGGTTGTTTGAGCTGTCCATCTCACGCGGCCGTTGCTGACCGCGTGAGATGGAGCTGTTCAGAAGCGATAGCTGAGTGAGGCGCCGAGCCCATGTGCGCTGTTCTTGTAGCGCGCACTGTAGTCGCCACGGGTCGAGCTCTGCTGGTTCACGTTCACCGACTCTTCCTGCAGGTAGGAGTAGGCCACGTCGATGGTCATGTCCGTGTTGGGGCTCCAGCCGGCGCCGACGCTGAAGATGGTGCGGTCACCGGAGGGTACGCGCGGCGAGCGATCGACGTTGTTGGTCGGCGATTGGTCAATGGCGATACCGGTGCGCAGCGTCCACTGCGGGCTGACCTTGTACGACAGGCCGACGGCATGGGCCCAGGTGTCGTGCCAGTTCTGCTCTTCGACGATGACTGGCAGCGCTGCAGAGTCATTCTCTACGCGAATTTCCTTGAAGCGGCTCCAGCGCGTCCAGGTGCTGCCGGCATGCAGCGTCAGCGCATCGCTCAGGTCGTGAGTGATGGATATATCCACCGACTCGGGCGTGGTCAGGTCCAGATTGGCGTCGTACTTGCCTGCGATGCCGGCCAGTGGCGAGGCTTCGACACGGGTGTCGCCCTCCAGCTTGTACTTGACGCGCGAGTGGTAGGTCAGGCCTGCGCGGGTTTGTGGAGTGAATTCGTAGAGCAGGCCGGCGTTGAAGCCGACCGCCATGTCATCACCCTTGACCTTCACCTTGCCATCGCCGAGTGGGGTGAACAGAGATGAGGTCAGTTCCCCTTCGATGTGGTTGAAGGTCGGGCCGAAACCCACCGACAGCTTGTCGTTGAAGCGATAGCTCAGGGTCGGCTGCACGGTGATCACCCGCACATAGCTCTTGTCGGCGTAGTAGCGGCCCTGGAAGCTGCTCTCGTAGTCGGTCATCAGGCCAAAGGGCACGTAGACGCCGATACCGAAGGCGACCTTGTCGTCCAGTGGCTTGACGTAGTAGCCCATGGGTACGCCAGTGGTCGGCACCATATCGCCGTCGTTGCCGCCGCTGATCGAGCCGGCCGGAGAGCGGGCACTGACTCGGTCGATATCGCTCTTGGCAAGAATTGCCGCAGCCCCTACATACACTTCGTCGCGCTTGAGGCGTGCCATGCCGGCCGGGTTACCGAATACGGTGCTGGCATCCTCGGCCGAGGATGAGCGACCGGCGAAGGAGGTGCCCATGCCGGAAATGCTCTGTTCGTTGAGGGCGAAGCCGCTGGCGAAACCATGGCTCGAGGTGGCGGTGATGGCGATGGCAAGACCGGTCTTGAGAAGACGTTTGCTCACGGGGGAGGCTCCTGTGGTGAGGCGAGCGGCGCACGCTACCGTTTTTCCTGACCCCTGCCAAGACGCTGAAGTTCTCGAAATAGAGCGGATTGTCGGACAATTGTTTTGATGATGTGTGGATTTTCCATGCTGATTTTTCTGACGATTCGGTCAGGCTACCTGGCTGACGGGCTCGACGCAGCGTTGCCAGGCATCGAGAAAGTCATCCTGACGAGCCTGTGGCTGAAACACCTTGCACCAGATTCGGCCCAGGGCCAGCAGGTCGTCGGCGGCTGGCAACTCGAGTTTCTCGCTTTCGACCAGTAGCCAGGCAATGGCCGTGGCATAGCGCAGGTTGACCGTCAGCTCCACGTGTGGCGCTTCAAGAAAGGCGTGCTGGCTGGCGAGACCGCGCACACGGCTGGCAAGCTCCGGATCGAATGCCAGATGCTGGTCCCAGAGTATCTGGTGACGCTGTTCGCTGATGCGATACAGGCCGTGACCTTGCGGGGTATCCAGCGCGCTGCCCAGTGCCGACTGACAGGCCGCAGCCCCCAGCAGCAGCGCTTCGGCCGTCGCACTATGACGTTCGAGATAGAGAAGGGTAGGGCGGATCACGTGCTGGCTGAGATCGCAGGCGGCTATTCCCATGGCATCCTCGTGGAGGGTGCCGGTGGGGCCGGGCGCGTGGCAGCTTTTATAGTGGCTCTTCGATAAAGGCCCCACCGGGAGCGGGGTTAGCCGCTCATTTTCAAGTCTAGTGCGATATTTCAGCTGTAAAAGACTGTTTTTAAATTGATTTCGGATCTGAGTTATTGGGCATATTTCGATTGGTGCTTAAGGAAATTCTGAAAAAGCCATTTACCGTCACTCCCGCGGAGGCGGGAGCCTAGGCACTACGAAGGTTCTGGATTATTCCCCTGCGGGCCGGCGCAAGCGCTGTTCAGCAATGTAACTGCTGTCCCACCCGCACGGGAATGACGACTATTTCAGAGTTTCCTTAACGTCATCGATCAATCACCCGTGGCTACCGGGCGCGTCGGATCGGTGATCCATTCGCTCCAGGACCCCGCATAGAGCGGTGCCAGGGGGTAACCGGCGAGGCTCATGGCGAACAGGTTGTGGCAGGCGGTGACGCCGGAGCCACAGTAGGCTACTAGGTTTTCCAGCGGGCGTTCCCCACGCAGCTTGTCGAAGCGCTCGCGCAAGGCGGTCGGCGGAAGGAAGCGGCCATCGCCATCCAGGTTGTCGGTGAATGCGGCGCATTGCGCGCCGGGAATATGCCCGGCGACCGGGTCGAGCGGCTCGACCTCGCCACGAAAGCGCGGCAGTGCGCGGGCGTCGAGCAGGGTCAGATCCGGGTTGCCCAGGCGCTGGGCCAGGTGATCGGCAGTCAGCAGCAGGCTGCTGTCGGGCTGCGCCGCAAAATCGCCGGGGGCGTTGCTCGGTGCCGCTGTGGTCAGTTCCTGGCCGGCTTCACGCCAGGCTTTCAGTCCGCCATCGAGCAGGTACAGGCCATCACGTTTGCCTAGCCACAGCAGCAACCACCAGGTGCGCGCGGCGAAGGCGCCGGGGCCATCGTCGTACAGCACCACTTGGCTGCCTGCATGCAGGCCACAGCTGCGCAGGCGTTCGACCAGGGCGCTGGGGTCTGGTAGCGGATGGCGACCGGTCATGCCCTTGACCACCGGGGCGGACAGGTCCTGTTCGAGGTCGAGGAAATGAGCGCCCGGGATATGCCCATCAAGGTAGCTGCGACGTCCGTACGCCGGGTCTTCGAGGGCGAAGCGGCAGTCCAGTACCAGCAGATTGTCCTGCTCCAGGCGTTGTTGAAGGTGTTCCGTGCTGATCAGTTGCGCGAGTGGCATGGTGTCTCCTGTGTCATGGCAGGGTTTACGGCATCATACCGCCTACTTTCCATTCGACTCCCATGGAGAACGAGCCTGTTCAGGCTCATGTGCCAACATGCCCCCGATCCCGGAGGCAATCGATTCAGCCGTGCGCCAGGCAAAGCGTCGAACATCGCTGATGTGGTCGCCAGCGTCCCGGCCATGCGCCTGCATGGCATCCTGCAAACATCTCCCTGCCTGTGTGCACCAAGGGCGCCAATAGCGTCAGCTTCGTCACGGTGGCCGATGTGATGCTGGCGCAAGACGGTGGGCTGCGCTCACCGCAATAGGCGTGGGGCCCTGCATGAGAGCGTGGAGTCTCGTCGTATCTGGCGGGGCTGTGCTATCCGGCCGATTCAGGCATGCTGCCGCCCTCACGCTCGCTACACAGGCCTTCGCCCTGCATGAAACGTTTTGTCTTGCTCGACACCGCTCCGATCCCGGGTACGAATGGCGCGTTGAATCTCTTCGAATACGGAGAAGATTTCGTCATCAAGATTGCCGGCGGTGATGGCGGGCAACTGATGAACACGCGCATGCACGGCTCGGAAGATGCCCTGGCTGCGATTCCCTGCAAGCAGATCGCCGGCCGGCCACAGGTGCGGGTTTTGATCGGTGGTCTGGGCATGGGCTTTACCCTGGCTTCGGCGCTACAACACCTTGGGGCTGACGCCGAGGTGGCGGTGGCCGAGCTGGTGCCGGGCGTGGTCGAGTGGAACCGTGGCCCGCTCGGGGCGAAGTCCGGTTATCCGTTGAATGACCCGCGTGCGTTGATCATCCAGGAGGACGTCGCCAAGGTATTGCAGGCTGCCGAGCAGTGCTACGACGCGATCATGCTGGATGTCGACAACGGCCCCGAAGGCCTGACCCAGAAGGGCAATGACTGGCTGTACAGCATGGACGGTCTGCGTCAGTGCGCCAAGGCGCTCAGGCCCAGGGGCATGCTGGCAGTGTGGTCGTCCAGCGCCGACCGGGCATTTTCGGAGAAGGTGCGCAAGGCCGGTTTCAAGGGCGAGGCGGTGCAGGTATATGCCCATGGCAACAGGGGCACGCGGCATACCATCTGGATTGCCCGGAAGGTCTGAGCCGGCAGCCCAGGTCGTGACTGACCTGGGCAACCGCGTTGCTCAGTGAATCTGCAGTTTGCCGATACGATCGTTGTCCAGACTGCCGAAGTACAGGTAGTCGCCCACAGGTTTCACCGAGGTGACCATGCGCAGGTGCGTGCCACTGGTGTCATGCAGGCTGCGGATGATCTCGCCATTCTCGTTGAGGGCGATGGCGAAGCCGTAAGGGATCGCTTTCGGCCACAGCGCGCGC
>CAZIZA010000032.1:0-20684 GCA_964543555.1 uncultured Pseudomonas sp.
AAATGCGCGAACTCGGCGTACAGCCCGGTCACGGCCGGCACCTTGCTGGTCAGTTGCTCGAGCAATTTGCCATGGCGGAAAACGGAAAGGGCGGGAGCGCCGCGCAGAATCAACATCGTCGGAACAGCCTCTGGGAAGGGGTGTGCTGGAGGCCGGGCATTCTACCCTAAAGTGGCGGCCTGCGGCAGCTGTAGCCAGTCGCTTAAAGGACGAACGCGCACTAGCAGAGAAGCGAAGCGCTGTCGAGATATGGCGCCGCCTGCGCTTTGCGTATACTGCGCTGATGTTTGCACGACCTGCGATACGCATGCGTTGCGCCACAGGGCTGTTGGCGATTGGAACCCTCCTGATGCTTGCTGGCTGTGGCGAAGACCCCAAGCCCAGCGTACTCGAGCAGGTAAAGGCGGAGGGTGAGCTGCGCGTGGTCACACGAAACAGCCCCGCCACCTATTTCCAGGACCGTAACGGCGCCACCGGTTTCGAATACGAACTGGCCAAGCGCTTCGCCACCGATCTGGGCCTGGAACTGAAGATCGAAACCGCCGACAACCTGGACAGCCTGTTCTCCAGCCTGACCCGCGCCGACGGCCCGGTCATGGCGGCCGCCGGCCTGGTCGATACGCCTCAGCGCCTGCGGCAAGCGCGCTTCTCGATTCCGTATCTGGAAGTCACCCCACAGGTTATCTATCGCCAGGGCGAAAGCCGCCCGACCAAACCCGCAGACCTGGTCGGCAAACGCATTCTGGTGCTGGCCGGCAGCAGCCATGCCGAACAGCTCGAAGCCCTCAGGCTGGAGCAGCCGGAGCTGACGTTCGAGGTCTCAGACGCAGTCGAAGTGGTCGACCTGTTGCGCATGGTCGACGAAGGACAGATCGACCTGACCCTGGTCGACTCAAATGAACTGGCGATGAACCAGGTGTATTTCCCCAATGTCCGTGTTGCCTTCGACCTGGGTGACACCAACAGCATGCGCTGGGCCGTGGCGGCAGGCGAAGATGACAGCCTGCTGATTGAGATCGATGCCTTCCTCGAACGCGCCGAAGCCAATGGCACCCTGCAGCGCCTCAAGGAGCGCTACTACGGCCATGTCGACGTGCTCGGCTATGTCGGGGCCTACACCTTCGCCCAACACCTGCAGAAACGCCTGCCACGCTACGAGAAAATGTTCCGCCAGGCCGCACACAGCCATCAGATCGACTGGCGCCTGCTGGCGGCCATGGGCTATCAGGAGTCGCTGTGGCAGCCCAATGCCACGTCCAAGACCGGGGTACGCGGCCTGATGATGCTCACTCAGCGCACTGCCCAGTCGGTCGGCGTGTCCAACCGCCTCGACCCCAAGCAGAGCATTGACGGTGGCGCCCGCTACTTCGTGCAGATTCATCAGCAACTGCCTGATGGCATCCAGGAGCCGGATCGCACCTGGTTCGCCCTGGCTGCCTACAACGTTGGTGGTGGCCACCTCGAAGATGCACGCAAGCTGACCGAAGCAGAAGGGTTGGACCCTAACAAGTGGGCCGATGTGCAAAAGATCCTGCCGCGCCTGGCGCAGAAGCAGTGGTACAGCAAGACCCGTTACGGTTATGCCCGTGGCGGTGAGCCGGTGCATTTCGTGCGCAACATTCGCCGCTACTACGACATCCTCACCTGGGTCACCCAGCCGCAGCTGGAAGGCACGCAAGTGGCCGAGAGCGGTACCCACCTGCCCGGTATCGACAAACGCAAGCCTGAAGAAGAAACCCCGCCGCTGTAAGCAGCCAGAAGCAAACTCTGCACCAAGACCTCACAGCGGCTCACGCGATCCCGTAACGCGCCACCTGCATGCTGCCTGCAGGCCGCTCAACGAACGCTCCTGCAGCCATAAGCACCTTGGCCCTGGATGCTGACCTGACAGAATACTCAGCCGCGCCGAGCCCTGAAGAAGGCTTTCAGCAGCGCTCCACTTTCCTCGGCCAGCAAGCCACCTTCTATGCGCACGCGGTGATTGAGAAAGGCCTGATCGAAGAACTGGCCCTGGCTGATCGCCACGCCTGCACGCGGTTCGCTGGCTGCGAACACCACCCGGGCAATGCGCGCATGCACGATCAACCCCGCACACATGCTGCAGGGCTCCAGCGTCACATACAGAGTGCTGCCCGGTAGGCGGTAGTTCTGCACACGTTCAGCCGCTGCGCGGATCGCCACCATCTCGGCGTGGGCGCTGGGATCACTGCGCGAGATCGGGCGATTGAAGCCATGCCCGATAATTTCGCCATCGAGTACCAGCACCGCCCCCACCGGCACCTCGCCCAGCTCCGCGCCCTGACGCGCCAGCTCCAGCGCAGCCCGCATGAAGGACTCGTCCAGGGATCGATCGATGATGTGCGGTCTGTTCATGGAAAGAGAAATGTCACAGCAGCTGCCGTTGAATGTGTGCAATGTACAGACAACGGCACGGAAAGAAAGCCCCGCCCTTACCAGCCGGACGGCAACAGCTGCAGCGCGCTCAGCACGGCGTACACGGCGCTGGCCAGGTAGATCAGCACGATGATCCCCTGCAAGGCCGGATGGGCTATCCAGCCACACTGCCAGGCAGGCTGCAGATCACCACTGCGGCGAGCCTGGCGCAGCATCAGGATCGGCATGATGGAAAGAATCACACCACTGAAGGCACCGGCGAAGTACAGCGCGTTGACGAAGCCGACCATGCCACTGTAGGCCAGTACGAACGGCGGCACGCAAACCAGGGCAAGCACCATCAGACGGGTCTTGGGCTGCGACTCGGCACCAAGCGACTGGAACTTGTCGAAAATATTGGTCAGGAAGCTGCCGCCCAACCCCCAGTAGGAAGTCATCATGGCGCACAGAGCGAAGGTATTGGCGGTGTAGAACGCCCACTGCCCCAGCGCTTCGCCCCAAGCCAGGGTGGCTACCTCGGACTGATTCTCCAGGCCGGTCAGGGCGATCACCGAAGCCGGTACGATGGCCAGCAGGACGAAAGTGCTGATCATCCCGGTGATCACCGCGCGCGGCAGCAGTTGTGGCCGGTCGGCGAAGCCACGGGCCATCTCCGGCACGATGTACTGCGCCGAGAAGCAGAAGACGGCGATGTTGAACACCGGCACCATGTAAATCCAGTCGCCTTCGAGCAGTCGCGCGGCATCGGTGTTCTCGTTGATCAGCGTCGCGACCACCAGAATCAGGATCATGCTGACCATGCCGATGCTGATGAATTTCTCGCCCTTGCCAATCGCGCTCAGGCCCAGATACAGCACCAGCGCCGCCGGAGCGAAGAACAGCAGGCTGCCCAGCGCCGGGCTGATGCCCAGGAACGCCGAAAGAATCTTGCCGCTGCCGCTCATATAGGCAATCAGCGCACCGATACTGTTGACTGCAACCGAAAGGAAGATCGCCCACGACCCGAACGAGCCGACATAGCGCTTGGCCAGGCCGCTCAGTTGGCTGTGCTTACGGGTACGCAGCGCGGTTTCCGAGACATAGAGCATGGTGATCGTGGTAAAGATGCCGGCCACAGCCAGCCAGAGCAGCAAGGGCATGAAACCGGCCTTACGACTGGCATAGGCCATCGACAACACACCGGCACCAATATTGGTACCCACGATCATGGCCACGGCCTCGAGGAAGCTCAGGCGCTTGACCTCGAGTCCCGATGCAGCCGCCGGCTCGGCACCGGCCTGCCCCGCGACGGAGCGGATCTGCGTTTCACTCATCACAACACCTCTACAACGAAATCAACGTATCAGGAGGGCCTGAACCGAACTGCCACGGCCTTTGTTCTGAACGGTGAACGGGCATTGCGCAAACAAAACGGAGATCCAGGCCCACCCGGCGAGTACCCGGAGGACGTCCCGCACACCACCTACCAGGGGCCGGCTACGAACGGGGCGCGCACCTTACCACAAGGTGCGCGGCATGCGGGCCAGCAACACAGCCTCAGGCCACCTCAATAGCGGCCATCAGCCCTGTCTCCATGTGATCGATCACGTGGCAATGGAACATCCACACCCCCGGGTTATCGGCAACGAAGGCGATACGCGCCGTCTCGTTCTTACCCAGCAGGTAGGTGTCGGTGAAGTAGGGGATGATCTTGCGACGATCCGAGCTCAGCACCTTGAAGGTCATGCCATGCAAATGAATCGGGTGCTGGTACTGCGCCATGTTGCGCAACACGAAGATGTAGTGGCCATCCCTCTTCAGCGTGGCAATCGGACGATCGGCGCAGGTCTTGTCGTTGATGTCCCAGGCCTGGCCGTTGATCTGCCAGTACTTGTAGCTGCCGCCACGCTCAACATCGCCGGACAACATGGCCGCCCACTCGAAGTTGAAACGCAACGTCTCGGCGCGCGTCAGGTCCGGCTCGGCAATCGGGTTGGCCGGCAGTGGCAGCGGCCAGCCACCGGCGGTTTCACTACTCGTGACACCTTTCAAGGTGGCCAGGCGCAGCGGACCATTGCGGAGTGACAACGTCTCTCCGACAGGCGGCACCTTCAGCGCCAGGTCGATGCGCATGCCCGGGCCCAGCCAGTATTCCTTGCCCAGCGGCCGCGGCTGCACCGGATTGCCATCCAGCGCATAGATGCGCGCATCCCCACCCGGCAGGTTGAGGCGGTAGGTAATGGTGCTGTCGACATTGATCAGACGCAGGCGCACCACCTGCCCCTCCGGCAACTCCAGGATCGGGTTGGGCTCGCCGTTGATGGTGGTCAGGCGCCCACGCGTGCCCTCGCGCGCGGCCTGGCGCGGCACCAGAAACTCGGTGAAAGCGCCCCGCTCGTCGATATGCCAGGTCTTCAGGCTCAGCGTACGTTCATGGCGAAAGCCGGTCGGCTCGCGCTCCTCAACGATCAACGGCCCGACCAGGCCGCGTCCCAACTGCTCGGCGCTGGCGGTATGCGGGTGGTACCAAAAGCTGCCGGCATCGTGGCAGATGAAGTCGTAGTCGAAATACTCGCCTGGCAGCACCGGCGCCTGGGAGACATAGGGCACGCCGTCCATTTCCAGCGGCAGACGGATGCCATGCCAGTGGATGGTACTCTGCACATCCAGCTTGTTGATGAAGCGCACCCGCAAACGCTCGCCCTGGCGACAGCGCAGCTCCAAGCCAGGCGCCTGGCCGCCATAACCCCAAGCCGGTGTCACATGTCCCGGCACCAGTTCCAGATCCAGCGGCGCGGCAATCAGCTCGTAATCATGGGTAGCAACATTCTCCGGCCGCCCGAGCCAGTAACGCACACCGCCAGCGCCCAGGCCGGCGACTCCGAGTCCCGCCAGGCCGGCGAGCACTTGTCTGCGGGTAAACGACATCTTCATCCTCGGTAATCTGCAGGCATACTCAATTGCGTTATCTTCTCATTTTCAACCAATGGAAAACGACCCCACGCGTAGAGACGGGTTGCCGCAGCACCCACCCGCAGGCATGAAAAAACCGGCCGAAGCCGGTTTCTTCATACAGCGCTGTGGGATCACTCCCACTCGATCATCAACAAGCCGCCCGAGCCCGCTTGGCTTAGGGGATTGGCTGAAATTGAAATGGGCCTTACCGTCACCTCTACCGTCAATCGCGCAGAGCTTTTACTGACGCGGGAGATAGACCGATTTGTGGGGCGACGGTTCTAGCAACGCCATCATCAATCAGCCTACATATTATCCGCACCCCGCCCCCGAGACGAGCCCGAACATGCCATCGCCGAATCAGGGGCCCAGGTGTTACCCGTCTTCAATCTCACCTACGCCACAGTAGGTTGCCATCCTGAAACCCTCGGGCTAGAGTGCGCCCGTCGTGGTAAATCCCACGACCGGGCGTCAGAACCCGATTAATCGAGGGCGCGGTTGCGTCATGGCGAAGCGGCAAATACTCCAGTGTTTGCTATCGCTTTTCTATGGCAGGCCGTGCGGGGCAGGCTTTTGCCTGGCCGGTTCCCTTGGTTACCGGTTTCTGACCCCCGTACGGTCTGCCACCATACTGCGTCAGAACGGTGGGTGGCAGCTCCTTAATCAAACCGAGGAGCATAATGAAAATGCGCTACCCCCTTTTTACCCCAGAGCTCCGCCTTGGGCTTCAGGTCTTGCTGTCCACCTCTGATCAGGAGGTGCGCCATGGCTGAGTTCGAATCCTGCGTTGTACCTTTTCCACTGCAGCGAAGCCCGCTGCATGAATCTGAACGCTCTCCCCTAGCCTCTGAAGCTGCGGCTGAACTACGAGGCGTAATGCTCGGCAATCTGCTGGATCAACTGGCTGAACCTGATGGGATGCAGCCGGCAGATCTGCGCGTACGGATCGCTGCATATTCAGCCTTGGATCTGCTCGACGAGATGGTGGTGCTTTATCGCCGAGCGCTCTCCGAAGTACGAGGAGGTGCCAGATGAGCAAGGGCGTGATGACTTGCCTGCCACCTCATGATGGCCACCCAGGTGTCGAAATCATCTGGGCTGCCGACTGCAGGGAAGCGTTCAACCAGGGCGTGAAGCTGGCCCAGACCTGGCTCGACAACGCCCGCAGCGGTTGGCTCTGGGCAGTCATGATCGCCGAGCGAGATTTACTGCCATGTGCGATAGAACGGAGAGCCTTCGAAGTGGGCTTCCTCAGCCGCGTCCACCAGCGCATATGCTCACCTGGGTGCTGCGGCCAGGCGGCTAAACCCGTTTCCTTGAAGCTGTAAAGCGGATGTTCGCGAGCCGGCCTTGCCGGCTCGCGCCAACTGTCACATGTCGTCAAATTTTTGGACCGCCCCGATAACGCGGGCGCCCTACAACAGACTGAGAACGGTCAGCTAATGTCATTCGAAGCATAGCGAAGTCCCTCCTTACCATCCCCGCTTGAAGAGTCTTGCAGTTCGTGCTGCAACGTTCCTTACCCATCTGCCGGAACCGACTAGTAGACGTATCAGTAAATGCACGCACTCGTTCACGCAGAATCGAACCGCATTTAAGACACGGCGCCTGTCAACGGCAGGTCGCGCATCAATTAGGCATAGCTTGGTGGTGGCCAAGGCCACTCTCGCTCCAACCGCAACAGCAACAGCGAGGAAGTACAGCCAACGGTGATTCTTGGCTTGTTCATGCTGGCCGACCTGTGCCAAGAATTGCCTCATATAGGGCTTAGCAGTGGCGAGCCGAGGAATGATGCATTCGCTGGCCAACGCCACAGCGTGGCTACCGATATGGTTGTCAACAAGACCTTGGGGATCATCAGGCTTGACAGAACAAAAGTGGTAGGGAACTTGCTCACAGGTGCTTGAAAGTGGCGATGACTGTGATATATCTCGGGACAAGTATTTCACAGGGCATAGCTTTTGATTGTATTCGGCAATCTCTTTGCGGATGGCGATCACATCCTCATCGCTCAAGGCCCAGCGACTCGCTGAGTAATATCCTTTAGAGTCATCCGGTGCGAATTCAACAAAGTAGATAGCCTCACCTTCCTTGATATTTGTGAAGGTCCACTGCGAATAGCGGCTCCACTGGCACGACCTCAGGTCATCCAGTCCATTGACCTTACAGTAGTCGTTGTAACGTCTAATTTGGCTTAAAAGATAGCCGCTGGCTTCCTGAATATCTGCCGTTGCCTCTTTTAGTATAGCGCTGTCCTCTCTGGCGCCGTTGTCTGCTACGAAGAAGACTGCGGCGGCCAACGCCAGTGGGAACCAGAAATGATCGTAAATCTGACGGAATCGCTCGGTAAGGTTAAGGTTGTCATAAGCGAGAACCATGAGGCTCCACCCGGCGATAGTGCACAACATCAGTAGAGGGACCAGCCCAATCTCACTTCCTAGGTTTCCCATGCCATGGATGGTGTAACGCGCAGGCAGGTAATTAATCATCGGAAACAGGCCCAGGCAGTTCAACACGCCAGGCAGGAACAAGAGCGCCAAGAATGTTAGTAGCCCCTGTTTCTTGCCTACTGTATAGGCTGCCGCTGCAACCAATGAAATAACCAACAGTGACAGCATTACCAGATAACCTAGCGTGATCACCATCGCTTGATCGGGTGACCAATAGCCGCCAATTACTTGCCCTCCGGGGTCTCGCTCGATGAAGCTTGAAGACACAACGTCTAGACCTTCCAAATTTTGGTGCAAATTGTAGGCTGCGCCATGGAGGAACGCTGTGTACGGGTGTAAGAAGCTTGCGATGGTGATTGATATTGACATGTTTTTTGGTCCTTGAACTCTCACTTCACCCTCAGTTTTATGCAGCGAGAGCAAGTTACTCTGAGGCAATTATTGTTCGCACAGCAACTGCCCGCAATGTCCTATTGGCCCACAACTAGGTTTCGAAGAAACGTGCGTCTTAAATACCAGATACAGAAAGGCTGAGTGTAAGCTGCCAGCCGGTTAGCGGCCACGATTCAGGCTTGCCTTAGAGATGGCGGAACTCTTAACTGACATGAACACCTATCGGACTCGCTAGGCATCATGTACCTGCCAAGAATTTTTGACTTGGTAGATGATATATACGGTTAATGGGCAGGTAAATAACGATTAAATAGTGTAGCGAAATCTATGTTTTCGAGCTCCTGCCCAATGAAATAGCCTTTATCACGAGCGAGATTGAGCGCTGCTCCCCCTGGGGCGGCAACTGGCAGTATGAAAGCCTTAGGATTGAGACGCCTGAAGATATCGTATTCGACCTCAACACCGTCCATTCCGCCAATGAAAACTGCACCGACTAGATCTCCCCTAGAGAGCATCTGTTCGCGCATCAGTTGCAAGCTACCTTGGATATCCTCGGGAACGGGATCGGTATAAATTACGTTGTCAAACCGTTGGTTCTCTTCCGGATAACGACCTTCGAAAAAGCGGCTTTGATACAGGATCACAGAGCTTGCGTAATCAACCCCGAGATCTTCGCAGATGCTCCAAATCATTGGGGTAATCGCAGGATGGCCGCCCCATACAATCTTGTGTCGGCGAACAATAGCGATAGCTAGTTCACGAACGGCACACTGGATTAGAAACGGATCAGCGGTCTCGTAGTACGTCCCTCGCCCGATCACAGGGATACTTGCCGAGAGGAAAATCGCCCCCATTTTCTATGCCCTCCAATCTGCAAATTGCCAGCCCGCCTCGCAAGCCTTAACCCAGCGCGTCGCTTGGATGTATTGGCCCAGCCAATCCAAATGACTCAGCCATTGAGGATGTAGGCCTACATGGTCATAGAGTATGGCCACAGATTCGTCAGGGGAGTTCATTGAAGCTTCGTGCATTGTTGTCGAGGTCGGCACACCCACCGTTGGGTACACCACAATCATCTGGTCATCGGGAAGACGCACTCGAATCCCGCGCCCGGCGCCCATGCCGATCACCTCGCCACCTATGGCCTCAATGCCTATTCGCAGATTGCTCACCAGGTTAACAGTTCTCACCGCATGACTTTTGCTACGGACTTCCTCAAGCTGAAGACAGATACGATCAATCGCGTGATCACTAATCCGTCCAGATGTGACATCTAGCTCGCTCTCATCAAGCTCAGCGAGGCTTGCAGTTGCCAAGCGCGCGGACCGCTGGGCTTCAGGCCACCCTACTCGAAGAACGCTAATGCCTTTGGCAAGCGCCCTTCCGAACTCGGCTGCCGTCCATCGACTGTTGAAGTAGTCAGGCGTGTCGAGCATCAACAGCACGTCAGAGTCGCAAAGCCGATGCCACAGCATGGTCTGAAAATCTTCTGCCGGCGCGATGCCATGGGTATCCAGGAAAACGTCGAAATGCCGGGCAGAGAGCGCGTCGAACATCTGCAGCGCTGCCTGCCTAGCCTCGT
This sequence comes from uncultured Pseudomonas sp., assembly GCA_964543555.1. GTDB lineage: Bacteria > Pseudomonadota > Gammaproteobacteria > Pseudomonadales > Pseudomonadaceae > Aquipseudomonas. The sequence goes on from CAZIZA010000032.1 coordinate 9,754, forward strand.
CTCGTCGATAACTGACAAAGACCCGACGTTGCTTCGGAAGCAGGCCTGCACATTCCAAAAGCGCAGTGGCGACACGTTTCGCCCCACCATTGGCGTAAGACAAACAATTTAATGGGTGCAGAATTTCCGGGACTTCCGTCGCAACTCGACCTAGGTCAGACACGACCGGGACAACAGGAACGCCACCTCGAAGCAAGCCTGGTAGACTGAGATGATCCGCGCCTACTCCGCCGAAAAATACAACGGCAGCAGATCGTTGCTGAAGAGGAGTAAAAGCAGCAGGAACTATCTCCCAGCCGATCTCTTGGCCCAACCTCAAACCAAACATGGAAACCGCATCTGCTACGGCGGTTTCAAGCTCAGAGATTTGCGCGGCCGTGGGTGCCCCCAAGACAGCTAGCTGATAGATGAATGACATGACAGCCTCACTATCGGAGTTGATTAAGCGCCATTAATCAAACGGACGCCGAGAGACTATCTCCCGAGCGCCCGCGCCTACTCAGAACCGCTCCCACACATCAACATGTTGGCCGTCAAAGAATCTGGAGCGCACCTCCGCAAAGTGTTCTTTGCCAGCCTCATTGCCACGTTGCGCCATCTCCTGGATAGCCTCGGCGTCATCCATTTTGATTTCGACAGGGGTCTGCTGGTTAACGCGCACGTGACGTGTTGGCCCCAGGAAGCTCTCTGCGAGTACCAGAGCACCATGCTCTTGGGCGGCGAAAAAGAGATCGACGCTGTGAGGAGCCCAGCCTGCCTTGCCCTTTCCGAGCTGATCGGTGAAGTCGCTTTCGCTACTGAGTGTGCCAATGCTAAGTACATCAATCCTATCTAGAGGAATTTTCAGGTATCGAACCGCTTCCGCCAGAGCCGGGAGGATGGGGTTATTGGCCCAGACGCCTCCATCCAGGAACGTCTCCAGTGCAATAGGCCCATCGAAGGTAGCTTCATCAAAATACGTAGGTGCAGCGGAGGAAGCCAATGCGGCGTCGACAGCTGAAATATCTCGATAAGCGGTGCGATCTGGGCTATGTGGGGTGACGATCGCCTCTGCTTGACCTTGCTTAGCCCGAACAGTGGGAATCACCAGACGGCAGCGAGAATCTGCAGCCAACGTTTTGTCCCCATACACCTCAGTCAGCAGGCCGCGAAGTGTGGCGGAGTCGTGCTTGGATTTGAGCCAGTGCCGCAGTTTCCGATCCTTCGGAAAAATCTGAGGACCCTTTTTCTCGTAAAACTCAAGGATTTCACGCGGCTTCAGGCCCATGGCGAGCCCGATAGCGAGAATTGCACCAGTGGATGTGCCGGCGACCAGATCGAAGTGCGAAATCAGGTCGTACCCGCCACCCGCCTTGAGCATGTCGTCCCACTTAGCCAAGACTGCTGCAGTGAAGGTACCTCTGAGCCCTCCTCCGTCGAGCGCCAAGATGCGGAAGTTACGGCCCCGCGAGATGTTCCGGCGGGCAAGTGGTAGGTTCTTCAGTTGCTCAACAATCAGCTCTACGACTTGTTCAACCGATGTGCTGTTGGCAATGGTCGCATTCGCCTCGTTAGATAGCCCATTTCGCAGGCGAGATAACAACGAAGGATCTTCTTTAAGATAACCCGCGATCGCTCCGCCAAAGCCAGCGACGACAAAGGCTGGCTTTCCTAGCCCAAGCATCGTATCCAGCTCATTGGGAACGCCTGCTTTTGCTTTGTTGACGTCCCACCACGCACCACCCACGCAAATGATCGCATCGGAACGATCAGCCATCCAATCACGCATCGGTGTCAGGCCGTCTGCGGCTGGGCCATCGCCATTGTCTACCGGCACAATCTCTACAGAAGCGAATGCTCTCTGCTCTTCAATTTCGGCAGTGTACTGATCGGTTGAATAGCTCCTCGCCCGCACTAGGGTAAGTGCCCCCTTGCTCCCACCTGCCTGGATGAAATCCTCAGCAGCTTTGCGCAGTGGTTCAGTGAACGAAGGATGGCTTCCATGGACAATAGAGCCCCCTTCACTGAAGACTTTCGCTGCGAATTTCTGTACGAAATCAGCGATGTCTGCTTGCAATTCTTTGTTCGACCCGGACAGGTGAATCCTAACACCGGCCAACCGCTGTGTGACTGCCATGTGCAATACCTGAGTGATCTGAAATGTCGATTTCTGCGAGCTAATAAGTGTCGGGTCGTATTTCTAACGCCCGGCTAAGCCAGCTGCCGTTTCGATCCAGTCAGCGATGTTTTCCCGGCCGTTTTGAGCCGCGAAGTCGTATCTCATGCAGTGCTTGGACAGCTTGACAACCGTATTGCTGGTAGGGGCGTCAAACCACAGATCAGCGGCTGGGATTGCGGAGGCGTAGTCCGAGTACTTCACCCATTTACCGTCCTTGAACTCCGCGAAATAAATCTTGTCATTGGCGAGATAGACACCCACTTCAGCCAGTGGATCTGTGCCTTTCACTCCAAGCTCCTTCGCGTTGTTTCTTAGGCCATGGATATCGACGGTGAGCAGCCCATTGCCCTTCAAAACGCTGCGCACGATCTCATAACGTACCCACCGCCTGGCAGCGGTGTACTGACCTGCAAGCACGCACGTCACGGAAGTGTTCTTGAGACCATTACGAAGGAAGGTCTTGAGCGCCTCATCGCCTTCCTTCTGGGAAGCTTCGAATACACTGCCGTCGAAGAACCCATCTGCAGCTTGATCGTTGCTGACAACCAAGCAATTCCTGACATTAAAGACTCGCCAAACGTCTTCTTGATAATGGAATGAAAAAAATGTTCTGCGTGCCATCCCTTGCCTCCGTTCGTTGACAACCCGCCGCCATTATTCCGGAGCGACATGCAGTTCACTCTGGTATGTGTCGTCCGCCAGACATCGAAGGGGGTTAGAAGTCAGCAAGATTACACCAAGCAATCGCCAGTGACATCACCATGATGGCCAGGCTGGAGTTATAGAGTGGTTCACTGCTTAGACATGCGATCCGTGTCGAGAACCACTGGGCGCTGGATCGCCCGCCTGTATGGGGCTACCGGCCGCTTAGACATGTTGATTTGGATCAATGCAGGCAGCTTGAACAACGCATCAAAAGATGGCACTTTGCCCGCAAAATGCTAGGAAAGCTTGCTTATGCCAATTCGCCAGTCAGATCTCCTTAACGCAGGCCAACGCCGCTCCATGCAAGGGCGATTCAGTAAGCGTTTCGGTCAACCCACAGCTTTTCTGAGCCATAGCCACAAGGACGCAACACTCGCTCTAGGCTTACAGGAACTGCTCAACAATCAAGGATGGGACGTCTACATCGACTGGCAGGATCAGACGATGCCCGACAAGCCGGATGCTGAAACGGCCTTCAATATCAAAGCCGCAATTATCCGCGCCGACTGGTTCCTCTTTCTTGCAACGCAGAACTCGATGACGTCGCGCTGGTGCCCCTGGGAAATCGGCTTTGCGGACGGCAAAAAGCCCCATGATCGCATCGCGATTGTCCCCACCTTGGACAACCTTGGCCATTTTTATGGCAACGAGTACCTGAACCTCTACAACAAAATCGATGTGCCTAGTGGTGCCGCTGGTCTTGCCTTCTACGACACTCGAGGCAATGGCAAGTGGGTCAACACTCTTTAATTCCAACCTACCTGTATTGCCTACAACATGAAAAGGGAACATCTACGATCTGTATTGCTTTTTGGTCAGGAGCTGTGACTATGGCGTAATGGACAAAGATTAAAGCTTAGAAGAGTACCATCTATATGCAAGGACTGGAGGTGAGCGATGGCGGAGAAAAGGAATGTATTTATCAGCCATGTCCACAAGGACGATCATGGATTGCAGAAGCTCAAGGATTTACTAGCGCCCAAGGGGCTAGAGGTGAGGGATTCATCTATTCATACAGGGAAATTCAACAATGCTACTGATGAGCACTACATAAAGACGCAGATCCTTGCGCCGGCTATTAACTGGGCGGGCGTTTTTATTTGCTACGTTTCCCCCCAGACCAAAGACAGTGATTGGGTTAACTGGGAAATTGAATACGCAGCCAAACAGGGGAAACGCATTGTTGGTGTTTGGGAACATGGCGAGAAAGAATGTGATCTCCCGAGTGCCCTAAAAGAATATGCCGACGCTTTGGTTGGGTGGAACGGCGATGCAATAATTGATGCCATCAACGGGAAGGACTCTTGGGAGAAGCCTGATGGTGATGTCTGTGAACCGGTACCACTTAAGAGGCATCCTTGCTAATGGCTCGCATCCATTCCTATGTCGTACGGTACGACAGTGGCTTTGCACCTAATCCATTCTACCGTTACTGTACGCTTGCAACCTGCAAGCCCAAAATCCGTAAAACGGCTCACATTGGAGATTGGGTAGTCGGTAGTGGCAGTAATGATCGAAGTGTTCGACTGGGTGGGCATCTCGTTTACGCAATGCGTGTAACTGAGGCGATGACGTTTGATGAATATAACTTAGACCCCCGGTTTGAACCCAAGAAGCCGTATCGTAATGGCAGTCGAAAGCAAAGCTGTGGAGATAATATCTACTTTAGGGCTGCGGTTGGGGCCGACTGGCAGCAGCGAGACTCATTTCATTCCCTCCCCGATGGTTCGCTCAACCCGGATTACGTGACACGTGATACGGGCGTTAACAGAATTCTTATTAGCGACGACTTTGTGTATTTCGGGGGCGAAGGCCCTGAATTTCCCGATGACCTGAAAGATCAGCAAGGCCGCCATCTGTGTAAAACAGGAATAGGCTTAACCACCTTTGCTGATGCACAACTGATTGCAAACTTTGAAAAGTGGATTCGCAGTTTTGGCGTGCACGGTTATCAAAGCGCTCCATTCGAATGGCTGACTCTTCGCAGGTGACCGATGAAAAATGAAGGTTCCCTCTTGCTCTCGGATTACGCAGCGGAGATTGCAGCCACAGACGTACTTAACTCGCATGACTTCAATCCAGTCCTTCAAGGACTATACGGGGAAGTTGGCGGAATAATGGCTACAGCCAAAAAAAATGTTCGAGAGAGAACGGCTTATCCTGGTTTCAAGAAGGCGGCAGTAGAAGAGTTTGGCGACACGCTCTGGTATTTGGCTGCAATTTGCAGACGCCTGCAGATTCCTCTTGAAGATATCTTCGCGGAAGCTACAAATCACGGAAATTTCAGAAATATTGGGGTTGCAAGTGATGTAGCCGAAGGTGCGTTAGCCTATATCGCTGTGCCCGTAGACTCGACTACTTCCTTGGATACCACATTGGTGCGCCTTGGACAATCAGCGGCAGCTTTACTTGGAAGCACTCCTACCCGCATTGATTTGATTTCTTTCGCGCGAGCCTACTTAGATGCCATGCATGCGGCCAAGCTTGCGTTTTCGGAGGTGGCTCGCGGCAATCTTCGAAAGGCTCGCGGCGCGTTCTTGGAGCCTCAAGCTGAAGATCTAGCTGGCCTTGATTTCGACAGTGATTTTGGGATTGAAGAACAGATACCTAGGAACTTCAAAATACGGGTAAATCAGCGAGGAAGTGGTAAGAGTTATCTCCAATGGAAAGGGGTATTTATTGGAGATCCTTTGACTGACAATATTGCCGATCATGATGGCTACCGGTTCCATGATGTCTTCCACTTCTCTTACGCAGCAATCCTGCACTGGTCACCCGTGATGCGAGCATTGATCAGACACAAGCGGAAGAGTAATCCGAGGTATGATGAAGAACAGGACAGTGGTCGGGCCATCGTCGTGGAGGAAGGGGTTTCGGCTTGGATATTCTCCAGAGCCAAGGAGCTGAATTTCTTCGAGAACCAGGAAAAGGTTTCACTTGGGCTTCTCAAGACAATTGGTGAATTCGTGGCTGGTTACGAAGTGGAGAAGTGCCCACTGAAGCTCTGGGAGAGGGCGATTCTGGATGGCTATGCTGTCTTTCGCCAGCTTAAGGCGAATCAAGGTGGGTGGATCATTGGAAACCGAGAACAACGCACCATCACATATATGCCGCTTGAGTCTGAAAAATGAAGATCCACCCATTCGTTGATGCAGTCGCTTCACTGCAGTTTGAAGACTGCTTCAATCCGTACTCGGATCGGTGCGAAATCCATGATCGTCGCGATGCACCGCGTCGCCGTGCTGCCGCACTGTCCGCGATGTTGCGTAGTGCAACTGAGGGCCCCGTAGACGCCATATGGATCGGACGAGACCTCGGATACCGCGGTGGACGCCGCACAGGGTTAGCCCTAACTGACGACGTTCACATAAACGAGCACGCCAGACGTTGGAATCTTGACCTGACTCCTGAGCGACCTACGATAGGCAACGCTGTGGCCGAACGAACGGCCGCGGTTATTTGGGGCATGCTTGAACACATTGATGCTCGCATCTTCCTCTGGAACGTCTTTCCTCTTCATCCGCATGAGTCAGGAGATCAGTTCACGAACCGACAACACAACGCGCGTGAGAGGCGAGCAGGCGAAGAGCTGCTCCAGCAACTCATTGTCCTGCTACGGCCCTCTCGCATTGTGGCGATTGGCAACGACGCTGCCGCCGCGGCACATCGCATCACGGATTCAATACCCGTGATTGGCGTGAGGCATCCTAGCTACGGAGGGCAGACCCTGTTCCAGAAGCAGATCTCTGAGCTCTATGGGCCTCGTATGAGTACTGGATCGTTGTTTTGACGGACTTCGCTTCTTAGCGAACGGTGGTTATCGTTTCAATCCCGCATGACAGGTTGCCTCTGATGTGGTTATGTACATCGACTACCACGCCATGACCCGCGGCATGGAGTACAGCGGCGACGTGTTCACCCTGGAGACCGGTTTCGAGCAGGTGCACGTGTTCTGGAATCGCTAGACCAGCGGAAGGCGCCGGGGCGACCCGGTGCCTTGTTGTTTGCACCCCTGTCCTACCGGCCACCCGCGCGCCCCGCTCAGAAGGCTGATGCACGGGTGCGCGTCCCGGCGATCAGCCTTGAACAACCACGTTGCACCGCCAGTTGATTGGGACCGTTGCGGTCTTACGGTTTTGCCCAAATCCGTCGATCCGTATCCACGGATTTACGGATTTGTGGGGAAGCGGATCTGCGCTTTTACGGATTTACGGAAATCCGCCGATGCGGTTATCCGGTTTTGCAGAAAGCCGTAGAACTGCACCTTCGGAGACTGCAGTCACACAAGCCGCGTACCGCCCGTTGGGCGAGACTGCGAGACGCGAGTTCGCACACGAACAGGCCAGGGTCTACCAATGAGGCCCGCCGGTTACCCTTGAGCCCCAGGCCAGAAACGCCGCCAGAGCCCCTTAGAACGCTCCAACCGCCTTCCCCCACCTGTGCCCCTTCCCAAGTCATCTGAAGCGTTTCAACCCGCTCCTGGACCGTTTCCGGCAAACGCGCACAGGCTCGGAGGACGGCCATTGGCGCAAACTCCAGCACGAGGACGATGCGCCGCAGATTGTGACGCCTCTCCTGAGCGCAGTTATCTCGAGCCTGCCCGCACCCAGCTCCGGGATCGGCGCCAACCCCAGCCTGGGAAACCGCTGAAACATCGCAGCGCTTGCACCCCAGGCGAGCGGATCTCCGGCGCGTGCCGTCAACGGCACGGGGATATCTTCTGGAAAAGCTGTGAATTCAGTCGTGCTATCAGGCGCACGACGGCACGTGCTATCAGGCGCATCACTCTCGTGCTATCAGGCGCACGAACTTCTCTACAGGCCACGGCTGGCGTGGCTTTCACGCCTCCCTTAACTTAACTAACTTAAAAGCTCTAACTTGTTATTGGGACAGCGCCCGTTTGTGGACAGCTGCTGATTTGGGCGGTTTGGCCGGGGAAATCCGGCCATGATCGTCGCCCTGCTCAACCAGAAAGGCGGGTGGGCAAGACCACCCTGGCCACCCACATCGCTGGCGAACTGGCCCTGCGCGGACAGAACGTCATCCTGCTCGATGCCGACCCACAGGGCTCGGCACTGGACTGGACACAGCGGCGCAGCCAACAGGGCTTACCCAGACTGTTCAGCGCCGTCAGCCTGGCGCGCGAGACGCTGCACCAGGTATTTCCGGAGCTGGCTCGTCGTGCCTATGACGTGATCATCGACGGGCCACTGCCCGCTCCACATTGCTGGCGGCGAATCGAGTGTCGCCAGTGCAGCAGAGTTCCTACAGCCTGAGGGCCAGCGCGGAGATGGTCGAAATGATCCGCGAGGCGCAGGTGTTCAGGCCCACGTTGCCCGCGGTGCTTTCCATCAACCGCCGCATCCGCACCACGGTTATCGGCGCGCGAAGCGCGCGGCGCCTTGGCTGACCAACCGCTACCAGCACTGCAAGCCGAAGTGCGCCAACGCATCGTCTTCGCCGAGAGTGTGGCAGCCGGTCGCTTGGCACGCGAACTGACACCGGATAGCGCTGCTGCACGCGAGGTCAGCAGCCTGGTCGACGAGTTGCTGAGGCGGCCGTAATGAGAAGCAAGCGCATCAGTATCGGTGCACGCCCGCTGGCTAATCCGCAGGCCGAAGCCTGGATACGCCAGGGCGCCGTCGTCGACCACGGCAAGGCCGAGCGCTACAGCGCCCGGCTGACGCTGGACGTGACGCCGGCACTGCGCACTTGTGGCCTTCGACCGCGGCATGAGCATGGCGGAGATGCCGCGCGAAGTGCTGGAGCAACACGCCACGTCATAACGCACGGGGACTCACCAGGCATGGCGAACGCTGACACTGCTAACAGGCACATATCCGCCCAGGGTTGGACAGTGCTCGCTACGTCGCCACCACGGCTGATCTACAACACGTCCGACAGCGTGCCTGCCGGCAGGTATCGCACTTCGCCGGCCAATTCACTGGCGCCTGGAGATCTGATGCTGGTTTACCTAATGCAATAGCTGCGCAGCACGGCTACCTGCTGGCGAACGCATCGCTGTTGAAGGCCGTGAGGGCGATGATACCGCAGCACGTGTGCAAACAAGGTCGTCAGAGGTGATACGCATCAATGGCGTCCTTGTTGCCAGGCTCTTGCGCAGAGATCGACAGGGTCGCGCGTTGCCAGCCTGGCACACCTGCCAGCGCCTAGTTGGCGAGGAACGGCTCCTGCTCTGCAACACAAACCCGAAGTGATTCAACAGTCGCTACGTCGGTCCGGTGTCTGTCAGCGCGGTGATCGCTCGGGCGCAGCTCTTGTGATCAGACTCATGTCGATGAGCTGTCGGTTATCGCGTCGATCCAGATGTCGTAGCGTGTGCTCAGTCTGCGCGCATTCAAGCACCACGGTGCTGCGGATACCTCTGCCCTCGGCCTCCGTCCAGAAACTGCGAGATCCTTGGTATGTCCCCAGCCTGATTACCCTATTCAGGTGCACAAAGACACGGAAAAAGCGGAGGGCAAGATAAAAGGAGGCGGCACTTCGTTGGCCTGGAAAGCAGTCTGCACGGGGGTTGGAGACGGCACCCAATCAATGCATCTGCGTGCCGTCTACACCGCAAACCTGCGCCACCACTGGCTCTGAGGCGTGCCTAACACGCCAAACTACGATCAGGCTGGAGGTTCTCTGGATGGTCTTGCATTGACGGTTAGCTGTCCGGCCAGCTAGCCGATACGCTCTGGGTCACCGTGTGGCTCAATGCCATGGTCAAACTCGGCTCATCTTGGTTAAGCTGCCCTCACTCTACGCACGATAAAGCCATACAGGGCTTATTAAGTGGGAACGCAACCGAAGGATCGATCATGGCGGCCAGCAGTAACTTTGCCTTTCTCCAGGAGCACGACCCCATTTTCCTGCAGCTTGCGAGCACAGCCGAGCAGGTCTTCGCCAGCGATCCCAACACCACACTGATCAAACTGCGCCAACTTGGCGAAGCGCTGGCTCAGGACTTGGCCAGCCGCGCCGGTATCGAGTTCGATGCCACCACTACGCAGTCCGACCTACTCTACAAGCTCAGCCGCGAGATCCAGCTGGATCAGAACATCCGCAGCCTGTTCCACACTCTGCGCGTCGAAGGCAACCGAGCCACCCATGAGTTCCGCACCCAGCATCGCGAGGCAATGGATGGTTTGAAGGTCGCCCGCGCTCTGGCCATCTGGTATCACCAGTCGTTCGGCAAGAATGCTCATGCGTTCAAACCTGGCCCCTTCGTCACCCCCTCAGATCCCAGCGCACCGCTGCGCGATCTGCAAAGCCAGATCGAACAACTCAAGACGCAGCTCAGCGAGTCCAGCCAGCAACTGGAGAGCAACCAGAAGCTGGCCGACCTGCTCAAGCAGGAGGCTGAAGAATACGCCGTGCTTGCCGAGCAGATGGATGCCGAATCACGCAGCCATAAGCAACTAGCAGCCGAACACGAAGCCGCATTGCAAAAGCTGCGCAGCGAGCACGAACAAAGCCTCAAAGCCCTGCAGCAGCAACTGGCGGCCCAGCCACAAGCCAGCCAACAGGTCGCCAAGCTGACTCAGCAGGCCAGCAGCAGCTTCGATCTATCCGAAGACCTCACCCGCATCTTGATCGACCAGCAGTTGATAGACGCCGGCTGGGAGGCAGACTCCCTCGACCTCACCTACGGCAAGGGAGCGCGCCCGGAGAAGGGCAAGAACAAGGCCATCGCCGAGTGGCCCACCAGCAGCCCCAAAGCATGCGCCGACTATGTACTGTTCGCCGGTCTCACGCCCATTGCCATCGTTGAAGCCAAGCGCAAGCGCATCAATATCGCCGACCGCATTCCCCAGGCCGAGCGCTATGCCCGTGAGTTCAACTTGGCGGCCGAGCATCAACAGCCCTGGCAGCTGGCGGGTCAGACGCAGCCCTGGAACGATGGCCAGGGTGGTCACTTCCGCGTGCCCTTTGCCTTTGCCTGCAACGGCCGGCCCTTTATCAAGCAGCTCGCCGAACAGTCCGGAACCTGGTTCCGTGACCTACGTAGCCCGGCCAACACGCGCAGGCCGCTGCCTGACTTCCACACCCCGAATGACCTGCT